>NZ_CP072913.1:2616538-2920961 GCF_017968885.1 Pseudomonas sp. Tri1 | reverse complement strand
GCTGCGATACGGTGTTTCACACGGCGGCATTCTTTCGCGACAACTACAAGGGCGGCAGCCACTGGAAAGCCTTGGAAAAGATCAACGTCAGCGGTACGCGGGATCTGATTGACCAGGCCTTCCGCGCCGGCATACGGCGGTTCATCCATACCTCATCCATCGCCGTGCTCGACGGGGCGCCCGGCACATCCATCGACGAGACCTGCCTGCGCGCCGAGGCCGATGCGGATGACTACTACCGCAGCAAGATTCTCGCTGACAGGGTCATCCTGTCGTTTCTGCAAGACCATCCCGAAATGCATGCCTGCATGGTCCTGCCTGGCTGGATGTGGGGCCCCGCCGACATCGGACCGACCTCCTCGGGGCAGTTGGTCAACGATGTCGTGAACGGCAAATTGCCCGGCCTGATCCCCGGCAGCTTTTCCGTGGTCGATGCCCGCGACGTGGCACTGGCGCAGATTGCCGCTGCCAATCATGGACGCCGGGGGGAACGCTATCTCGCCGCTGGCCGGCATATGACCATGGGCGAACTGGTGCCTGTCCTTGGACGCATCGCGGGCGTCAAGACACCGGCTCGACAAGTACCGCTGCCCCTTCTATACCTCTTGGCGGCCGTGCAAGAACTCTATGCACGTATCACCCGCAAACCCGTCCTGCTGAGCCTGGCCACCCTGCGCCTATTGGTGCGAGAAGCAGACCGCAGCCGTTTCAATCACAGCAAAAGTGAACACGAGCTCGGTGTACGCTTCCGTACGCTGGAGCGGACCCTCAGCGATACCGTGGCGTGGTACCGTGATCACGGCTGGTTCAAAAATTACAGTGTGCCGGCCAGACAGACCACTGACACAAGGACGTAGAAAGACTGTGCCCAGAGAAATAATCCTGATGCGCCATGGCCAGCCAAAACTGGCCGCGACCGCCAAAGTATCAGCGCTCGATATGAAAGACTGGATCGAACTCTACGACCGCTCGGAAATCACTCATCACCCCGCCCCGGACGCCAGCCAACAGCTCGCCGCGACCGCCACGGTCATCGTTTCAAGCTCCGCGCCTCGTGCGCTGGCCTCTGCCCTGGCATTGGGCCTGGAACCCACCGTCGTCGACGCGCTTTTCTGTGAAGCGCAACTGCCGTATGGCCGCTGGAAATGGCCAAGGCTCTCACCGTTTACCTGGGCGTTTGTTCTGCGGGTCTTATGGTTGTGCGGGTACTCCCGCCGGGTTGAGTCCGCAGGTGCCGCGAAGCTGCGTGCCAACAGCGCAGCGCAACGGCTGCAGGCACTTGCCGGCAATGGCCCGGTCCTGCTGCTGGGGCATGGCTGGATGAATCGCATGATCGCCAAGCAATTGAAGGCGGACGGCTGGACTCGTCAAAAGCGCAATGGCAGCCAATATTGGAGTGCGGCGGTCTATCGGAATTAATCCCGGCGGTTTTTAAACCGTCGCACAGCCTATGCCTGCGCTTGGCCTTGAACCATGCGCCAACTTTTCCACAAAACCAGTCGGAACCCGTACCAGGCAGCCAAGAATACTGGCAGCATACCTTTCCTTCTTTGCACTCATGGAGTGACTGTGACGAATCTTGGTGCCGCCCCTGTGTTGCTACCCGCCTCCACCTTTGCGGATTACCGCTTCTTTCGCCGATTGGGCATGTTCGTTCTTGCCAGCCTGGTGTTTTTCCTAGCCGCAATACCCGCGGTTCTCCTCATACCGGCAGAGTCATACCTGTCGTTTGCCGCCACGATGGGCCCAATCGCGCTCATTCTCCTCGCCCTGTTCGCCTGGCAATACCGCTCCGATTCAGGCGCCCAACTGCGCGGTGACGCCATCCGCAACCCGCTGCGGATCGGTGCGTTCGGGATCATTGCGTCCTACCTGCTTTGCGGGGTCGCCATCGTCGTGCTGGGCTTGCCTCAAGAGGCCTTCATGGCCGAGCTCCTGGCCGGCCTCAGCGGTTGGCAAGGCGCGATCAAAATCGCCTCGCTGATCGTGTTTCCGCCCATCGCCGAAGAGTTGTATTTCCGCCATTACCTGCTGCGACTGTTCCCCTACGAGAACAGCCCTGCCTGGAAATGGATCGCAGTCATCGTGACGTCGGCCATCTTTGCTGGCATTCACATCCAATACGGTAATTGGACAACCATCGCGCTGCTCTTTGCTTGTGGATGCGTGTTCGCCATCGCGAGAATCAACAGCGGTGGCCTGCTGGTCCCGATACTGCTGCACTCGCTGGCGGAGATTGTTGCCCTGACCACTGACGGGGCTTTGCGCCTGCTGGGGCTTTACAGTTGATCTACAAGTACCTGACTTCTCGGCTGGCCAGGCAACTTGTCCTGGTTCTTCGGCCGTACATCACCACTCCAGGCCTTGGTAACAATGAAAAATCATATTAGGGGATATACCCTGGCCATTTTGGCACTTTCAGCCGTGGGCGAGCCCGTACAAGCAGCAACGTGGCAAATTTGCCGCTTGGAACTGCGTATCGTTGAAGTGCTGAAACAACCGTATCCGCAGCTACAGGCCCGGGTCCTGAAAGTCAGACCGGCATCGACCACCGTAGAATGCCCGGAGGCAGGGGCCACGCTCACGTTCACGCCAGAAACGACCGATTACCAAGCCACGCTCCCCCGCCGGCATTGGCCCAAGAAAGGCCAGTCGGTACGTATCGATTACCGGTATCTGGACGGCATGTGTAAAGGCGACGGCAACAGCTATGCCTGTCGCATCAAGCACTACCCATTAGTGGGTCGATAGAAGGAGGCAATCATGAGCATGAAGCCCGTCAGCATTCGTACCTTGCGCAGTACTGATACTGAGGCGTTACTGGCTTTCGAGCGGGACAACCGCGAGTGGTTCGAGCGCCACATTGACCCTCGCGATCCGGCTTTCTACTCGGTGCAGGGCGTCACCGAGCACATCGCAACGTATCTGGCTGATTTCGCCGCCGGAGCCTGGCACCCGTTTGTCATTGAGGATCCCGAGGGAAAAATAGTGGGCCGAGCGAACCTCAAAGACATCGACCTGGCCGAGGGGTCAGCAGAGGTCGGCTATCGGATAGCCCAAAGCGCCTGCGGACAAGGACTGGCGACACTGGCGGTGAAGCATCTGATCCAGCAGGCGCAAGTGCATTGGCGCCTTAACCGATTGGTAGCCCACGTCTACGCTGGCAATATCGCCTCGGCCAAAGTCCTCAAACGGTGTGGTTTCCTGATCGAGCAATTAGCGCTGCACGAAGGGATAGAGCGCGATTATCGGTTTGGCCTGTGGATTGAGGAGAGTCACCAGTACGCTACCGGTTCAGAGGATAATTCCTAGCTTTCTGATGCTCCCACGTCTACCAGCCAAACATTTCATCCGGCTGTAAAGCAGACCCTAATTGGCAAACAAGTATTACTCGGGGATACCCAAAACCATCGGCCCCGCGTGCCTACCCCAATAACCCAACCAACTGCCATGGCGTCATCTTGGTCACCATGATCATCACGATCACAAACATCCCGGAAAATCCGCAGACACCCAACCAGAACCATTTTCGATACACGGGCAGGTACTGATTATCGAGCGTCTTTCCAGCTTCGACCGCGCTTGAAGCCATCACGTACAACCGCTTCTGCAGCACCAATACCGGCAACCAAAGCGCCCCCACGCACAGGAAGATGATCAGCGAGGTCAGCACCCATTCGGTGGTCAGGGGAAGCCCGGCGAGCGTCAGCAGCAGGTAGCCCGTGATGATCTGAATAAAGCCGGCCGGCGTGGTAATCCAGGTGTCGAACTGCACGACCGTCCTGGCCACGTGCGCGATCACTTGAGGGTTGGCCGTGCGGCTGGCGGCGATCAGATAGAGGTAGGAGCCCATGCCGAATCCGAACAGGAAAACAGCGGCGATGATGTGAACGTACTTCAGGCACAGGTAGAGCATGGTCAGCCCTGCCCGTCAGAGAAGTGCACGGACAGGCTCAGGTTTTCCGGATCGTTGATCGCGGCCATGTATTCGTCAACGGTGATTTCGCCGACGCACGCGCGGGCGCCGGGTGCGGGCAAGTAGCCCTGGGCGAGTTTTGCGGCCCAGGCGACGGCGGCGCAGCTGGGAATCTCCGGGCCTTTGTCATTCAAGGCCGTGAGCTGCGCCGTCATGAACAACGGTTTTCCTTCGAGCCCGATGCCCTGGACATCGATGTACATCGCGCTTTTGCCATCGCCGAATCGTTCGAACCACAGCCCCCAGCGATGAAGCCTTGCGGCCCAAGGGGCATGGTCACGGACGATACCTTTGCGCAGTGCCTGGGCCAGCAGGTAGTTGGCCAGGCCTCCGAGCTTAAGGCCTGAACCGGCCTTGAAACTCAGGGTTTGTGCGCCATAGCGGCCGGCAAAGATGTCCATGTCCGGCACGTCGACATTAGCTAACAGCCGAGTGCCCATGTGCGGCATTCTGCGCAGCTCAAGATCCTGCCAGCCCAACACCTCGTGCACTTGGCCGTTCTTGAGCTGCTTGATCGGCTTGCCGGCGTAGGCCAGGACGCCTTCGACGGTGGACAGTCCCGGCATCTTGGCCGAAGAGGAGATCCCATGCTCGATCAAGTCGATGCGTTTAAAGCGATAGCGCTGCTGATCGATGATCGCGGCCGATAGCGTCGGCACTGAACTGCAACCACTGAGGATCGCCACGCCCGCCTGCTTTGCCCGGGCATCGAGAGCGCCAATGCCGGTGACGAAAGCCCTGGAGTCGGACAGGTCACAGTAGTTCACGCCTGCGTCGATACAGCTCTCGGCCACTGCATAGGATTGCCCCTGAAACGGCCCGCCGGTATGGATGACCAGCTGGATGTTCATCGAGCCCAGGACGGATTTGAACTCAGGGCCCATGGCATCGCCGCACCAACTTTCGCAGACAGCGCCTGATTGGGTTTTCAACTCAGCGACTTTGCGTAGCAACTTCTTGGGATCACGGCCCGAAAGCACCAGCTCTATATCGGGCATCGCCACCAAGTGCCTGCAAACGATGCTGCCGAAGTTGCCATACCCACCGATCACCAACACCCTGAACGCCATTCAATGCTTCCCTAATAAGTCGATGAGCCAGCGCCTTGCCGCAGCCCTATCCAGCACCAATCCATACCTGCGTAGTGTATTCGTTAGATAGTCGATGACGCTAAATCATTGATCCTATTATCGGCTGAGCGCCACCACAAACTCTAGGAACGCTCGCACCTTGGCCGGCGGCAAGTGCCTTGAAGGGTACAAAGCGTAGAGCGGAAAATATTCATCAGGCCAATCCGGAAAGAGTTCGATGAGCCTTCCTTCACGTAGGGCCGCGTCTAGCCCCAATTCCAACACCTGGGCAACGGCATGACCTTCCTCACAGATTCGGTGCATGGTGCCTACATCATTGACCATCAGTCTTCCGTGCGTTTTGACACTCAAACGCTCGGCACCTCGATGGAATTCCCAAATGAAAGGCTTGCCTGTTTGAGGATTTCGAAAGTCCACGCATACATGCTCCGCGCGCTCAAGCTCGGACGGATGCAGCGGACGACCGTGTTTTTCCAGGTAAGCCGGGGACGCGACGGTAAGCACCCGAGTTTGCAGCAACTGCCTGCCGATCAGTGAAGAGGAAGGTTGCTCGCCAAAGCGCACAGCCAGGTCAACGCCATCGGCCACCAGGTCCCCCATCTGCTCACGGGTCACTAGATCCAGCTCGATCGCGGGGTAGGTTGCCATGAAGCTGCCAAGCGCGGGCGCCAGGATCAGCCTGGAGAAATACGGGTCAACATTGACCCTGAGCCGTCCCCGTACAGCCGTAGCACTGCCAGATGCGACCGTCGCCGCCTCCTCCAATCCGGCGAGCAATGGCGCTATTTCTTCGTAAAGGCGGCGTCCTTCATCTGTGAGCTTCACCGAGCGAGTAGTCCGGTCGAATAAGCGAATTCCCAGTCTCGCTTCGAGACGCGCGACTGCCCTGCTGACCCCGGACTGAGTCATATCCAGTGCATCCGCAGCCTTGACGAAACTTCCGCTATCGACCACCGCCGAGAGTACGCCCATACCGCTGACCAAGCGCCCGTCGAAGCTCATTAATGATTCTCCGTCATATACGCAATGCGACTCATGATATCGAAGAAAGCTTGGAGCCAGCGCAATAATTCACCCATAGCGGCAACAGGTCGCTCTTCAAGAGGAATTGGTATGTATACGGTTATGGGTGTTACGGGTCAGGTAGGTGCCGAAGTTGCTCGCAACCTGCTGGGTGCAGACAAGCGAGTCAAAGTTGTCGTGCGTGATGCTGAGAAAGGCAAAGCGTGGGCCGCGAAAGGTTGCGAAGTCGCAATTGCTGACGCTAATGACATCAGCACACTGATCCCTGCCTTCAGTGCCAGTACTGGCGTGTTCATCCTGTTGCCTGCCAACTTCGATCCTTCCGAAGGCTTTGCGGAGACACGCCAGATCATCGAAAACCTGCGCACAGCGCTTGAGACAACCCGGCCGGAAAAGGTGCTGTGCATTTCCACGATTGGCGCCCAGGCAGGTCAACCAAATCTGCTGAACCAGCTTCAAATCCTCGAACAGAGTTTTGGCACGCTGGACCTGCCCATCACGTTCCTGCGCCCTGCCTGGTTCTTGGAAAACAGCCTGTGGGACATCGAGCCCGCCAAGAGCAGCGGCGTGATCCCGAGCTTCCTCCAGCCACTGGATAAGCCAGTTCCCATGATCGCTACAGCCGACGTCGGCAGGGTAAGCGCCGAACTGCTGCAGGAAGAGTGGTACGGCAAGCGAATCGTCGAGCTGGAATCCGAGCACCCGGTTACGCCCAATGACATCGCCGCTGCTTTTTCGCAGCTGCTGGATAAACCCGTGAAAATGGAAGTGGTACCCAGCGATACCTGGGAGGCACTGTTCCGTTCTCAAGGCATGAGCAACCCCAATCCGCGCATCCAGATGCTCCATGGCTTCAATGAAGGCTGGATTCGCTTCGAAGGTATTCCACGCAAAGGACATGTTGGTTTGAAAGAAGTATTGTCGGCGCTTCTCTCTCGCTGACCACGGTGCGAATCAGTGAGTCGCTGCGTTAGCCCCCTGCTGATACTCCCTCGGCGTGCAGCCGAACTCGCGGCGGAACACCGTGTGCAGGTACTGCGCCGATTTGAAACCGCAATTCTGGGCGATGTCGGCAATCGGCGAGTCGGTGTTTTCCAGTCCGCTGGCGGCCGCCGCCAGTTTGAAGCGCAGGATTTCGTCGTGCACGCTGCAGCCACGCGCCTTGCGAAAGTGCGACTCCAGCGATGAGCGCGACACCCCCACATACGCGGCCACCTGGGCAGTCTTGATGCCCTGGCAGGCGTATTGGCGGATGAACAGCAGCGCTTGCATGACATAGGGATTGCCCAACGGTTGATGCAGGCTCGAGGCTTGCACGTTGATCGCGTCAGGAGGAATCAGCACCTGTGTGCCGGTGGAGGGCATGCCGTGCAGCATCTGATGAAGCAGGCGCGCGGCGGTGCGGCCCATGGTTTCGGTGCCTTGGATCACCGAACTCAACGGCACCCGCGTCAGGCTGCGGGTCAGCGGATCGTTGTCGATACCAATCAACGCCACCTGCTCGGGTACGGCGATGCCGGCGGTCAGGCAGGCCTGCAGCAGCTGCCGGGCACGGGCGTCACTCACGGCGATGATACCGATGGGTTTGGGCAGGCTTTGCAGCCAGGCGATCTGTTGCTCGACGGCGCTGTCCCAGAGTGGCGCGCTGGTGCCCATGCCGCGATAGACCTCGACGTGCAGGCCATCGCGCTGCACCAACCGGCGAAAGGCTTTTTCCCGTTCCTGAGCCCAACGGTTGGCCTGTGCTTCAGGCAGGCTGAAACAGGCAAAGCGTGTCAATCCGGCCTCGATCAGGTGCTCATAAGCCAATTTCATCAACGCGTCATTGTCAGTGGCAACATAGGGAATACCCTTGGGATAGGCGCGGGCATCCTGATAAGACCCCCCCACCGCCACGACCGGCAATTTGATCCCGGCCAGCGCCTCGCCGATCAGCGGGTCGTCGAAGTCGGCGATGATCCCGTCGCCCTGCCAGCGTTCGATCCCTTTCAAGCGACAGAGAAAATCCTCCTCGAGAAACAAATCCCAGGACGCTCGGGTGCTGCTCAGGTAGTTGCCGATACCGCTGATGATGCCACGGTCGTAGATCTTGCTGCCGTTGAACAACAGCGCAATGCGGTGGACGGGGGGGACGGTTTTCATTGGTTTTACCCTAAGCCGGTGCAAACAGACTAGGCCTCGCAACGTCGAACCTCAATACTCAAAATCGAACTACCCGTTGGTGATTTTCATAATCAGCAGCCACAGGCCCGGCGTTAGTATCGAGACACCGCCAAGAACAATAAGGAAATCGCCATGCCGTACTTCCCCGGTGTCGACAAGATTCGCTACGAAGGCCCCACCAGCCACTCGCCCCTTGCCTTCCGCCACTACGACGCCGACAAGCTGGTACTCGGCAAACCCATGCGCGAGCACCTGCGCATGGCGGTCTGTTATTGGCATACCTTTGTCTGGCCGGGCTCCGATGTGTTCGGCGCCGGCACCTTCAAGCGCCCGTGGCAGCGCAGCGGGGACCCGATGGAGCTGGCTATCGGCAAGGCCGAAGCGGCCTTCGAGTTCTTCTCCAAACTGGGCATCGACTACTACTGCTTCCACGACACCGATGTCGCCCCGGAAGGCCATTCGCTGAAGGAGTACCGCAACCACTTCGCACAGATGGTCGACCACCTGGAGCGCCATCAAGAACAGACAGGGGTCAAGCTGCTGTGGGGCACCGCCAATTGCTTCAGCAACCCGCGTTTTGCCGCCGGCGCCGCCAGCAACCCGGACCCGCAGGTGTTCGCCTGCGCGGCTGCGCAGGTGTTCAGCGCCATGAACGCCACCCAACGCCTCAAAGGCTCCAACTACGTATTGTGGGGCGGCCGTGAAGGTTACGAAACCCTGCTCAACACCGACCTCAAGCGCGAGCGCGAACAACTCGGCCGCTTCATGCGCATGGTGGTCGAGCACAAGCACAAGATCGGCTTCAAGGGCGACCTGCTGATCGAACCCAAGCCCCAAGAGCCGACCAAGCACCAGTACGATTACGACAGCGCCACGGTGTTCGGCTTCCTGCAACAGTACGGCCTGGAAAACGAGATCAAGGTCAACATCGAGGCCAACCACGCGACATTGGCCGGGCACAGCTTCCACCACGAGATCGCCACCGCCGTCTCGTTGGGGATCTTCGGCAGCATCGACGCCAACCGTGGCGATCCGCAGAACGGCTGGGACACCGACCAGTTCCCCAACAGCGTCGAAGAGATGACCCTGGCCACCTACGAGATCCTCAAGGCCGGTGGTTTCACCAACGGCGGGTTCAACTTCGACTCCAAGGTCCGCCGCCAGAGTAGCGACGAACAAGACCTGTTCCACGGCCACATCGGCGCCATGGACGTCCTCGCCCTGGCCCTGGAGCGCGCGGCGGCCATGGTGCAGGACGATCAACTCCAGCGATTCAAGGATCAACGCTACGCCGGCTGGCAACAGCCATTTGGCCAGGCGGTGCTGGCGGGCGAGTTCAGTCTCGCGTCACTGGCCGAACATGCCTTCGCCAACGAACTCAATCCCCAGGCCGTCAGCGGTCGGCAGGAGATGCTCGAAAACGTGGTCAACCGGTTCATCTACCCCTGACAACCGACGGCGTGCGCAGCGCAGAGGCTGTTACATTCTCGCGACAAATCTCTGCCCGCGGCGCCCCGGGAGTCTCTACAGTTCTATCCGCACCACGCTCATCGTCAGGCAGTGTCTTTCAAACAACAATAAAAGGACGCACCACAATGAAAAAAATACAACGCACATTACTTGCCGGCGCCCTGGCCCTGCTCTCGCTTCCGGTCATGGCCGACGCGGCCCACCCCAAGATCGGTTTTTCCATCGATGACCTGCGTCTGGAGCGCTGGTCGCGGGATCGCGACTACTTCGTCGCGGCGGCGGAAAAACTCGACGCCAAGGTCTTCGTGCAGTCGGCCGACGCTAACGAGCAGAAGCAGATATCCCAGATCGAAAACCTCATTTCCCGCGGCGTCGACGTGATCGTCATCGTGCCGTTCAACGCCACCGTACTGACCAACGCCGTCGCTGAAGCCAAGAAGGCCGGGATCAAGGTGGTGTCCTATGACCGCCTGATCCTCAATGCCGACATCGACGCCTACATCTCCTTCGATAACGAAAAAGTCGGCGAGATGCAGGCCAGCGGCGTGCTCAAGGCCGCGCCCAAGGGCAATTACTTCCTGCTCGGTGGTGCCCCCACGGACAACAACGCCAAGGTCCTGCGCGAAGGCCAGATGAAGGTGCTGCAACCGGCCATCGACAAGGGTGACATCAAGATTGTCGGCCAGCAGTGGGTGAAGGAGTGGAACCCTACCGAAGCCCTGAGCATCGTGGAAAACGCCCTGACCCGCAACGACAACAAAATCGATGGCATCGTCGCCTCCAACGACGCCACCGCCGGCGGCGCGATCCAGGCCCTGGCCGCGCAGAAAATGGCCGGCAAGGTACCGATCTCCGGCCAGGACGCCGACCTGGCAGCGGTCAAGCGGGTGATCGATGGCACCCAGACCATGACCGTCTACAAGCCGCTGAAACTGATCGCCTCCGAAGCCGCCAAGCTCTCGGTGCAACTGGCGCGGAACGAGAAACCCAGCTTCAGTTCGCAATACGACAATGGCAGCAAAAAAGTCGACACCATCCTGCTCACGCCGACACCGCTGACCAAGGACAACATCGACCTGCTGGAAAAGGACGGGTTCTACACCAAGGCGCAGATCGCCGGGCAGTGACCTAACCAGTCAATCAAGCAAAGTCCCTGTGGGAGCGAGCTTGCTCGCGATGGCGGCAGCACATCCAATATTGATGCAAGCTGAACCACCGCTATCGCGAGCAAGCTCGCTCCCACAGAGGACTGACTGGATCGAGGGGATGTCTGGCCCACGGCCGCCCCCCTGCTTTGAGTGAGCCTTTTTTCACGAGCCCTCGCCATGTCCGACTACCTGTTGCAAATGAACGGCATCGTCAAAACCTTCGGCGGTGTCAAAGCCCTGAATGGCATCGACATCAAGGTCCGGCCGGGGGAATGCGTCGGCCTGTGCGGCGAGAACGGCGCTGGCAAATCGACGCTGATGAAAGTTCTCTCGGCGGTCTATCCCTACGGCACCTGGGACGGTGAAATCCTCTGGGACGGCCAGCCGCTCAAGGCGCAGTCCATCAGCGAAACCGAAGCCGCCGGGATCGTCATCATTCACCAGGAATTGACCTTGGTCCCCGACCTGTCGGTGGCCGAAAACATCTTCATGGGCCACGAGCTGACGCTGCCCGGCGGTCGCATGAACTACCCGGCGATGATCCATCGCGCCGAAGCCCTGATGCGTGAACTCAAAGTGCCGGACATGAACGTCTCGCTACCGGTTTCCCAGTACGGCGGTGGTTACCAGCAACTGGTGGAAATCGCCAAGGCGCTGAACAAGCAAGCACGGCTGCTGATCCTCGACGAGCCCTCCTCGGCCCTGACCCGCTCGGAAATCGAGGTGCTGCTGGACATCATCCGCGACCTCAAGGCCAAAGGCGTTGCCTGCGTCTACATCTCCCACAAGCTCGATGAAGTGGCGGCCGTGTGCGACACCATTTCGGTGATCCGCGATGGCAAACACATCGCCACCACCGCCATGACCGAGATGGATATTCCGAAGATCATCACCCAGATGGTCGGACGGGAAATGAGCAACCTCTACCCCACCGAACCCCATGACATCGGCGAGGTGATATTCGAGGCGCGCCACTTCACCTGCTACGACGTCGACAACCCCAAGCGCAAACGGGTCGACGACATTTCGTTCGTGCTCAAGCGCGGGGAAATCCTTGGCATTGCCGGGCTGGTCGGCGCCGGTCGCACGGAACTGGTATCGGCGCTGTTCGGCGCCTACCCCGGCCGCTACGAAGGCGAAGTCTGGCTCAACGGCCAACAAATCGACACGCGCACGCCGCTCAAGTCGATCCGCGCCGGCCTGTGCATGGTTCCTGAAGACCGCAAGCGACAAGGCATCATTCCCGACCTGGGGGTGGGCCAGAACATCACCCTGGCCGTGCTGGACAACTACTCGAAAATGACCCGCATCGACGCCGAAGCCGAACTGGGCAGCATCGACAAGGAAATCTCGCGCATGCACCTCAAGACCGCGAGCCCGTTCTTGCCGATCACCAGCCTTTCCGGCGGCAACCAGCAAAAAGCCGTGCTGGCGAAGATGCTGCTGACCAAACCCCGCGTGCTGATTCTCGATGAGCCCACCCGCGGCGTGGATGTCGGCGCCAAATATGAAATCTACAAGCTGATGGGCGCGCTGGCGGCCGAAGGCGTGTCGATCATCATGGTCTCCTCGGAACTGGCCGAAGTGCTGGGGGTATCCGACCGCGTGCTGGTGATCGGCGAAGGCCAGTTGCGCGGCGACTTCATCAACCACGAACTCACCCAGGAACAGGTGCTCGCCGCCGCACTCAGCCAGCCCGATGGCCATAACAATAATGATCGGAAGTCCGCGTAGATGAATCAGGTCAAACAACTTTTCAGCCGCTATAAAATGCTCGCCCTGGTGATCGCCGTGGCGGTGATCTGGCTGTTCTTCAGCTGGCAGACCGACGGCGGGTTCGTGACCCCGCGCAACCTCTCCAACCTGCTGCGGCAGATGTCCATCACCGGAATCCTCGCCTGCGGCATGGTGCTGGTGATCATCAGCGGCGAGATCGATCTGTCGGTGGGTTCATTGCTGGGGCTGCTCGGTGGCCTGGCGGCGATTCTCGACGTGGTCTATCACATTCCGTTGCTGGCGAACCTGAGCCTGGTCGCCTTGTGCGGTTTGGTGATTGGCTTGGGCAACGGCTACATGACCGCCTACCTGCGCATCCCATCGTTCATTGTCGGCCTGGGCGGCATGCTCGCCTTTCGCGGCATCCTACTGGGGGTGACTGGCGGCACCACCATTGCCCCGGTGTCACCGGAGCTGGTCTACGTCGGCCAAGGTTACTTGCCACATACAGTCGGGACCGGGCTCGGCATCCTGCTGTTCGCCCTGACCCTGTTCCTGACCTGGAAACAGCGGCGCAATCGGGCCCTGCATGGCCTGGCGGCGCACTCACTGGTGCGTGACGTATTGCGCGTGGTGTTGATCGGCGCGGTGCTGGCCGGGTTCGTCTATACCCTCAACAGCTACGACGGCATCCCGGTGCCGGTGCTGCTCTTGTTGGTCCTGCTGGGGGTGTTCAGCTACGTCACCAGCCAGACCGTGTTCGGCCGCCGCGTCTACTCGGTGGGCAGCAACATGGAAGCCACGCGCCTGTCGGGCATCAACGTGCAAGCGGTGAAACTGTGGATCTTCGGCATCATGGGCGTGATGTGCGCCCTCGCTGGCATGGTCAACACCGCACGCCTGGCCGCTGGCTCGCCCTCGGCCGGCAACATGGGCGAACTCGACGCCATCGCCGCCTGTTTCATCGGCGGCACCTCCATGCGTGGCGGCTCCGGCACCGTCTACGGCGCCCTCCTCGGCGCGCTGGTCATCACCAGCCTGGACAACGGCATGTCCATGCTCGACGTCGACAGTTATTGGCAGATGATCGTCAAGGGCAGCATCCTGGTGTTGGCGGTTTGGGTGGATGTGAGTACCCGGACGGGACGGCGTTGACCCGTATGCGTCACTTGCTGGCAGAGGCCATCAGCACGCCGAAACCCATGAACGTGATCCCCGACAGCTTGCCAGCAATCCTCGCGCCCTTGCTCGTGGAGAGCCAGCCTCTTGCGACTTGGGCCGTCAGGGCATAACCGGAATGCACCAATACGACGAGCAAACTGTAAGACGACACCAGCAAGAAAAACTGGCTGTAGTAGTCACCCGCCGGCTTGATGAACTGGGGAAAGACAGCCAGGAAGAAGAAACCCGCCTTGGGGTTCAACAACTGAATTGACAACGCTTCGATAAATCGCCGCCATGGACGCGGCGACGTGGCGTTGAGTTCGGGAATGAAACGCTGGGTGCGCCACATCTTGATGCCCAGGTACAACAAGTACAGCGCCCCGATGTACTTGAGCACCGTGAAGGCCGTCGCCGAGGCGGCCAGGACCAACCCCAGGCTACTGGCGCAAATACCCGCCACGATAAAAGCGCCCGCGGCGATCCCGAAGATACCCGGCAGCGCACCGCTCCAGCCATGACGCAAGGCATTGGAAATCGTCAGCACCACACCCGGGCCTGGGCTGAGCACCGTCAGGGTCGCCAGAATCAGAAAAAGTCCGTAACTGACCATTAATCACTCCACGTTGAAGGGCGCATTGATCCGGCCTGCAGATTGGCGTGACACCGCAACGCTGACAAACGCTTTAATTGCACCTCATATGTGACTAAATTAGACACATGATTGCCAACCTCCCCCCATTGAACGCCGTCCGTGCCTTCGCCGCTGCCGCTCGCCACCAGAGTTTCAGCCGCGCAGCCGAAGAACTGCACGTCAGCCACAGCGCCGTCAGCCGGCACATCAAGCTGCTTGAAGAACGCTTGGGGGTGTTGCTGTTCGAGCGCCGAACCCGCCAGTCCGTGCTCACGCCCGCGGGGCAAACCTTTTACGAACAGGTCAGCGCGGCACTGACCCAGATCGCCAACGCCGCTGCCGCCCTGACTCGCGGTGCTTCCCAGCGCAAGGTGAGCATCAACGTGCGCCCCTCCTTTGCGGTGCGCTGGCTGATCCCACGGTTACCTGAGTTCATGGCACTCCATCCGGACATCAAGCCCGAAGTGCTCACCCGCACACAGCCGCCGGATCAATCAGGCGAAACGTTCGACGTGGTCATCCGCCGCGGACATTCCGGCTGGTCGCCCGATGTCCAACCCCAGCCCCTGCTGGAAGACGACCTGCTGCTGGTCGCCGCCCCGTCACTGCTGCATGGCGTGCCGCTGGACAGTGTCCACGATCTGGCCCGGCACACGCTGTTGTCAGGCAGAACCCGTAGCAGCGATTGGCAGACGTGGGCAAAGCACGCCGGCATCAAACGATTGAGCAACCAGCCAACCCTGCAGTTCGATCACATGCATCTGGTGCTGCAAGCCGCTGTCGACGGTTTGGGCGTGGCCTTGTGTCCGGCATCGCTGCTGGGCAAAGACTTGTTGACCGGACGCCTGAGCTGTCCACTGCCAACCTTGCGCCTGCCGTTGACCCGCTACTACTACGGTGTTTCCCCGGACGCCGCGGCCGAAACGCAGGTCTTTGTCGATTGGATGTTCTCTCAAATTCGGCAGGATGGGACGGCCGTTGCTTCAACAGGCTTGATAACGGATCGCGCGAGCTGAAAGGCAGTTTCCAGATAACGCCCGATGCACAAAATTTCCTGAGTGCAACGGCATAAGGTGTAGTCATGCTCATCAAACCTTTCTCCATCGACATCCCCGAACACGCCCTTGAAGACCTGCGGCATCGCCTGAGGAACACCCGGCTGCCGGAGCCCTTGGCCGGGCAAGGTTGGAACGAGGGCATGGACATGGACGTGCTGGGGGAGCTTCTCGCCTATTGGTCGACTACGTTCGATTGGCGCGCCCAGGAAACGGCGCTCAATCGCTTGCCGCAATTTGTCGCCGACATCGGCGAGCAGCAGGTCCACTTCATTCATCAGCGAGGCGTCGGGTCGAAT
The DNA here is from genome assembly GCF_017968885.1 of Pseudomonas sp. Tri1. Taxonomy (NCBI): domain Bacteria; kingdom Pseudomonadati; phylum Pseudomonadota; class Gammaproteobacteria; order Pseudomonadales; family Pseudomonadaceae; genus Pseudomonas; species Pseudomonas sp. Tri1. Next base: position 2,905,225 of record NZ_CP072913.1, on the reverse strand, counting down.
CCGATGCCGCTGATCCTCACTCACGGCTGGCCCGGCTCGTTCATCGAGATGCAGCGCATCATCCCGCTGCTGACGGATCCCGCCAGGCATGGCGGCGACCCTGCGGATGCCTTCGATGTGGTGGTGCCGTCGCTACCCGGCTACAGCTTTTCCACACCGTTCAAGCAACCTGGCATGGGACCTTATGAAGTGGCCGGTTTGTGGAGTGAGCTGATGACGGGGCTCGGTTATGAACGGTTCGGTGCCCAGGGCGGGGACATCGGCGCGGGCATATCGAGCTGGCTGGGCGTACGGTTTCCCGAGCGAGTGACGGGCATTCACCTCAATTACATCCCCGGCTCCTATCGCCCTCCCCTTGGCGAAACCGAGCCAGCGCTGACCGAGGCGGAAACGACCTTCCTGCAACGCGCTGCTGCATTTGCCGATGCCGAAGGTGCCTATGGGCACATCCAGCGAACCAAACCGCAGAGCCTGGCGGTGGGCCTGAATGACTCGCCGGCGGGGCTGCTGGCATGGATGGGGGAAAAGATCCTGTCCTGGTGCGATACCCACCCCGCCATCGATCATGACTGGCTGCTGACCAATGTGACGTTGTACTGGCTGACGAACTGCATCGGCTCGTCGTTTCGCCAATATGTGGAAGGTAGCAAGCGGCCGTTGCTGTTCAACAGCGGCGAGCGGGTGAAGCCGCCGGTTGGGGTGGCGTTGTTTCCCAAGGAACTGCCCATGCCGCCAAGGAGTTGGGTGGAACGCTGCTGCGACGTGAAGCGCTGGACCGTGATGCCCCGGGGTGGTCACTTTGCGGCGTTGGAACAGCCGCAGTTGTTGGCGGAGGATATCAGGGCGTTTTTTCGCAATTGTCGCTAGAAAAACTCCGAAAAAAAGCTCAGAACAAACCTCCCGTGGGAGTAAGGCTTGCCCGCGATGAAGATGACTCGGTCGTCCGGGTAACCGAGGTGCCTGCATCGCGAGCAAACTTTGCTCCCACAGAGGACTTGGGCTGCTGCAAAATCGAGACGCGCCACCGATCAAAATGTGGGAGCGAGCTTGCTCGCGATGGCGGCGGCAGAACCAACATCTGCGCAAACTGACGCACCGCTTTCGCAAGCAAGCTGACATACCCACTTGCCAAACCTGACGGCCGGACGTTAGTGTCGGCACCATGAACCTGTCACAGATTGCCTCGACCACCACGACCACGACCGCCAAGGCGGGTCGTGAGGTGTCGTGAGCCAATAACACACGTATCCCAAAGGCCCGCCAGTGATGGTAAGGGCCTTTTCTTTTGCCCTTGTGTCACTGGCTCAAACGCAAGGAAAGCACGATGCATGCTCTGTTGATTCTCGATATGCAGGTTGGGCTGTTTCATGGCCCGGAAAAACCCTGGGCCGGCGAAGCGCTGCTCAACACGCTAAATGGCCTGTTGATCAAGGCTCGCAAAGCCGGCGCACCGATTTTCCTGGCGCGCCACGTCGGCCCACCCGGCTCGCCCATCGAGCCGGGAAGTCCTTTGACGCAACTGGTGCCAGAGCTGTTGTTGGAAGGCGCCGAGGTCATCTTCGAAAAAAGTCGGCCCAATGCTTTTGCCATGACAGACCTGGCCAATCGATTGAAGGCCTGTGGCGCCGAAGGGGTGGTTATCACTGGAATGAAGACCCAGTATTGTGTCGACAGCACCTGCCGCGCGGCCCGGGACCTGGGCTTTGATGCCGTGTTGATCGCCGACGGCCATACTTGCGCCGACACTTCTGACTTGAAGGCGGACCTGATCGTCGCCCATCACAACACAACCCTGGCAGGCCCCTTCTGCCGAGTTGTCTACGCTCAAGAGTGGTACTTTTAATCCATGGCAGAGGAGCGGCTCAAGTTGGGCCGATCCTCTTCCCCAAGGAGTGACCTACATGCAAGCCCCCCCTCCGTTACAACCCTCGGAATGCGCAGGCATGGAGGACATCCGGCGCGAAGTCGATGCCCTCGACCAGGCCATTATCAAGCTGTTGGGCAAGCGCCTTGGCTACGTGCAGGCGGCCTCGAAATTCAAGACCTCGGCGACGTCGGTGCAGGCCCCGGAGCGTTTCAAGACCATGCTCGGGACACGGCGCGAGTGGGCTGAGGCCGAAGGCCTGAACCCGGATATCATCGAGAAGATGTACAGCGACCTGGTGACTCACTTCATTGCTGAAGAGATGAAGCAGTGGACGGCTCATCAATCCGACACCTGAGCCGCCACTCTTCCTCACCACGGGGGCGCGTGCCCCCATGGCTCACTAGGCACTCACTTGCGACTCTGTCAGCGCCGCCAGCACCAGTGGGTGCAGGACCGCGTCAGGGTGTGTTGTCTGCCAAGCCATCAACTCGCGGCGCATGCCCGGCGTCCAGAAGCTCTTCATATGCTGCCGTACCCCATTGACGGCCAGTGTGTGGTCCGGTTCGCTGGCGAAGTACTGCGCGATCTGGTTGGCCATCTTGATCAGGCTTTCAGAACTCATCGACGCACCTCGGCTTTCTCGGCATGGCGACGTTCCCTCAGCAGACGCCCTTGCTCGTCACTGAACGCCTGGTAGCGTTTCTGCCATTCCGAAGGCTGGCTGACTCGCACGATCTCGACCGCCGTCACCTTGTATTCCGGGCAGTTGGTGGCCCAGTCGGAGTTGTCGGTGGTGATCACGTTGGCACCCGATTCAGGGAAGTGGAACGTGGTGTAAACCACGCCCGGCGCCACCCGTTCGGTGACCTTCGCCCGCAGTACCGTCTGCCCGGCGCGGCTGCCGATGCCGACCCAATCGTCTTCGACAATGCCGCGGTTCTCGGCATCGGTCGGGTGGATTTCGAGGCGGTCTTCCTCATGCCACGCCACGTTGTCGGTGCGTCGGGTCTGGGCACCGACGTTGTATTGGCTGAGGATGCGTCCGGTGGTCAGCAACAACGGATAGCGGTTGTTGACCTTCTCTTCAGTAGGCACGTAACCGGTGAGCATGAAACGCCCTTTGCCGCGCACGAACTGATCGATGTGCATGGTCGGCGTGCCGTCCGGCGCAGCATCGTTGCAAGGCCATTGCAGGCTGCCATGCCGCTCCAGTTCGGCGTAGCTGACGCGGCTGAATGTCGGCGTCAGGCGGGCGATTTCATCCATGATTTCCGAGGGATGGCTGTAGTGCATCTTGTAGCCCAAAGCGTCGGCCAGGGCGATGGTGGCTTCCCAGTCGGCCTTGCCGGCCAACGGGTCCATGACCTTGCGAACGCGGGAGATGCGGCGTTCGGCGTTGGTAAAGGTGCCGTCCTTCTCCAGGAACGAGCTACCCGGCAGGAACACATGGGCGAACTTGGCCGTCTCGTTGAGGAAGATGTCCTGGACGATCACGCACTCCAGGGCGCTCAGGGCGGCGGTCACGTGCTGGGTGTTAGGATCGCTCTGGGCGATGTCCTCACCCTGGCAATACAGCGCCTTGAAGGTGCCATCCAGTGCAGCCTCGAACATATTCGGGATACGCAGGCCCGGATCAGGTTGCAGGGTCACGTTCCACGCCTGTTCGAACTGGGCGCGCACCGTTTCGTTGGAAATGTGCCGATAGCCCGGCAGCTCATGGGGAAACGAGCCCATGTCGCAGGAACCCTGGACGTTGTTCTGTCCACGCAGCGGGTTCACCCCGACACCCTCGCGGCCGATGTTGCCGGTGACCATCGCCAGGTTGGCGATGCCCATCACCGAGGTACTGCCCTGGCTGTGCTCGGTGACACCGAGGCCATAGTAGATGGCCGCGTTGCCGCCAGTGGCGTAGAGCCGCGCAGCGGCGCGAATCTGCTCGGCCGGCACACCGCACACCGGGCCCAGCACCTCGGGCGAGTTTTCCGCCAGGCTGACAAAATCGCGCCAACGGGTGAAGTCCGCCGCCTCGCAGCGTTCCTCGACGAAAGCCTGGTCCACCAGGCCTTCGGTGACGATTACATGGGCAAGCGCATTGAGCATTGCCACGTTGGTGCCCGGACGCAGTTGCAGGTGCAGGTCAGCTCGGGCGTGAGGCGAATCCACCAGATCGATACGACGCGGGTCGATGACGATCAGCCGTGCGCCCTGGCGCAAGCGACGCTTGAGCTGAGAGCCAAACACCGGGTGCGCATCGGTGGGGTTGGCGCCCATCACCAGGATGACGTCGGCCTTCATCACCGAGTCGAAGTTCTGGGTACCGGCGGACTCGCCCAATGTCTGCTTGAGGCCATAGCCGGTGGGCGAATGGCAAACGCGGGCACAGGTGTCGACGTTGTTGTTGCCAAACGCGGTGCGCACCAGTTTCTGCACCAGGTAGGTTTCTTCGTTGGTGCAACGGCTGGAGGTGATACCGCCGATGGAGTCACGCCCGTACTTCAGCTGGATCCGGCGCAGCTCGCTGGCCGCGTAAGTCACCGCCTCTTCCCAACTGACCTCTTGCCACGGGTCGTTGATGTGTTTGCGGATCATCGGTTTGGTGATGCGGTCCGGGTGAGTCGCGTACCCCCAGGCAAAACGGCCCTTGACGCAAGAGTGGCCGTGGTTGGCCTGGCCGTTTTTGTCCGGGACCATGCGCACCAACTGCTCGCCTTTCATTTCGGCGCGGAAGGAACAACCCACGCCGCAGTAGGCACACGTGGTGATCACGCTGCGCTCCGGCTGGCCGATCTGCACGACGCTCTTGTCGATCAGCGTCGCGGTCGGGCAAGCCTGCACGCAGGCGCCGCAGGAGACGCACTCGGAATCGAGGAAATTGTCGCCGCCCGCCGCTGCCACGCGAGAGTCAAAACCGCGGCCGGTGATGGTCAGGGCGAAGGTCCCCTGGATCTCTTCGCAAGCACGCACGCAGCGGTTGCAGACGATGCACTTGCTCGGGTCGTACTCGAAATAGGGGTTGGAAACGTCCTTGGCTTCAGCCAGGTGATTGGCGCCCTCGTAGCCGTAGCGCACCTCGCGCAGGCCCACCTGCCCGGCCACGGTCTGCAACTCGCAATTGCCGTTGGCCGCACACGTCAGGCAGTCCAGCGGGTGGTCGGAGATGTACAGCTCCATCACGTTGCGCCGCAGATCGGCGAGCTTGGAGGTCTGGGTGCGCACCACCATGCCCTCGGTCACCGGCGTGGTGCAGGAGGCCGGATAGCCGCGCATGCCGTCGATCTCCACCAGGCACATGCGGCAGGAGCCGAACGCCTCCAGGCTGTCGGTGGCGCAGAGTTTCGGAATGGTGGTGCCGAGCAAGGCTGCGGCACGCATGACTGAGGTGCCGGAGGCAACGCTGATTTCGCGGCCGTCGATGGTCAGGCTGACCTGCACGTCGCTCTCACGAGCCGGAGTGCCGAGGTCGATATCGCTGCTGGGGTCGAAGATGTTGATCATTGGTCGGCCTCCGTGGTCGCCAGACCGAAGTCGGCGGGGAAATACTTCAGGGCACTGGCGACCGGGTAGGAAGTCATCCCACCGAGGGCACAGAGCGAGCCGTATTGCAGGGTGTCGCAGAGATCCTTGAGCAGCAGGACCTGTTCCTCACGGGCAGCGGCATCGGTGCTGGCCATCAAGCGGTCCACAGCTTCGACACCACGGGTAGAACCTATCCGGCAGGGCGTGCATTTGCCGCACGACTCTTCGGCGCAGAACTGCAAGGCGAAACGGGCCATGTGAGCCATGTCCAGGGTGTCGTCGGCGACCACCACGCCACCGTGGCCGAGCATCGCGCCCATGGCGGCGAACGCCTCGTAGTCCAGTGGCGTATCGAACTGTGCGGGAGGCACCCAGGCGCCCAACGGCCCGCCGACTTGCGCGGCTTTGAGCGGCCGGCCGCTGGCGGTTCCACCACCATAGCCTTCCACCAACTCGCGCAGGCTCAGGCCGAAGGCACGCTCCACCAGGCCGCCGTGACGGACGTTGCCGGCCAGTTGGAACGGCATCGTGCCCAGGGAACGGCCCATGCCGAAGTCGCGATAGAACTGCGCGCCTTTCTCCATGATCACCGGCACCGAAGCCAGGGTCACCACGTTGTGAACCAGTGTGGGCAACCCGAACAAGCCTTGGATGGCGGGCAGCGGTGGCTTGGCGCGAACCGTGCCGCGCTTGCCTTCGAGGGACTCCAGCAATGCGGTTTCTTCGCCACAGATATAGGCGCCGGCCCCCACGCGAACGTCAATATCGAAGGCCCGGCCGCTAGCGCTCACGTTCGCGCCGAGATAACCGGCGTCACGGGCAATGCGCAGAGCATCGTTCAACGTGCTGATGGCGTCCGGGTATTCCGAACGCACATAGATGTAGCCCATCGTCGCGCCCACGGCGATGCCGGCGATGATCATGCCTTCGATCAGCAGGAAGGGATCACCTTCCATCAGCATGCGGTCGGCGAAGGTGCCGGAGTCGCCCTCATCGGCGTTACAGACCACATACTTCTGTGGCCCCACGGCATCGCGCACGGTGCGCCACTTGATGCCCGCCGGGAACGCCGCGCCGCCCCGGCCACGCAGGCCGGAATCGAGCACGCTGGCAACCACGTCTGCGCCAGCCATCTGGAGGGCCCGGGCCAACCCGAGGAAACCGCCTTGGGCGCGGTAATCGTCCAGGGACAGTGGCTGGGTAATCCCGGCGCGGGCGAACAGCAGACGCTGCTGACTTTTGAGATAGGGAATTTCCTCCACCGGCCCCAAGGCCAATGGATGGCTGGCGGGATCGCCGGTCAGGGCATCCAGCAGAGCCGGCACATCTTGCGGCGTGACCGGGCCGAAACCGAGCCGGACGCCAGCGCTTTCCAGCTCCACCAGCGGTTCCAGCCAATAGAGGCCACGGGAGCTGGTACGGCGCAGGTCCAGTGGAAGTTGCCGACGCTCGGCCTCACGCACCAGCGCAACGGCCACCTTGTCTGCGCCGACGGCACGGGCCACCGAATCGCGGGGGATATAGAGCGTCAGCATGCCCCATCCTCCATGCAGCCATTCACCAGCTCGCGCAAGCGCTCGGGCGTGAGCCGGGCGTGCAGTTCACCGTCCAGTTCCAGGGCTGGCGAGCAAACGCAGGCGCCCAGGCAATACACCGGCCGCAGGCTGATGCTGCCATCGGCACTGGTGCCGTGGTCATCCAGCGCCAGCTGCTCGCGCAACTGTGCAGCCAGGCGTTCGGCGCCCATGCTCTGGCACGACTCGGCCCGGCACAGGCGCAGGGTATGGCGTGCGGGCGGCGTGGTGCGAAAATCGTGGTAGAAGCTGATTACGCCGCGCACTTCAGCCTGGCTGAGGTTGAGGGCATGGGAGATTTCCGGGACGGCGACGTCGGGAACATACCCGCAGCCTTCCTGGATGGCGTGGAGAATCGGCAACAAGGCACCGGGGGTGTCCTTCTCGCGCTCCAACACGCTGTGGATCAGAGGCAGGTGAAGCGTCTCATCAGGCATAAAGTACCTCGGCATCTCGAACGCCACCGCCACATAGCGGCAGCCATTCGGAGTCTTGGCTGCGGCGTCCGGCCCACGTCACGGTAGCGTGGCACTCCGATCGCCATCCTCGCTCTCCGGCCAGGTGTCTTTGGCGCACCTGGTCCGGGGCATCTTCACAGCTTGCCACTCCCGGGGGTTGGCGATTGCACGTGGACGACTAAACGTGTCCTGAAAGCGACTCGGGCGCAAAAGTTACCCTGCGCTCACAAGGGCAAATACACAAGCGATTGTAGGCGACCCACAGCGATCGGTGAGAATGGACAAATGCCTACCTACAGTATGAGCGATGAAAGATAACTCCCAGCCCAAAGCCGGCCTTGCTGGAGGACGAAATCAACCAGAGAGTGTCGCTCAGGATTCTGGCCGAATAGTCATTGCGGTTTACTAACGTCGGGCTGCCTCAAATGCAGGCGTTCGCCTCATTCCGGTATTCACTGAAGCTCGCGGCGTTTTGCTCGAGCGGTAAAGCGAGGCCATTAGCGATGTACGAGACCGTGCGGTAGAAGCCTGCGAGCATGAGAATCTCCAGGACCTGGTCATCGTCGAAATGTGCTCTGATGTTCAAGAACTCTTCATCGCTCAACGCCGCGCGGTCATGAAGTGCATCGATCGTAGCAAGGAGAGCAGCCTCCTCCTCCTTCCAATGCTCCAGCCGAAGCGGGTACTCCAATGTGCCAGCAACCTCCTCCCTGGTAAGCCCGGCAGCTTGAGCGAAGGCCATCACATGTACCCCCCATTCGTACTCGCATCCGGTGCGAGCGCAGACCCGATCGATGACAAGTTCTCTTTGGCGAAGTGTCAACAATGAGCCATCCAGCAACGAACCGCCCCTGAATTTGCGCCACGCGCGATCACTGCTGGCGATGGTCGAGAACAGAACGAGAGGCGGCACACCTACTCCCATTATTTTGTCGAATGCGGCTCTGACTTCGTCCGGGTAGGGTTCACTAAGTGCTTTGATTCGTGACATGGCGTATCCTCTGCTATTGAATGTGTAGCAAGGATAATCGCTACTGAATGTGTAGCAAGCAAGAGAAATAACGATGAATGATAGTCAGCACTGCGCTTCATCAATACTCAGGGGACGCCGGCCGATCATGGCTCTCCTGGATTTACTGGGACAAAAATGGGCGTTGAGAGTCCTTTGGGAGCTGCGTGATCAAGCCATGAGCTCCAGGGCGTTGAGAAGTGCTGCGGGAGACATCTCTCCTACCGTGCTGCAGAGCAGAATAAATGAGCTGCGCAATGCGGGCATCGTCGAACTGGTCGATGACGGCTACAAGCTCACGCCACTTGGCCTGGAGCTGTCGGAAGCATTCGCGCCGCTCTACCGGTTCGCAGGCAAATGGGCGGACTGCCTGGAGCGGGAACCGCACTAGCTCTCCAGCAGGCAAGATGATGATTCGAACCAATCAAGGAAGATAACGACATCGAAAACAACTCTCGGCGCACTGCTTCTGATCTGCCTGACCACCCGCGCTCTGGCCGACGATAGCCCTGTCGGTGTCCAGGTCTCTACGCAGCCAGAGCCGCATAATGAGCGGCCGGTGGAAATGGTTGCCTGGTATCCCAGTGCAACCTCCGCCACACCGCAATCGAATGCCAACAATGCGGTGTTTGCCCGTGCCCTGGCCGTGCGCAACGCACCACCGGCTGCCGGCGAGCGTCCATTGACGGTGCTCTCCCACGGTTACGGGGAAAATTGGCGTGGTCGCAAAGCGTCAAACTGCTGCAGTGGGCGATTAACGAATGCTCACGGTAACATCGGCCTCAAGACCGATTCCGCCCCGGCAGCATCCGGGCCAGGGTGTTGTCACCCACCCAGTAATGATGCAACAGACCCGCCGCTGCATGCAGGCCGATCAACCAGTAGCCGCTGCTGCCGAGCAATTCGTGCCAATACTTCAGCTGTTTGGCCAGGTCAGGATCCACCGCCACAGGGGCTGGCAGGAAGAACCCGAAATATGGGACCGGCTTGCCGCCGGCAGCCAGCATCAACCACGCCAGCACCGGCGTCGCGATCATCAGGCCATACAGGGCCGCATGCATCAGGTGGGAAATACCCGTCTGCCAGGCCGGTGGTGCGGGTGTGATCGGCGGGCGCGGCGTCAAGCGCCCGAACAGGCGGACCCAAACCAGTGCAAAAATGCTCAGCCCGAACAGCCCGTGCAATCCTAGGAACAGGCTTCGCGCGGTGCTGCCACGGGGCAACAGCCCCTTGATCTCAATGCAGGCATACACACCGACGAACAGCGCCAGCATCAGCCAGTGCAGGGTCATCGACAACTTTCCATAACGGTTTACGGCAATATCGCGGGTCATAACGCGCCTCGTGAAAGTCTGGCGGACTGCCGATCCATTCGGCAGCTCCGATCCGGTTGCTGAGAACCGACGCGGCCAACCTGTCACTAAAGTCTTAAGGCAGTCTGAAGACCGACATTCAAGAAGCTTTTTTTACCTTCAGACTTCGTTAAGAAATGCCTCGGATACTCCTCCCCATTCTATCAAGGGAGGCGTTCTGCCCATGCCCGTTGTCAATTGGAACATCCCCCTGCCCTTGCACTTCGGCCAAGCCGAGGCGCCGCAGATGATCCTCTCAGCCGCCCTGCCGGACGACGTACAGCGGCCGTCGTTCGAAGCGTTCATCCAACAGCGTTTTCGCAAGGCCCATGGGGCCGACATCCGTCATTTCATGCCGCAGCTGTTCGGTCTGAGTAATGCCGAGGACGGGCTCTGCGCCGTGGCCGGGGTACGCATGGCGCAAGACGAACCCTTGTTTCTGGAGCGCTACCTGGACGAACCGATCGAACCCCTGATCGGCGCCGCAGCGGGGCATCCGGTGGATCGAGCCGGGATCGTCGAAGTCGGCAACCTCGCCGCCAGCGACACGGGCAGCGCCCGGCTGAGCATCATCGCCATCACTTATCTGTTGGCCATGGGCGGCCTGGAATGGGTGGCTTTCACCGGCAACATCGGTCTGGTCAACAGCTTCCATCGGCTCGGTCTCAAACCGGTGACCCTGTGCGCCGCCGACCCAGAGCGGCTAGGCGACGACCGCCACAGCTGGGGCAGCTATTACGAAAGCAAACCCTGGGTACACGTGGGCAACATCCGCGCAGGCTTCATTCATTTACGCAACATCGGCCTGTTCACCCGGCTGGGGCTGCCGTCATCCCTGGAGGACACCTGCCATGTCGCCTGAACTGCAGCGCTTCCGGCAAACCCTGCGTAGCCATGCCGAGCGCCACACCCGCCGCATCGCGCTGTGGGGCGATCATCTGAAGCTCGATTACGCCACCCTGTACGCCGAGGTGGTGTATCGCCAGCAACGCCTGCGCGATGAGCAGGTATCGGTGATCGCCCTGGCGCTGGACAACGGCGTCGAAGCGATGCTCTGGGACCTGGCGGCACTGTTCGAAGGCATGGCCTGTGTGACCTTGCCACCCTTCTTCAGCCCGGCCCAACGCGCCCACTGCCTGGAGCAAAGCCAGGCAGAGCGAGTCGTTGCCGAACCGGAGTTGGAAGCCCAAATGCTCGCCGCCGGCTATGAAAAAAACGGCGAGTTCTGGTGCCGCACCTTCACCGGACCGAACCGGATGCCCGCCGGCACCGCCAAGCTGACCTTTACTTCAGGCACCACAGGTACCCCCAAGGGCGTCTGCCTGAGCGCCGAAAGCCTGCTGCGGGTCGCGCGCGAGCTCGATCACGCCAGCAAGCCCGCCGACCCACAGCATCACTTGGCGCTGTTGCCGCTGGCGATCCTGTTGGAAAACCTCGGCTGCTATGCGGCGCTGTATGCCGGCGCCACGCTGAGCGTACCGAGTCAGAAAACCCTCGGCATCCTCGGTGCCAGTGGCGTCGACACCCCGCGCCTGCTCGCGTGCCTGGCCAATCGCGCCCCCGAGAGCCTGATCCTGGTGCCGCAGCTGTTGCAGATACTGGTCGGCGCCGCCGAACAGAAAGCATTCGCCCCGCACAAACTGCGCTTTGCCGCCGTCGGGGGGCACGAGTCTCCGAGAGCCTGCTGCAGCGTGCCCAAAGCGTCGGCCTGGCGGTCTACGAAGGTTATGGTTTGTCCGAATGCGCCTCGGTGGTGTGCCTCAACCGCCCCGATGCACAGCGTCCGGGCAGTGTCGGCAAGCCCCTGCCCCATATCCAGATACGCCTGGCCGAAGACGGCGAGGTACTGATCAAGGGGTCGAGCCTGCTCGGCTATCTAGGTGATCCACCCTATGCCGAAGAGTGGTGGCCAAGCGGGGATCTTGGCGAGTTCGACGCGGAAGGTTTTCTTTACCTCAAAGGTCGCAAAAAACACCAGTTCGTCACCAGTTACGGGCGCAACGTCAACCCGGAATGGGTCGAGGCGGAACTGACCCAGCGTCGACACATTGCCCAAGCCTTTGTCTACGGCGAAGCGCTGCCGCGCAATCACGCACTGTTATGGCCTCACCGCCCGGACTGCACCGACGCCGAGCTGGCCGCCGCCGTGGCCGAAGCCAACGAAACCTTGCCCGACTATGCCCAGGTACATCTCTGGACCCGCCTGGCCCAACCGTTCACCGCCGCCAACGGCCTGCTGACCGCCAATGGTCGCCCGCGCCGCGACGCCATTGTCGCGCTGTACAGCGCGCAACTGACTGCATCCACCCATTGCGAGGAATCCGCATCATGATGTTTTTCGACGTCCTGCAAGAAGCTACAAAAGAGGAACGCCACGAACTGTTCAACCTGCCGATCATCCGTGATGCCCTCGACGGCAAGGTCAGCCTGCAGAGCTACCGGGCGTTTCTCGTCCAGGCCTATTACCACGTGCGCCACACCGTGCCGCTGATGATGGCCTGCGGCGCGCGTCTGCCCGCTCACCTTGAATGGCTACGCAAAGCGGTGTGTGAGTACATCGATGAAGAATACGGCCACGAACAATGGGTCCTCGACGATATCGTCGCCTGCGGCGGTGATCGCAATGCCGTGCGCGATGGCCAACCGTCGTTGCCGATCGAGCTGATGGTCAGTTTTCTCTACGATCTGATCGCCCGAGGCAACCCGGTAGGGCTGTTCGGCATGGTCAATGTGCTGGAAGGCACCAGCATCGCCCTGGCCACCCACGCGGCGGACAGCATCCGCGAACACTTGGCATTGCCGGCCAGCGCCTTCAGCTACTTGAGCTCCCACGGTTCCCTCGACATCGAGCACATGCAGACCTACCGCGGCCTGATGAACAAGCTCGATGACCCAGCAGACCAGGCAGCGGTTATCCACGCTTCAAAAGTGGTGTACCGACTCTACACCGACATGTTCCGTGACTTGCCGCGGGACACGGAGGCTCACCATGCAGCTGCGTGACGCCCGTGTGGTCCTGACCGGCGCCAGTGGCGGCATCGGCCAGGCCATTGCCGGTGCACTGTGTACCGCCGGGGCTCGGGTGCTGGCGGTGGCGCGGCATCAGGAGTCGCTGCAGCCCTTGCTCGAACGCTATCCGCAGAACCTGTGCTGGGTGGCCGCCGACCTGACGTTACCCGGCGACCGACGCAAGATCCTGGCCGCCGCCACAGCCCTCGACGGCGTCAACCTGCTGATCAACGCCGCCGGCATCAACCACTTCGCGATGCTCGAACAGCTCGACGACAGTGACGTCAACGCGATGCTGGCGGTGAATATCAGCGCGCCGATCTGCCTGACCAAACTGCTGCTGCCACTGCTCAAGCAAGCTGAAAGCGCCATGGTCGTCAACGTTGGCTCAACCTATGGCTCAATCGGTTACCCAGGCTATGCCAGTTATTGCGCCAGCAAGTTTGCCTTGCGCGGTTTTTCCGAAGCCCTGCGCCGGGAACTGGCGGACACCCGGGTCGGCGTCCTCTATGTCGCGCCCCGAGCCACTCGAACCACGATGAACAGCCCGGCTGCCCAGGCGCTGAACGATGCACTCAAAGCCAACGTCGATGATCCGCAAGCGGTGGCCAATGCGGTCATACACGCTATCGCCGGCGACCGTCGCGATCTCTACCTGGGTTGGCCGGAGCGCTTCTTCGTTCGCCTCAACAGCCTGTTACCCAATCTGGTGGACCGTGGCTTGCGCAAGCAATTGCCGCTGATCCGCCGTCTGAGTCACAAACCTGAAAACGAGCACCTGGAACCATGAAAAAACTTCTCGCCGGCCTGATGATCGTCGCCATGGGCCAAAGCGCCTGGGCGCTGGACACTGCTGATCAGCAACGCCTCGTCGGCATCCAGCAAAGCTGGGCGCACATTCAATATGAACTGCCGGAAAAACAACGCGAGGCGGCGTTCGAGCAATTGGCGACGCAAGCCTCGACATTCACCCGTGAACGCCCGGAGCTGGCCGAAGCCTGGATCTGGTCGGGCATCGTCACCAGCAGCTGGGCCGGCGCCCAGGGCGGTCTCGGCGCCTTGGGCAAAGTCAAGGAAGCCAGGACCGACCTGGAAAAAGCCCTGACCCTCGACCCAAAAGCCCTGCAAGGCTCGGCCTACACCAGCCTTGCGGCCCTGTATGATCGGGTCCCCGGCTGGCCGATCGGCTTCGGTGATGCCGACAAAGCCGAACAACTGCTCAAGCAAGCGTTGCAACTCAACCCCGACGGTATCGACAGCCTGTACTTCTGGGGCGATCACCTTTACCGTCAGAAACGCTACGCTGAAGCCCAAGGTGCCCTGCAAAAAGCCCTCAACGCCGCGCCGCGCCCAGGACGTGAACAGGCCGATGCCGGACGCCGCAAGGAAATCCAGGCACTATTGATTGAAGTGAACAAAAAACTCAACTGACAGGAGTCCGTGTGCGTGTACTACTGATCGAGGATGACGTGGCCCTGGGCGAAGGCATCCATCAAGCCCTGGGGCGCGAAGGCTACACCGTCGACTGGCTCAAGGACGGCAAAAGCGCCTTGCACGCGCTGCTCAGCGAAACCTTTGACCTGGCCGTGCTCGACCTCGGCCTGCCGCGCATGGATGGGCTCGAAGTCCTGCAACGCCTGCGCGCCAGTGGCTCCAACCTGCCGGTGCTGATCCTCACCGCCCGCGATGCGACCGAAGATCGCATCGCCGGGCTGGACGCCGGTGCCGACGACTACCTGGTCAAGCCGTTCGACCTGGCCGAACTCAAGGCCCGCCTGCGCGCTTTGTTGCGGCGCAGTGCCGGGCGCGCGCAAATGCTGATCGAACATGCCGGCATCAGCCTCAACCCCGGCACCCAGCAAGTCAGCTATCTCGGTAAGCCCGTGGTGCTGACACCCAAGGAATATCAATTGCTGCACGAGCTGCTCTCGCCGCCAGGTCGTGTCATGACCCGCGATCACCTCATGCAACTGCTGTATGGCTGGAGCGAAGAAGCCGAAAGCAACACCCTCGAGGTGCATATCCATCACCTGCGCAAGAAGTTCTCCACCGACCTGATCCGCACCGTTCGCGGCGTGGGGTATCTGGTGGAGGAGCATCGATGACATCGATCCGCCGCCGCACGCTGACCCTGATCATCGGCCTGATGCTGGCCGGGCTGGCAGTGATCAGCGTGCTCAACCTGCATGACAGCAATCACGAAATCGCCGAGGTCTACGACGCGCAACTGGCCCAAAATGCCCGTCTGCTCCAAGGCGTGATGCACATGCCGCTGGCGAGCCAGGCCCATGCCGACCTGTATCGGGCGTTCAACACGGCGTTGAGCGAGGCGGCGCCGCGCAACGACGGTCATCCTTACGAAAGCAAAATCGCCTTCCAGGTGTGGAACGCCCAAGGCGAGGTATTGGTACACACCGCCAGCGCCCCCTCCTTCCGCGCGCCACCGGTGGAGCCGGGTTTCAGTGACGTGGTGGACTTGAACAACCGTCACTGGCGAGCCTTTGTTCTCAAGGACAAACAGAACGGCCTGAATATCTGGGTCGGTGAACGGGATGACGTACGGGCGGACCTGGTCGATCGCATCGTGCGCCATACCCTGTGGCCGAACATACTGGGTAGCCTGATCCTGGCGGCGATGGTCTGGCTGGCCATCGGCTGGGGCCTCAAGCCATTGGCCGACATGGCGGCCACCCTGCGCGCGCGCCACAGCGGCTCGCTGGAGCCGCTGCAACTGACACCCCTGCCCAGCGAACTGGAACCGATGCAGGCCGCGCTCAACCGCATGCTTGCGCAGATCCAGGACGTGCTCGAACGCGAGCGACGCTTCATCGCCGATGCCGCCCACGAACTGCGCACCCCCCTGGCCGTGCTACGGGTACATGCGCAGAACTTGCTGGAAGCCGGCAACGAACATGAACGCCGGGAATCGCTGGAACATTTGATCGCCGGCGTCGACCGTGCCAGTCGGCTGGTCAATCAACTGCTGACGATGGCTCGGATCGAACCGAAGACCGGGACACGCATCGTTCCGCTCATCGATCTGGCCGCCACCGTCCGGGAAAGCCTGGTTCAACTGACCCCCTGGCTGCTGAGCAAGGGGCTTGAACTGGGGTTCGATGTCAGCGATGACATCGAACCGGTCAGGGTAGACCCGGCCGACATTCACATTGCCTTGAACAACCTGGTCACCAACGCGGCCAACTTCTCCCCCGCCCAAGGGCAGATTACGGTGCGCCTGGCCAAAAACGGCAATCATTATGAATTATCCGTCGAAGACGAAGGCCCAGGTATCGATGAGTCCGAGTCCAATCGGCTGCTCGAGCGCTTCTACAGCCGCGGAAATGACCAAGGCGCCGGATTGGGCCTGGCCATCGTGAAAGCCATTGCCGATCGGTTGGGAGGGCAAATCAAATTGGAAAATCGCCTACCGACGGGAACGCGCGCTACGTTGGTGATCGGGCATTCCTGAACGGTCCCTGGCGACGCCTTGATGAGGCTGCCTCAGGTCACTCTGACCGCGATCCAGTTGCTGATAAGACCGTAGGTATCGCAACCTTTCTTAACATCAGCGTGATACTGCGACATCTCCCACGGAGCATAGTTATCGACGGAGTACTGACCATAATTGGGATCAAAAAACACCAGGTCCCGTCCCTTATTCAACGCAGCGACGGCGTGCGCGCCTCCACCGGAGAAAATGAAGGCAATGACATAATGCCCTTCTGACTTGGTGACCAATTCAAGCCAGCCATTGTGGTCGCTCAAAAGAGGCCCGGCATCTTTGCCGACCTCGGCGGCAGAAACGCAGAATGCGGCGGCCATCGCTTGGTAATAGGCCTCGCCCAACATCCCTTCGGCCCCGTAGGCACCCTTTTTGTTCTGGCGAACCTGCTGCGATTGCATCGCTTGCGCCGCGACCATGAGTTGCGTGTGCGTGATTAACTCATTCTTACTCTGGAGCTTGCGGTTCAATTTTATGCATTGACGGCACCAGAGCATTGAATAGGCAAAACAGTTGCCGCTTTTTTTCTGGTCTTTCAGCGCCTTTTGAAGAAAAGGGTTGCTGCTGGGGGCAAACTTGGTTCCAAAGGAATGCCCTACGTTGTTTAAACCCAGGGCCGGCCAGTCTTGATTCATGCTTACGCTCCTTGTAAGGCCATGACCGTTGGGGATTAACAGCTGAAGAACGCCCAAACAGGCAAAAACCCATCGTCATCCAGGCGTGTGCGGTTTGAAAAATGGTAGCCAAGCAGGCAGCTTTCTGCCATTCAAGCCAGGCAAACATTTTTCAAACCGCTGGCCGTCACTCTGGCACGCCTATCAATGCCTACCCGTTCGACCCGTGATAACGGATGCGGTCGCTACCGCCCTACTTCACCTCCACCAACCGGAGTGAATGTGAGCCCTCCAAAGACAGGTGAATGACAGCGGCTTTGCTTGGGAAATTCGGCGCATCGTCGTCGGTATTCTCCATCACGGGAATGTCGATCAGGGTCTGCTCACCCGCCGGATCGCTGACCAGCCTGGCCTCCAGCTTGTCGATCGCACGCCAGCTGTCCCCGCCAATACGCATTACGTCCAGCAGACTGAAACGCTGCACACCTTCTTCGCTCTCTTCAGGCGTAAAGGCCGCCAGGTATTGGCTGTAATTGTTGCCCATACCGAAGCCCTCGATGGTGAATACCGCAAGCGTTATCTGGCTTTCCTCGCCGGTATCCAGGGTCTGTACCAGGGTCGCTTCTGGGTAACCGGTGGCATAGCTGTCTTTGATAAGTGTCACCAGGTGACCGACCTGTTCCTCCAAGGCTTTGGGAATGGGTTCTGGTTCGGCGGCGTGAGTCAGGGTAGAGGCGAGAAACAAACTGGCTGTAAGCAGGCGCAATTTCATGAAGTGAAGTCCGAGGTGTCGGGAGGTCTGCGCGGATGTTAGCGCCTGGAAAAGAATTTGGAACCCAAAGATGGCTACAACGGAAAAACAGATGACAAAATAAGGACAATGGCGTTCTTGATCGTTTGTTCGGCAAGTGCCTGTTGGCAAACTGTCCAAACAGAACCAGCCTTGAGCAAGCGCGGCTAGGCGCGTGCATGCCGCTATAGTCGATTCTATTGCCGACCCCACTTCCAAGAGCCTTTTCCAGTGTCTGACATGCCGACCCACTGCGCTTACACAAAACGCTTCAACGCCGTACTCGCCTATATCGATGCCCATCTCGAAGGTGATTTGTCGGTGAAGACGTTGAGCCAAGTGGCGAACTTTTCGGCGTTTCACTTCCACCGACAATTTACCGGGTTCGTCGGCGTACCGGTTTCGCGTTATGTGCAACTGATGCGGCTACGACGCGCGGCGCATCGCCTGGCCGCCCTCGCTGATCACTCGATACTGGACGCCGCATTCGGTGCCGGTTTTGAAAGTCCCGAGGCATTTTGCAGGGCATTCAGGCGCGCGTTCGGCATGACGCCGAGTGCGTTCAGAAAGGAACCGAACTGGCAGGTCTGGAATGCGGTGTTCGCAATCCCCCATTTTTCCAGGACTATCACCATGCAAGTACAAATCGTCGACTTCCCCGAAGTCAGGGTAGCAACGCTGGAGCACTGCGGGCCGACCGGGCTCGTCAAAGAGAGCGTGGGCAAGTTCATCAAGTGGCGTATGCAGAGCGGACAGTCGCCGGTGGCATCGAGCCGCACCTTTGGCATTCCCTATGGCAACCCCGATACCACACCGCCACACGCCTTCCGCTTCGCCATCTGTGGCGAGATCCACGAGGCAGTGGCGCCGAATACGTTCGGCGTGCGCGAGATGGTCATTGCTGGCGGGCGCTGCGCCGTGGTGCGCCACGTGGGGTCACCGGACCACATCGGCGAGACGATCTATCCGATCTACCGCGATTGGCTACCTGCCAGTGGAGAAGAGCTGCGTGACCAGCCGCTGTTTTTCCATTACCTGAGCGTCTATCCCGAGACACCGCAGGACCAGTGGCAGACCGATGTGTATGTTCCGCTGCAATAACGGAGCAAGCAGCTTTCGTCCCTGAGTTGACGTGGGCAAGTGTCCGCTCAGGGGCGTTGACCTCGATCAAATCGCTCAGGCGGCGCCAGGGACATTGGTTCCCATGCCCGCCGGCAGGAACGGTCGAATCTCCTCGATTTCCGCAGCACTGAGGCGCCACTGCGCACCTGCAATCAGCCCGTCCACTTGGGCGGGATGGCGGGCACCGACGATGGCACCGGTCACTGCCGGCTGGCGAAGTACCCAGGCGATGGCGACTGCCGCAGCGCCTACCCCATGCCGTTCACCAATGCGTGCCATGACCTCCACCAATGCCAGGTTGGCGCTCAAACGGGGCTCCTGGAAGTCGGCACTCCGGGCTTTGCGCCAATCGTCTTCGGGCAGTTGCGAGATGCGCTCGCGGGTCATGCTGCCGGAAAGCAGCCCCGATTGAAGCGTGGAATAGGCCAGGACACCCATTCCGGCCTGCTCGCAGAATGGCAAGACGTCCTTCTCGATATCGCGCATCAACGCGGAGTACGGCGGCTGGAGTGAAACGATCTCGGTCACCGCCTGGGCCCGCTTGAGTTGAGCGACGTCGAAATTCGACACACCGATCGCACGAATTTTTCCCTGGTCGCGGGCCGTTGCCAAAGCCGAAAGCGCCATTTCAATACCTTCGCTGCTGGCGTCGGCCGGAAAAGCGGGCCAGTGGATCTGATACAGATCGATAGCCTCGACTTGAAGCCGACGCAAACTCGCATCGACTTCGGCAAGCAACGACTGGGGCGCCAGCGAGTGTGCAATCGCCTTCGTGACCGGGTCCCAGACCAGGCTGCCTTTGGTAAACACCAAAGGACGCCGCGAAGCCGGCACCCGACGCAACAATTGCCCGACTAATCGCTCCGCATGGCCCAAGCCATAAACCGCAGCGGTATCGATCCAGTTGACCCCACGTTCGATGGCATATTCCAGTGCGTCCAGGCTGTCCTTGTCATCCTGCGCGCCCCAACTGTATTCCCAACCGGTACCAGCGATTGCCCACGTTCCCAGGCCAATCGGCGAAATCAGGAACTGCGATGAGCCAAGACGATTCTTTTGCATAACGACCTCTCCACAAGTGATGGGAGAAGTATCCGGGAGCGATCTGATGAAGATAAGATAGGTAATCTTATTTGAACTACTGAACTAAACTCATGAGTAAGCACCCTGACCTCGCGGAACTCGATGCCTTTGCCGCCGTCGCCCGCCATCGCAGCTTTCGCAAGGCCGCCGACGAACGTGGCGTCTCAGCTTCGGCGTTGAGTCACGCGATGCGCGCGCTGGAAGCACGCCTGGGCGTCAGGCTGTTGAACCGGACCACGCGTAGCGTGACCCCGACCGAGGCCGGCCAGCAGCTATTGGCAACGCTGGCCCCGACCCTGCACCAGGTTGCCGATGCCTTGGTGCAATTGACCTCGATGCAGGAAGTGCCCGCCGGCAAACTGCGCCTCAACGTGGCACGTCCGGCGGCTCGCATTGTATTTGCGCAAGTGCTCGCGCCCTTCGTGGCCAGGTACCCACGCATTCAGCTGGAGCTGATCACCGATGACGGCTTGACCGATATCGTCAACGACGGGTTTGACGCGGGGGTCCGCTTTGGAGAAAGCCTGGCCGGCGACATGATCGCAATACCGGTCGGCGCACCTCAGTCGTTCGTCACCGTTGCCGCGCCGACGTATCTAGCCGCAAAGGGGGTTGCACAAGCACCCCGCGACCTGCTCGATCATGCATGCATTGCCAGGCGTTTTCCCAGCGGCAAACTGTACGCCTGGGAGTATCAGGCCGACGGTCAGCCGATACGCTTATCCGTCACCGGCCCGCTCATCCTGGAAGACGATGGGCTGATGATCCAGGCTGCGAAAGATGGCGCAGGCATTGCCTACGTCTACGAGGCATTGGCGCGCGACGACATCCGCTGCGGGTACCTCAGAGAAATACTCCAGGACTACAAAGCACCACCGAGCCGCTTCTTTGTGTATTACTCCAGCCGACGCCATGTGCCATCGGCCTTGAAAGCGCTCATCGAATTCATCCGGGCAGACGATTCGCGAATCTGATTCAAAAAAAAGCCCCGCAACCGAATACGGTGCGGGGCAAGGAATTGGTTGGTTGCGGCCAACCAAAGGAGCGCGATAAAAATGTTTACGGGCCGCAGTCAGATGCAATCCTGTGCGGCGCGGCCAAAACTCGAAGGCAGCAGGTTCGAAGCCAGCAGATGCCGCTCATAGATGAAGACCTTGCCACCGTTGCCGGACTTGTACGCTTCCAGCACGTTGTCCGCCGAGACTTTGCTCGGCACCACGATCCGGTAGCTGCGCTGGGTCTGCGAGACCATTGGGTTCAATGCGCTGCCCTGCAATTTCGGCACGACACATTCGGCGTATTGGGCCGGCGTCTTGCTGGTCTGCAAGGTCAGGGTCGGGTCGTTCGGCACGGAGGCGCAACCGGCGAGCGACAGCGAGGCAAACGTCATGAGAAGCACAAATAAAGAGCGCATCGATCTATCCTGAAAACAAAGGGTTCGGTCATCAAGCGCCCAGATGTCTGGGGCGGCGTGTTCGATGGAGGTAATTTTCCACCGATCGCCGACAAAGCAGAACTTACGTTGCGTAATGGTCACTATCACCTCTAGCGATAGTTACGCGCCGTGAAGACAGATACACACTAAGATCACCACTAAAAAAATGATGAGGACTTTTCCTTGAGAACGTTTGATCTGATCCGCGATGCTGTCTTGCCCGACTTTCGTGACCGCGTGGCCGAGTACCTGGTCCAGTACGAAACCGTGCTGTTAAGCGAGAACGCCCCCGACCCGGAACTGGCGCGGGCCACAGCCAACCAGTTGCGCGGTTATTTGCGTGGGCTGAACACCACGCGGGTATTGGGCATGGCGGATTGGGAGGAGCTGGATCGGCGGGTGGTCAATACCTGGCTTTTAGCGCTTGATCAATGACCGGCTGACCCCTAGGGCGGACGTCTGCTCCGCCGACAGGTTCATCGCTTAATGCCTTCCTGAACCACTTCGCTTCTCCCCTACCCCTTCGTTACCGGACCGCTGGAAGCATTTCCTTCGGTGTTGGTCGTTACATTTCCTTTCAACCATCAACGTCGCCGTGTGCGTCCGTCGAACCGCCGCAAGCGATCGATACGGTCTTGGCTACCTGTCAAAGATCATTCGAATTTACACAATACCTGTACAAACTCACTACACTTGTACAATATTAAGTGATGGCTCTGCGCCACCACCTGAGCTCACGCCCCACCCGGGCGTTGCCCCCTCTTCGAGTGATCTGCCATGAATCTATCCGTAAAAATGAAGCTCGGCATGAGCTTCGCCGCCCTGACAATCGTCGTGCTGCTGGTTTCCACGTTCGCAATGGTTGAGCTGGCCAAGTCCAACAAGGCTTTTTCGATGTACGTCTCAGGTGTGAACACCCGCGAAGGATTGGCAGCCGAACTACTCATCGCTGCACAACGGCGTGCCGTAGCGGCGCGGAACATGGTGCTGGTGTCTTCCGAGGCTGATCTGAAGCTGGAACATGCCGCAGTCCTGGAAGCGCACCGAGACGTCAAGGCACGCCTTGAAGACCTGAAAAACGCGCTCGATACGGTGACCGGCACTCAGTCGCAAGCAGAGAAAAAGTTACTGGCGGATATCGATCGCATTGAAGGCCTCTACGGTCCGGTCGCACTGGAGATTGTCGAGCGCGCAGCAGGAAACCAGCGCGAAGAAGCCATTTTGCGCATCAACCGAGATTGCATCCCCTTGCTCCGACAACTCCTGGCCGCAGGCCAAGCGTATATGCAGCACAGTAGAGACGCCGCCAATGAGGCCGTCACCAGCGGTCACAAGGAGTACGAGAGCCAACGCAACCTGATGATCGCCGTCTGCATAGGCGCATTGTTGCTCGCCCTTGGGCTCGGCATTGCCATCGTCAGAAGCCTGCTGAGAACCTTAGGTGCCGAGCCGCTTGAGCTTTCGGCAGCGGCCCGGCGCGTAGCCTCCGGTGATATGCGCAGCCTGCCAGGCGCAAAACTCGCCCCTACAGGCAGCGTCATGGCCTCTCTGGGCGAGATGCAGCTGGGCCTTGGCGCACTCATCGGCCAAGTGCGTACCTCAGCTGAAACCATATCGGGAGCGGCAGCTGAATTATCCAGCGCCACTGAGCAGGCCAGCCATGGTGTCGTGATTCAAAAACAGGAAGTCGACCAGGTGGCAACCGCTGTACACGAAATGGCCGCAACAGTGCAGGAGGTGGCTCGAAATTCGGAGCAAGTGGCCAGCGCCGCGCTGTCTGCGGATCAACAGGCCCAGGCCGGCGAGGCAAAGGCCCGTCAGGCTATCAGCCAAATCAAGCATCTGGCCAAGGAAGTCGCAGGGTCAAATGACGCCATGACCCGCCTGAAGCTCGAGACCGAGCAAATCGGTGGCGTGCTGGATGTCATCAAGTCGGTAGCAGACCAGACCAACCTGCTGGCATTAAATGCGGCCATTGAAGCCGCTCGCGCCGGCGAGGCGGGCCGTGGCTTCGCCGTGGTGGCTGATGAAGTTCGCCTGCTGGCACGCCGCACCCAGGAGGCAACGGTGCAGATCCAGTCACTCATAGGAGGGCTGCAACACATCGCGGAAGAAGCCGCAGGAAGTATGCAGCTTTGCAGTGATCTGACCGAACGTACCGTTGCAGGTGTGGATGATACGGGGGCCGCCGTCATGGACATCTCCCGCATGATCGCAGCGATCCAGCAGATGATGCAGCAGATAGCTACCGCCACCGAAGAGCAAAGCGCGGTGGCCGAAGAAATCAGCCGGAGCATCACGCGAGTGAGAGCGATTGCCGATGAATCGGCCACATCGACCGAACAGACCGCAGCCTCCAGCGTTGAGCTGGCTCGCCTGGGCGGGACACTGCAGCAACAAGTCGGGCACTTTCAAGTTTGATGCTATAAACAACGTAGCCACGGACGGCCAAGGTCTCAGCGTTGGGCTGCAGCGCTGGGTTTTCAAACAGGTCTATAAACCTGATCGGCAGCATGGAGCCTGAGGTATAGCGCTATGTTGAAACGCATTGCGGTCACTGACCTGCGCCTGGGTATGTACATTACGGAATTCTGTGGAGCCTGGACCGATCATCCATTCTGGAGAGAACGCTTCCTGCTCAACAACACCCATGATCTGGCGCGGATCTTGGAGTCAGCGATTCACGAGGTCTGGATCGAGACAGAAAAAGGGTTGGATATTGTCGGCGATGTGCCGGCGACTACAGCTGCCCAGGCTGACTGCTACGCGCGTTCGGTATTGGCCGCGATAGCCGAAAGCCGAAAGCCGAGCCAATACGACGGCGAGCGTATCCGTCGAAGAGGAAGCCCAAATTGCGCTAAGGCTCTGTGAGCGGTCGAAAACAGCCGTGATGAAGATGTTCAATCAGGCACGGATGGGCGCATCGATCGAGCTGCACGGCGTCAGTCAATTGATATCGACGATTACTCACTCCATCACGCGAAATCCACATGCCCTTATCAGCCTGGCACGCCTTAAAAGCATAAACGAATACACCTATATGCACTCCGTTGCCGTCAGTGGGCTCATGATCGGCTTGGCCCGCCAGTTGAACCTCTCCGAGCCCAACGTGCAGGAGGCCGGTCTTGCCGGTTTGCTGCATGACATCGGGAAGATGGCCATCCCGCAAAAGATACTCGACAAACCCGGAAAACTGACCCGCGAGGAATTTCTCACCATCTACCAACACCCTGAACTCGGGGAGCAGATCCTGTTAAACAATCGGCAAATCAGCGCCTCGGTGCTCGATGTGTGTTTGCATCATCACGAAAAACTTGATGGCACGGGTTCCCCCCACAAACTGGTCGGTGAACAGATCAGTTTGTTTGGACGAATGGCCGCCATCTGCGACGTATATGATGCCGTCACATCTGATCGCCCCTACAAGAGAGGCTGGGGGCCGGCAGACGCAATGCACAAGATGGCCTCATGGGAGGGACATTTTGACCCAGTCATATTTCAGGCTTTCGTGAAATATATGGGCATATTCCCCATAGGCTCGCTGGTTCGGCTGGAAAGCGGACGTCTCGCCGTCGTCATGGAACAGAGCGATGCCTCACTGCTGAAGCCTAAAGTGAAGGTGTTTTTTTCCACGCAAAAAAAAGCTTCGATCCCCCACGAGATTATCGACTTGAGCGATAAAAAATGTGCCGATCGAATCATCAGTCGTGAAGCCTACGAAAAATGGAATTTCAAGTATCTACAGTCCCTCTGGGCCGGACAATAACGACCGGTCCATCGCCAGATAAGTCCATCCCAAATGACGTAGCGACGTCGTCATGACCGTAGCCAAACGCGTATAGCGCTCGGTTTGTTCAACTCACCATGGACGCGCCGCAAGCCGCAAGTTCTGCATCAGCCAGACACTTATCTGCCGCAATGAAGTGCTCTTTGTCCGGCATCCGCCCCGTAGGTCAAGACCCGCAGACTCGCCGGCTAATGCGCCCATCAACTGAGGCAGTAGAAAACCGCTTTCGAACTCGCGGTGGGTCATGCTTGGAGTCTCTGGCCAAAGGCTCTCGGCGCAGGACTGAGGGGTGTCGATCATTGGAGTCTCCTGGTGAATGAAGAACGCTGCCATAGCCGCAGCGGCTCAATCGTTTCTGGGATCAGTTTCACTGGCAAATGGGTTCCGGAGAAGGACCAGGGCTGACATGACTCAATTGCATGGCATGAAACAATGGCTTGAAAAAAACCCCGGCACCTTGCGGCGCCTGGGGCCAGATGAGGCGTGCAATCACGCCGGTCTTTTCAATGCGTCATAGGCTTCAAGCGAACGCAGCGAGTAGATGTACGCTGCCCCCGCATTCAGCGAGATCGCGGTGGCCAGGGCTGCGGCCACTTCCTCGCGGCTGGCACCGGCCTTGATAGCCGAATCTGTGTGCGCGGCGATGCAACCGTCGCAGCGGGTGGTGACGGCGATGGCGATCGAGATCAACTCGCGCGTCTTCGCGTCGAGCACGTTGTTTTCGCTGGCGGCTTCACCAAGGGCCATGTAGGCCTTGACCATTTTCGGGTTGCTCTTGCCCAGTGCACCGAAGGCTTTCTGAATAGTGGGCAATAATTCGGACCAGTTATTGAACATGGCATTAACTCCTGAGTGGGTTGGGTGTACTGTTTCGACGCACTCAGTTTTTCACCCTGACGTAGCTCGGGTTTGTTCAATCCACTCAGTTTTTTTTGCGAAACGCTCAAATGAATGCGGTCGATAAACTCATCAGTCTGGCCAGCGTGCGCGGCAGCCTGGATCTGCGTTGCCAGTTCCAGGGCGATTGGGCTGTGGAGCATGAGCAGCAAGCGCTGGGCACCGCGCCCTATCACATCGTGTTGGCGGGGGAATGCCGGGTGGAGTTCCCCGACGGGCAGCGCTTGCCCATGCGTGCAGGCGATATTCTGCTGCTGCCTCGTGGTGCCCGGCACTTGATGCATAGCCCTGGAAAAACGGTCGCGCCAACTACCCCAGACGTCGTCCCGGGGAGCACGTTGCCGATACATCGCATTGGCGGCGCCAGCCCGGAGCTGGACATGCTCTGTGGTGGCTTTCATTTCAACCGCGCGTCCCTGCTGTTTGCGTCTCTGCCCGAATACCTGGTGATTCCCAGCGGCGCCTTGCCGGCCAATGGGCCGCTACCGGCATTGGTCAAGGTCATTCGAGGGGAAGCGGACGGGGATAAGGTCGGTGCTCGGTTTTTGCTCGACGCGCTTTCCCAGGCGCTCTTCACTCTGATTCTGCGCGCGCACCTGGCCAACCATGGCCAGGACAGTGGCTCATTGGCCCTGCTGGGCGATAAACGTTTGGGCCGCGCCTGGCAGGCGATGCTGGCGGACCCTGCGCACGAGTGGACGATTCAAAGCCTGGCCGAGACGGCGAGCATGTCCCGCGCATCCTTCATGCGAGCATTCGTTCGGGTGGCTGGTGTATCGCCGTGGGCATTGTTGACGCAGGTACGCATGGAGCTGGCGTTCGGTCTGCTGAACCATTCACATCTAGGCTTGAGCGACATCGCAGTGCAGGTGGGTTACCAATCCCAGGCGGCGTTCAGCAAGAAATTCAAGGATATCTATGGCCAGCCCCCCGGAAGAATGCGGCGTGAAATTTGAAAGTGGCTGGGCACATCAGTAAACGTCAGGCCCCAAGGCCGGGTGCTCGCGTAGCCGGTCAACAATGTAATCGACGAAACTGCGCACGCGCATCGAAGCCTTACGTCGTTCACGGTAAACCACTTGGACTGGCGTCGAGGGCGGTTCATAACGCTGCAAGACCCTGCACAATCGTCCGCTGCTCAAATAGTCGTACAACGGGTAGCTCACACTACGTGTCAACCCTGCCCCATGCGCCGCGGCATCGATGGCCGACTGTAAGGTCGCGCAACTGAGCCGCGTGCGCATCTTGATGCTACTGGGCTCGCCCTGGGTTTGAAAAGACCACTGGACCCGGTCCTGGTTGGCTTGCGCGGCAATCAGCCGATGACTTCGCAAATCCTGCGGCACGACAGGTTCACCATGAGTGGCCAGATACGCAGGGCTGGCGCAAACGATCGAGCGAACATCGCCAACAGGTCGTGAGATCAATGCAGAGCTGGGCAAATGCCCCACCAGCACGGCCACATCCAGCCCTTCCTCATTCATGTTCGCAATACGATCATGGTACTGCGCGAACACCCTGATCTCGGGATACAGGTCCATGTAATCGGCCAGCAGCGGTGCCATGACATAGCGGCTGAAGAGCAACGGCAACAGTACCGTCAGACCGCCTTGCGCTTGGACATGCAGGCCCTTGGCGCAGGCTTCGGCCTCATCGACCCCGCAGAGGATACGCGAACAATCGGCCATGAAAGCCGCTCCCGCCTCAGTCAGTGCGACCCCGCGAGTGCTTCGCGACAGTAACTGCACACCGAGCCGAGCCTCCAACCGATCAATGGCACGCGCAACGGTCGGACCGGATACATTAAGGCGATGGGCAGCCGATGCGAGACTCGGACTTTGCGAAAGCGCGTGGAACATTCGCATTTCATGGTAACGCCCCATTAGCCGCTCCCTTTGGCGAGCGATCTGAGGGTCGCGTCGCCCCCGAGCCGATCGGCGAGGAAATCGACGAAGGTACGTACCTTCGCAGGCACCCGATTGTTCTTCTGGTACACCACATGAATCGGCAACGCCGGCAGCTCGAAATCCTCGAGCACCACTTCCAGCGCTCCGTCAGCAACGTGCCTGGCCACTTGATAGGACAATACCCGCGTGACACCCCAACCCAGGCAGGCAATATTGATCGCCGCCTGATTGGCGGTGACCACCAGGCGTGGATCAAACCGCAAACTCAGCGGCTTGCCGTCATCGATGAACTGCCAATCGCTCAGCAAGTGGCTGGCCGAAGACATCACGATCTTGGCCTTACTCAACTCGGCAGGGTGTCGTGGCCTTGCATGCCGCTCGAAATACGCGGGCGCGGCGCATATCACCTGACGCACCTCCCCGACCTTGATCGCGTGCTGAGCGTTTTCGTGCAAATGGCCGATGCGTATCGCTACATCGATCCCTTCGTCAGCCATGTTCACCACTCGGTCGACCAACAAGGCATTGAGATGCACCGAGGGAAATTGATCGAGATAATCCGGTAGCAGTGGCGCAACGTACAGTTCGCCGAACAGGACCGGTGCTGTGACGGTCAGGTATCCGCACGGTATCAAGTAGCTGCCGGCAGCTGCTTCCTCCGCCTCCTCGAGCTCGCTGAGAATCCGTCGACAATCTTCCAGGTAGCGTTGCCCCGCTTCGGTCATGTGCACATTGCGGGTCGTCCTGGACAGTAGCTGAGTGCCGATCCTTTCTTCCATCGCCGCGATGGCACGCGTCACGCTCGGGGGTGAAACATTCAAGCGCCGGGCTGCCGCGGCAAATCCTTCCTCCTCGGCAACCGCCATAAAAACCTGCATTTCCTGAAAGCGATCCATAGGAGATCCATCTTGCTGGGGCGTCTACCGTACGGCGCAGGCGCTTGCCGTGATGGCTCACGGCAAGTCCCGGCAGTTTGAGTCAAGCGTGTTGCAAGCCCTTGGCCGTGCGCTGCATACCCACGAAATTCGGCAACGCTTCGATGCTGCCCAGCCACGCCCGAACATGCGGATAATCAGTCAACGCGACATTGCCCTCCGGCGCATGCGACACGTAGGTGTACGCAGCAACGTCGGCGATGGTGGGCTTATCACCCGCCAGGAACGGACTTTGTTCCAGCTCGCTCTCCATGACCTTGAGCAGGGCATGGGACCGGGCGATGGCGTCCTCGGCGTTATAGCTTGCACCAAACACGGTGATCAATCGCGCGTTGGCGGGTCCCGAATTGATCTGGCCGGCAGCCACTGAAAGCCAGCGCTGGACCCTGGCTTGTGCGAGTGGATCGCCCGGCAACCATTGGCCATCGCCATACTTTGTCGCCAGGTAAACCAGGATGGCATTGGAGTCAGCCAGGACGGTGCCGTTGTCATCGATCACCGGGACCTGGCCAAAACGGTTGAGGGCCAGGAACTCCGGGGTCTTGTGCTCGCCCTTCATCAGGTCCACGGAGATCAGTTCGGTCGGCAGGCCGAGCAGCGAGAGCATCAATTCGACGCGATGGGCGTGACCGGACAACGGATGGCGATAAAGCTTGATCGCTTTCTGAGACATGACGTACTCCATGTTGTTTTTTGAGGCTCGAGGCGGGAATCGCGTCGATGGCGCTATCCTCCCCTCCTATCCCAAACAGCGGAATCACCAGCTTTTACAATCCAGCATTTCACTATTTGAAATAGTCAGCGGCCGGCTTCGCCTGCCCCTCTCTCAAACCTCCAGCACCAACGTCTCACTGCCCTCTGCCGGCACCGCGCAACAGATCAGCACCTCATCGTCGGCCAAAGGCTCCGCCGGGCTATTGAGGTAATGCACCTGGCCGCGCTTCAAGTGGGTTTTGCAGGTGCCGCAGGAGCCGCCGCGGCAACTGAACTCCGGACTCAGGCCGCGCGCCTCGGCCAGTTCCAGCAGGGTTCCGCTGCCGGGCTCCCAGCGTGCTTCCTTGCCGGAGGTGGCGAACAATACCTTCACCGCCTCGCTCGCCGCCGGCGTCTGTGGCGTCGCCGGGACGCTGACTTCGGCGTCTCGGACCAGCGTCGACGGGCCAAAGGTCTCGGCGTGGATACGATCGTCCGGAATGCGCAATTTACGCAGTCCGTCATACAGCGCCTGGGTAAAACTGCCCGGCCCACACAGGTAGTAGTCGTAGTCGTCGAGTGGAAGCAGTTGCTTGAGCAGCCCCACGTCGATCCTGCCCGTCGCGTCATAGCCTTCGCCTACCGGTGCCTCGCTGGGCGGTTGGCTGACCATCCGCAGTATCCGCACCTTGTCGCCGCCGCGGGCCGCCAGTTCATCGAGTTCCTCACGAAACGCCAGGTCGGCTACCGTACGCGCGCTTTGCACCACCCAGACCGGGCGCATGCGGCTGATGCGTTGCCCTTGGTAAACCACCTCGCGCAACATCGACAACAGCGGCGTGATGCCGACGCCCGCGGCGAGGAGTACCAACGGACGCCGCTCGGTGGGCTGGACAGTGAAATGCCCCTGGGGCGCTCGCGCGTCAATCTCGTGGGCCACCTGAATCTGCTCATGCAGGTGCGAAGACACCGAACCGTCGCGCTTGACGCTGATGCGCAGGAAGTCATCCGACGGCGCACTGGAGACGCTATAGGTTCGAATCGACGCAGCCTGTTGCCCATCCAGCAAGACCCGCACAGGCAGGTGCTGGCCGGCTTCAAAGCGAGGCAAACCAGCGCCGTCAGCCGCTTGCAGGTAAAAAGAGCGAATATTGTGGCTTTCATCCACCACGCGCTCCACCCGCAGTGGCCGCCAATGGCTGCGCAAGGCTTCGGCCTGCAAGCGCTCGGCGGCTTGCTCCCAACTGCCGGTCATCAATGAATTGGGCGAGTCCCCTTCGGCCTGGTCTTTCCAGCGCAAGGGAATCGCCGCCGGGCGATAGACAATACGCTGCGGCGTGAAGCGCATCAGCCGCTCGGCGCCCTGGAACGCGTTGATTTGCGGGTCGTCCAGCAACACTTGCGCCGAACCGCTCATCTGCAAGAGGTCGCCGGTTTGAAAATCGATGAACACCAGCCCTGCACGCGGGTTCAGCAAAATGTTACCCAGGGTGTTGAAGAACAGGTTTCCGGAAAAGTCAGGAACGGTCAGCGTCCCGTCCTCGTCCATGCGCACAAAACCCGGCTTGCCGCCGCGATGGGACGCATCGACCTGGCGCTCACCGTCACGGACCACATAGGTGGCGATATAAAACGAGTCGGCGGCCGCGACCAGGCGCCGTATCAGCGGGTCCGTCGGGGCCAACTCCCGTGGCGCGGCTACCTGCTCTTCAACAAAGGCGTATTGGCGCAGGTTGATATAACGCGGGCAATTGCCATAGGCCTGACTGACTGAAATCTCCAGGCCGTCCTCCAATTGACGACGCACATTGCCGTTCATGCGATTACGACGCCGGGTGTGCAACTCGATCCCCAACATGCCGATGGCATCCCCCTCGCCCATGCCCTCCTGGGCCGGGTCGTCGGGCTGCGGCTTGAGATCGATGTGCAAGGTTTGCGGCTCGGGCGAATGCATGAAGCCCGGCTGCCCGGTACGCAGGGTCGCCCACACGTCGCCCTGCCGATCCACAGTTCCCAAGACCACGAAAGGCAGTTGGGCGTAGAACTCACGGTGTTGATCCGGCATCCAGGTGCGGGCCAATTGCCGCTGGCCAACACTGGCCATCATGTCGACCGCGCCGACAGAGCCCTGCAATGTCAGCTCACCTTCATGCCAGGGCGAGGATGGTGGTTTCGAGGCTTCGTTCATCTGCTACTCCTCGCGCCCGCCGCATTGCAGCCTGGGCCAGTGCGCTACGATTAGGGAAGCTGCGCGACGTCTCTTGCATAGACGTGTAGTGCAGGTGGGGCCATCTTCTTCCCAAAGCGACTTCGCAGGAATACGCACAAACTGCAATCCACCATTTCATAAAATGAAATGGCGGCTTCCAGAGCGGGCTGCGGGGGATTCTCCAGGTCCGGAAACAGACCTGCGGGGCTGGAGGTCAGTGCCTCAGCGCAAGTGCGACTTTTTGCTGCAAGTCGTTCTGCGAAAACGGTTTGCGCAAGACTGGGTACTGGGCAAACTCGCCGGGCAGGCCACTGGCGCCGTATCCCGTGCTGAATAAGAATGGAATACCGCGCTCGCGGAGAATTTCAGCAACCGGGAAGATACGCTCACCGGCCAGGTTGACGTCCAGGATGGCCAGGTCAACCTGCGCCGTTCTGGCTATTTCAAGCGCCGTGGCGAGCTGCGCCACCGACGCCAGTACTTCACAGCCAAGCTCTTCCAACATTTCCTCGATCATCATGGCAATCGCGCCTTCGTCCTCGACAACGAACACCCTGACGCCAACGAATGGGGTCATGCCCCAGCCGCCCCGATCAGAAATGAGAAGCGACAGAAAACTCCCGACGGGGCAAAGACGAGATCAAATTTGCCAGCCAGATCGCGTTCGATGCAGCGTTTCATCAGACGCGAGCCCAAGCCTTCTCGTTTTGGCTGGGACACCGGGGGGCCGCCTTGCTCGCGCCAGTCGAGGGTCAGCAATGTTCCGCTCGATTGAGGTTGCAGCGTCCAGGTCACTGACAGCGTGCCCGTCTCAACGGACATCGCTCCGTATTTAAGCGTGTTGATCGCCAGTTCATTGAGCGTCATCGTGAGATTGAGCGCGACCCGAGTACTGACGTCGATAGAAGGCCCCTCGATTTTGATGCGGTTGGGCTCATGGCCGAATACCGGTATCAGCACTTCATGGGCAAGCGCGTCCAGGGGCGTATGACCCCAATGGCGCCTCGTCAGAAGATCATGGGCACGAGACAACGCCAGGAGCCGGGCCTCAAAACGGTAGTAACCGTCTTTCGCATCCTCGGCGTTACGCGCCGTTTGCGCCGCCAGGGATTGCACTGTGGCCAGGGTGTTCTTGACCCGGTGGTTGAGCTCATCGATCAAGGTCTTCTGGCGATTCTCCGCCTGCTTTCGCTCGGTGATATCGACCAGCATATTGATCGCCCCCACCAAATTGCCTTCGGCATCGTGCAGGGGCGTGGGGTACGGAATAAAGGGTACGCGGCTCCCGTCCGGCCGCTCGGCAATTGCCTCGACACCGCGAACGGAGCGGTTTTCCTTCAGGGCCACCGCCATCGGGCATTCATCGTGGGAAAGTGGGCTTTCGTCGTTGTTGAACAACTTCCAGGTCACGCACCACATGTCACCCAACTCAGGCGTGCGTCCCGACAACTCCACTGCCGCCCGATTGTAGAACGTGATGCAGCCCTCTGCGTCGGTGGTATAGACCGCAGCGGGCAATGCCTCGAGAAGGTTGCGCATATGCCGTTCGCTTTCGCGAACCTGGTTTTCCATCTGCTGGGCGACCGTGACATCGATGGTGAAACAGCGCGTATTGAAAAGCTTGCCGTCTTCGAAACGCCCGTTGGAGGTGATCGCGACATGCTTGATCGAACCGTCTTTGGCCTTTAAACGCGCCGGATAACTGTCCAGGCAGTCGCCGCAACTCAATTTATCGAGGATGTCACCAATCACCGGCGCATCCACATGAAATTCGGTAATGTGGCGGCCAATGTACTCTTGCGCCGAATAGCCCAGCAGCGCCAACTCAGCCTTGTTGGCACGCAGGATGATGCCCTCGCCACTGACAATGTGCAGGCCGACCGCGCTATTTTCGAAAAAATCTTCAAGGTCGGCACTCTTGCGCCGCAACTCCTCGGCCACGGCGTGGTGCGCGGTGACGTCTTGAAAGCAATTGATCGCGCCTTGAATGGCGCCTCCCCGATCCTTGAGCGCGCGGATGTTCATCAGCGCCACGAACCGCGAGCCATCCGGACGCTGGATGATGACTTCCTGATTGCGTGTCACGACATCGCCATTGAGCGCCGAAGCCGTGGGGCCATCTTCAAGCGCCAACGGCGTACCGTCTGTCAAGAAAAGTCGATGCGAGCCGCAGAAGCGATCACCGTTCTGACCGAGGGCCGGGGTCCTGCCCCACAGCCCGGCGGCCTCGCTGTTGTACCGGACGAGCCACCCTTCGCGATCACAAAGGTACACGGCACCAGGAATGGCTTCGAGCGCACTGGTGCCTATGGAAAGTAAACTGTCGTACTCGCTCAGCGTAATGGTATCCCTGGCAAGCTCTTCAACATTGGACATCAATCAATCCTCAATCCGTCTGGCTGTAACGTCCCTGCTGTCTGTCGACGCAAAATTATCATCCTGAGTCGGCGATCCCAGCTCGGATTAACCCCATTGAAATGCGGGTACGGATATTTTTTAAAACTGCAGTGCTGAAACTCTTGATCCCGATTCGCCTGGCGAGTTCATAAAAACCCGGAGCGTTGTAACTTTTTGGCTAATAAGTCTTGGCAGCGACCTGTTTGGTCAATTCGAGCAAGGTAGCCCGTAACTCTGGCGGACGTACGGGTTTAGCCAGGATTGAAATGTTCATGTGGCTCAACGCGTGGCGGATTCTTTCAATCTCATGGCCGGTCATGATCATTGCGGGCACTTCCCAGCCACGTTGCTCACGAATCGCTGCAATGCATTCTGAGCCCGACACCTTCGTGCCCAGGTCGAAGTCGGCAATGATGATGTCGCATTCGCTTGTCACTCCCACCCCATCGCTGTGGGTCTCCACCTCACAGCCCCACTTTTCCAGCAACGCCGAGGTTGCCATCAGCACGTTGGCATCGTCCTCCACCAGACACACCCGCAAACCACGCAAACGACTTTGTGCCGGGGCGGGCCTGTCAGCGATGGCCCTTGGCGCGACGCTTTCCAACCCGCCGATCATGGCGCGAGTGCCCCTTCCGAGCCTGGAGTCCAACTGGATATCCAGGTTGATCAAATGGCTGATGCGCTTGACGATCGACAATCCCAGGCCAAGCCCTTCGACATCCTTGTCGCGTACATGACGCACCCGGTAAAACTCCTTGAACACCTGGGGTAAATGTTCGGCGGCGATACCGCGCCCCTTGTCATAAATGACGATGGCCAGGCTGTTTCCTGCTGGACGCACACCAATCAATACGGGCTGGCCAGGCGCGTACTTGAGCGTATTGGAGACCAGGTTCTGCACCATGGTAGCCAGCAGGCCGGCGTTGACATTGACCCAATGCCCGCAAGGTCGCAAACGCAGTTCAACGCCGGCCCAGCGCGCCGCCTCGGTATTTTGCTTGACGACATCCTGTAGCAACGCCCCCAGGTGCACCGGTTCGGAGAGTGGTTCGAGTTTGCCATTATCAAGCGTGTAGATGTCCAGAATCGAGCGAAACAGCTGTGAAACGATATGCAGCGAGCGATCGATATTGTCCACCAGGCGCAACTCTTCCTTGCCCAACTGAGCATCGCGCAAGCAGGCGGTGAACAATCCTATCGAGTGAATCGGTTGGCGCAGGTCATGGCTGGCCTGGGCCAGGAAGCGGGATTTTTCCTGATTTGCAGAAATTGCCTCTTGCGAAGCGATGCGGGTACGTGTCAAGAGAATATGCGCGTATGCGGGAACCACGATGGTGGTCACGATCAACATCAGGAACATGTAGGGTTGGCCACGCCAGAACGGCGTGAGCAGGAAGATCAGAACCAGCATCGCCAGCGCGATCAGCGTTGCAGCCGCGAGGTAGCGCGAACCGAAGCGCATGCCATTGCCCAAGGTCACCCAAAGCAAAGCAGCGTATACCGGCAGCGCACCTTCCCCGCCCACGATCATGGCGAAGGCAATGCCCGAATAGTCGTGCGTCATGGCAAAGAGCCGACGCCAGAAATAGTGCCCTGGCCAGCGCTTGATCGCCATGCGCAGCGGAACCGCGACACTGATGAAAAAGGCCATGTACCACATGATCGGTACATAGGTCGCGAAGTCACTGGAGGGAAGATAAGCGACCACGATGATATAGAGCGAGGCGCAGGTACTGACCGTCAATCTCAAGGTCGCTTGATCGAGTTCGCTATTCTTTTCCGTGATAGTCACAGTGATATTCCAATTCAAAGGATTGTTTCAAACTTGAAACTCGAGTTTCCAGTTTAGGTTACGATGCGCGTACTTGAAGATCAGGAGATCTCGGGCATGACGTGTAGGGTAATTGTGGCAGATGACCACCCGCTGTTTCGCGAAGGGATGCTGAAAACCATTGAGCGACTGCTACCGACGGCCACCATAGAGCAGGCGGGCAACCTTGATGAAGTACTGGCCCTCGCACGGTCGGGCACGGAGGTGGACTCGCTGATTCTTGATCTGCGCTTCCCCGGTATCAAATCGCTGCAAGTCATCGGCCATTTGCGCAACGAGTTCAAACGCACCTCGATCATTGTGGTTTCAATGATTGACGACATCGACGTCATTTCCCAGGTAATGTCATTGGGTGCAGACGGTTTCATTGGAAAGAATGTCGACCCCGCTGGCATTGCCGAAGCGATCATGGCCATTCGCGAAGGCGAAGTGATCGTCAAATACCATTCGGAAAATTCGATTCTCGACGATTTGCAGTCAGAGGCCCTTTCCCAACTGACGGCGCGCCAACGCCAAGTCCTTGGTCTGGTGGCGGATGGCAAGACCAACAAGGAAATCGCCAAGGAACTGGGTATTTCACCTTTCACGGTGCGTATCCATGTCTCAAGCTTGCTCAAGGCCCTGGGTGTTCCGACCCGTGCGGCCGCAGCGGCTCAATTTTCCAACTTCCCGAGCAGCAGTGGCTGGCCTGGGAAAAACAAACTTTAGACGCGCTGGGCTCCCGCATGACGTCATGCAAAAGATGGTGATGTAAATGGAGACAGGGCTATCGAACTTATATGAAGCGTTATCCTCTGTCCTACTGGCTAAAGCCATAGCACACTTGTGCTATGGCTTTAGCCAGTCTCTGCACTCTACTCTGTGAGCGCCCTATAAAGGCTGACACGAACAGCCAACCTACTTGGACAACATATGAACCCTACGCCGGGCCTATGACCGCGCGTATCGATGTTTTGTGGCTTGCTGGCCCTATAGGGTTAAACAGATCGATTGGCTATGCAACGCTGGGCCAACTTCACCGTCAGTTCGGTCGAAGAATGGAACGGTCCTGAAAATACAACTCAAGGTAAGTCCCTATGTCCTTCAACTATGGAAAAACACTAAGAAATGGAGTGGCGCTGTGCGTGTTGGCTGGGTTCATCAGCGGCTGTACAAACTCGGGCGACTTAATGAACTCCTTGAACTCCTTGAATTCGGGCGCGAAGAAATTCGATACCACTTATCTGAAGCAGACGATTTATCCAGGCAAGACCACTAAAAGCCAGATCAACCAGATGTTTGGCGCTCCCACGAGTGAAGAGCTCAATTCGACAAGTAGCAGCAACGAGTCGAATTGGACATACGACAAACGTGAGGAAGGTCTCGATAAGTACATGAAGCTGGCGCACAAATATGTATCGACCGAGACGAGCCTGAAGATGTATGACACCTCAGCACAGCTCTCCAAAGCTCAAGGCGTGGCGAACGACGTAAGCAGCGTAACCGGCACCAAGACGACCCAGAGTCAAACCCAGGGAACAGTGCTGACGATCTATTTCGTCGACGACGTAGTGAAATATTACCGGGTCTATTAAGGCCCAACACAACCCACGACTTTGGCTGGCCACTGAACTGCTAAGTTTCAGGGCTAGCCGAAGCGGCCTGATCTAACCTTTCCAAGTATCTGCTTCCAGCACGCATCCCTTGCGATGCCGCAACGCAGTCTTTCCAGTCGCCACCTCATTCAACCAATCACCTTTGAGTCAAGCGGCCAGCGACATGACATCTGGCGGAGCTCGCCTTACCGCTATCAATCAACGTGTGTCGTCACGCAAAGGCACAACTACACTCGCTCGCGAAACCCAACATCTACTCGGTCATGAGGTTGAAGGTCAGTGGAGAAGAACAGCGAACTCAATCAGGCTACGGTACGCCTGATCGTCAGCGCTTGTGCGTTGTTGTACATCATCATCCTGGCCAACATTGAGGCCGATGACGCCGCTGCCTATAGGCCGATCATCATTTACATCGTGACGTTCATCATTGCCTCGGTATTCCTGCGCTTGCTCATCCAGCGCAAGCCGGGGCACTTCTTCTGGCGACGCCTTTTCACCATGTTTCATGACTACGCAGGCATCGCTTTTGCCATGGTGCTGGGGGGTGAAAGCGCATTGCCCATCTATGCAGCACTGCTCTGGGTGACATTGGGCAACGGCGTGCGTTTCGGTTCTCGCTACCTGGCACTGGCGACTTCCATCGCACTGTCGGTATTGGTGCTGATTTTCTGGCTCAGTCCATTCTGGCAGGCCCAGCCGTACATGTTCCTGATGTTGATCGTGACCACCATCGTGGTGCCGGCCTACACGCACATTCTGCTCCAGCGCACACGAATTGCCTCCGAGGAGGCCATCACCGCCAACCAGGAGAAATCACGTTTCCTGGCCCAGGCCAGTCATGACCTGCGCCAACCGATCCACTCCATCGGCCTGTTCACCGCCTGCCTGCGTGACGCCAAGCTGGGCCTGGAAGAGTTGCGCCTGGTGGATAACATCGACCGTTCGCTGCACACCGTGTCGCAGCTGTTTCGCTCGATCCTCGATATCTACACCCTGGACCACGGCAAACTGGTGCCGCAGGCAGATACGGTTCACTTGGGCGCGCTGCTGCAGGACGTGGTCAGGCAAAATACCGAGGCGGCACGCTGGGCAGGGGTTGAGCTGCGCCTGCGCGCCTGCCCTTATTGGGTAAACATCAATCCTGGATTGTTGACCACCATGGTCCAGAACCTGCTGTCCAACGCCCTCAAATACGCCCCGGGCCGACCGGTACTGATCGGCGTACGACGCCAGGGCACGGGCCTGGCCGTGGTGATCTACGACAGGGGACGAGGTATCGCTGCCGAGCATCTGCCCGAGGTGTTCAAGGAGTTTTACCGGGTGCGCCATGTTCGCGACAAAGATGTCGAGGGGTTGGGCCTTGGGCTGTCCATCGTCAAGCGCATCAGCCAGCTACTCGAGGTCGATGTTCATATCCATTCCAGAGTCGGACGGGGCACTAAGGTGGCGATCAGCGGCCTGGAACAAGCGACCCCAAGGGTCATGACGCCCAAGCGCAAGACCGCCCAAAGCCGCTTGAACGGATTGCGGGTGTGCCTGGTAGAGGACGATGCCAACGTCTTGATGGCGACCTCGGCGCTACTGGAAAAGTGGGGTTGCCGGGTGCAAACCCACAGCGACGGCCAGGGACTGAGCAGCGATTGCGACATCATCATCGCCGACTTTGACCTGGGCACGAAGATGTCGGGTTCCGAGTGCATCACGGCAATACGCGAGCAGCGTGGCTGGGAAGTCCCAGCGCTGATCATGACCGGGCATGAGATAGAACGGATACGTGGGTCACTGCACAGCCTGAACATTTCGGTCTTGGCCAAGCCCGTGCGACCGCCGGAATTGCGCGCGGTACTACTGGGGTTGGTCAAAACAGAGCAGCCCAAGGTCTAGCGGGATGGGTCGAAAATCCTTGCAAGCTGCCCTATCGCTATCGCGAGCAAGCTCGCTCCCACAAGGGATTGGCGGTGGACCTGGATTTTTCACCCACCCGCAACCAGTGTGGGAGCGAGCTTGCTCGCGATGGCGGCTTCACTGTCAACTGATCCACCATTATCGCGGGCCAGCTCGGCTCCCACAGGAAATGAGGCGGTGCATGAGTCTTGCTGTCGACCCAGAGAATCCAGGGTCGACCTGGAGGAGCGCGGGCTCAGCCGACCCAGCCGACGGCCGTCTTGGGTATCACTTCGGACTCATCGAGCTTGGAGGCGAACATGCTCACCGCTTCGAGCGCATCAGTGGTCCCGGCCCTGATCTGCAGGATGACCGATCCGGCCTGGTCTGCCAGCGTTACCCCACGCAGCGCGCCTTCATGGGTGACGTTCATGCTCGCGACGGCGTCGCGGGTTTCGGAAAGGATCATGCCGATCATTTCGGCGATCTCGGCGGTGGAGCGGCTCGTACGCCCGGCCAATTGTCGAACTTCGTCGGCGACAACCGCAAAGCCCCTGCCCTGGTCCCCAGCCCGCGCGGCTTCGATGGCCGCGTTGAGCGCAAGCAGGTTGGTCTGGTCAGCGATGCCGCGAATGGTATTGACGATGGCGGTTATTTCTTCTGAACGAGCCCCCAACTGCCCGACCAAACGCCCGGATGCCCCAATGTTTTCGGCAATCTGGCGCATTTCCTTGGCCGTCTGCTGGATGACCTGCGCGCCCTGTTCGGCGACTTTTTCGGTCTCGGCGGAGATGTGGTAGGCGCGGGACGCACCGCGTGAATCCTCTTCGAACTTTTCCACCCGCTCGGTGATGTCACTGGCAAACTTCACAATCTTACTCAGTTTGCCTTCGGCATCGTAGACCGGGTTGTAGCTGGCCTCCAGCCAAACGACCTTGCCGTGCTTGCCCAGGCGCTTGAATTGACCGCTGAAGAACTCACCGGCATTGAGGCGACGCCAGAAATCACTGTATTCAGCGCTGCTGACCAGGTTCGGCTCGCAAAACATCCGGTGGTGCTTGCCCTTTATCTCGGCCAGCGAATAACTCATGGTGCTGAGGAAGTTATCATTGGCGGTCAAGACGTTACCGCTCAAATCGAACTCGATCACCGCCATCGCTCGATCCAATGCTACAAGCTTGCCGCGTGTTTCGGCCTCGCTGACGACCCGGGCAGTCACGTCGAGTGCGTACTTGACGACTTTGGCTACACGGCCCTGCTCGTCCATCACAGGGTTATAACTGGCCTCCAGCCAAACGTTCTGGCCCTGGGAGGTGCGCCGCTGAAAAGTGCCGGAAACGAACTGGCCGGTGCGCAACTTGTTCCAGAATTCGCGGTACTCGGCACTGCCCACCAACGCGGGCGTACAGAAATCTCGATGGGACAGGCTCGCCAACTGCTCGGCGCGGTAACCCATGGTTTTCAAGAAATTTTCGTTGGCGCGCAGGACCTTGCCATCCGGGCTGAACTCGACCACGGCCATCGACCGCTCCAGAGCGCCGACTAATCCCTTGTACGTAGCCAGTTCGGCTGTCCTAGCCGCCAGTTCTTCTTTTAGCGTCTTATTAAACATGACGTACCCTCGGCGAACCCGGAAATCAATCGGACCTACAAGGGTATCGGCTGACCGGTTGGGCGCTTTATACAGCACGACGCAAATATGTTTTGACGCCAGAAAGCAAGCGTTCCGGACAACCCCGGCCCTGGGTCAATAATTGAAGTCGTGCCCCAACTCTAGCTGCATCCACTCCAAGAATCGCCTGACCCGGGGGAAGTTGGAGTGGGCCCGAGGAAATACCAAGTGGTGGGCGGTAATGGGCGCGCTGAACTGCGGCGCGACCTCCACCAACGCGCCACGCGCGAGGTAGTCCTGTGCCAGCAGCGTACTTTCCAGGGCAAATCCAAGACCGTGGCTGGCCGCCTCCAGGGTCATGTAGGAACGGTCAAAACTTAGCGTGTAGGGTTTCTCCGGACGTGACAAACCATGCTGGGCAAACAGCTGCGGCCACTTGATCAGCGTGGCTTCGGACAGAATCAAATGGCTGTCCAGCAGGTCGGCGACCGCCCGAATGGGTCGTTTTGCCAACAGTTTCGGAGACGCCATGACCGCGATTTTTTCATTGCGCACCGTACGCACCTCGAAGCTCGGCCAATTGGGCATGCCGTGCCGGATATCGACGTCGATCTTGTCGCGACTGAAGTGCAACGATTCATAAGAGCACGACAGGTTGAGCTGGATATCGGGATGGCTCTCGCGAAACTGCTCCAGGCGTGGCATCAACCACAGCAGGCCGAAGCTGGGTGATGAGTGCAACCGCAGGCAATCGAGGCTGACGTCGCTGGCGGCGCGCTCAGTGGCCACCGCCAGGCTATGCAAGATCCCGGAGACCTCGGTCAGGTATTGCTCCCCCACCGGCGTCAGCGTCACGCCCCGGGCCGTCCGGAAAAACAACTGTCGACCGATCATCGACTCCAACTTGGCCAACTGATGACTCACCGCCGAGGGCGTCAAGTCCAGCAATTCAGCGGCACGAGCGACGTTGCCGAAGCGCGCCGTCTGTTCAAAGGCCTGAATGGCTTTCAGGGGTGGCAGGATTACAGGTACATCGCTGGCTGAGGGCATGACGACTGTTGCTCCGCTGTAGATCAGATAGGCCGGGCTCCGGACTATTCAACCACCCTGCTATAGAGCTGGCGAGTGCTGAATTTTTTTCAGCACCGAGTGACATTCGCGTTATTGCTCAGGGTGCGTCCACAGAACAAGCTGAGTCATCGGCTCATTGCCGAACGACCCCATAACAACAATCAGAGGTACCCTCCATGCTTCTTCAAGGCAAAGTCGCGATCATCACCGGTGCCGCTTCGGCACGGGGTATCGGCCGTGCGACAGCGACCACGTTCGCGCAACAAGGTGCTCGCGTGGTGATCCTTGATCTGGATGAATCCGCCGCCCGTGACGCCGCCGCCTCCCTGGGCGAAGGCCATCTGGGCCTTGCGGCGAATGTCGCAGATGAACAGCAGGTCCAGAGCGCCGTCGCTACGATCCTCGAACATTTCGGCCGCATCGACATCCTGGTCAACAATGCCGGCATCACCCAACCCCTCAAGACCCTGGATATCCGCCCTTCGGATTATGACAAAGTGCTGGACGTCAGCCTGCGCGGCACCTTGCTCATGTCCCAGGCGGTGATCCCGACCATGCGCCAACAGTCTGCCGGCAGCATCGTCTGCATGTCGTCGGTGTCCGCGCAACGCGGTGGCGGCATTTTCGGCGGCCCTCATTACAGTGCCGCCAAGGCCGGGGTGCTGGGGTTGGCCAAAGCCATGGCCCGCGAATTGGGACCGGATAAAGTACGCGTCAACTCCATCGCCCCCGGCCTGATCCACACCGATATCACCGGCGGCCTGATGCAGGACGAACGGCGCCACGCGATCATCGACGGCATCCCGCTGGGCCGCCTCGGTGAAGCCCAGGACGTGGCCAACGCCGCCCTGTTTCTGGCCAGCGACCTGTCTGCGTACCTGACCGGCATCACCCTGGATGTGAACGGCGGCATGCTGATTCACTGAGTACACCTGGCGGGCCTTGTGGCCCGTGCGGATCTGGATCGACGATGCAGCCGGGCCCAATGGCCTGGCGGTCAATAAAAACAAGAGATCAGACCATCATGACAACCCTGTCGCTCGAAGCGGTTTCGACCGTGCGCACCAACGCCTACCGCAAGACCGCGTGGCGCCTGATGCCTTTCCTGATGTTGTGCTACCTGTGCGCCTACCTCGATCGCGTGAATGTCGGCTTTGCCAAGCTGCAGATGATGAACGACCTGGCCCTCAGCGAAACGGTCTATGGACTGGGCGCGGGCATGTTCTTCATCGGTTACTTTCTGTGTGAGGTGCCCAGCAACATCATTCTGCACAAGGTCGGCGCACGCGTGTGGATCGCCCGGATCATGATCACCTGGGGCATCATTTCCGCCCTGTTCGCCTTTGTCGAAACCGCCTGGCAGTTTTATGCCCTGCGCTTTCTGCTCGGTATTGCCGAAGCGGGCCTGGCGCCTGGCCTGCTGCTCTATCTGACCTACTGGTTCCCATCGTACCGACGTGCCCGCATGACGGTGCTGTGGTTCATCGCCATTCCGCTGTCGGGCATGGTCGGCGGCCCGCTGTCCGGCTGGATCATGAACCACTTCGCCGGCATGCACGGCTGGGCCGGCTGGCAATGGATGTTTGTACTGGAAGCCATTCCCACGGTCGTAGTCGGGCTGTTGGTGCTCAGCTACCTCAAGGACGGCGTACATCAGGCCAGCTGGCTCGATGACGATGAAAAAGCCCTGATCAGCCGCGAGCTGGCCGAGGACGACCAGAAGAAAGTCACTCATGCGTCCGTGGGTGAGTTCATTCGCGACCGACGCCTGTGGCTGCTGGCAGGCATTTACTTCTGCGTAGTGATGGGCCAGTACGCAATCACCTTCTGGCTGCCTACCCTGGTGCGCAACGCCGGGGTGTCCGATCCGTTGCATATCGGTTTTCTGACAAGCCTTCCCTACATCTGTGCGATTGCCGCCATGTTGCTGGTCGGACGCAGTGGCGACAAACATCGCGAGCGGCGCTGGCATCTTATTGCGCCGATGATTGCCGGAGCACTGGGCTTGACCCTCGCCGCGCTGCTCG
The DNA here is from genome assembly GCF_017968885.1 of Pseudomonas sp. Tri1. Classification (NCBI taxonomy): domain Bacteria; kingdom Pseudomonadati; phylum Pseudomonadota; class Gammaproteobacteria; order Pseudomonadales; family Pseudomonadaceae; genus Pseudomonas; species Pseudomonas sp. Tri1. The sequence goes on along the minus strand of NZ_CP072913.1, from coordinate 2,861,046 downwards.
GCGGCAACATCGTGCTCTCGATCCTGAGCCTGTGCCTGGCAGCGTCCGGCATCCTGTCCGCCTCCTCGATGTTCTGGATGCTGCCCACCACCTTGCTCGGTGGTGTGTCAGCCGCCGCAGGCATCGCGGCAGTCAACAGTTTCGCCAACCTCGCAGGATTCTGCTCGCCCTACCTGATCGGCTGGATCACCACACAGACCGGCTCCAGCGCCATCGGCATGTACCTGATCACCGGCGTTCTGCTGGGTGGAGCCTCGCTGGTGCTGCGCATTCCCGCCGCCCTGGTCAATCGTTGAGTAACCGGAGTTCTACCATGACGACCCCTGCTCCATACGTTTCATCCAAGCCGCTGACCGAGCGCGCCCACAACATCCGCCGCCACGCGCTGCGCATGGGCCAGGTCCAGGGCCAAGGCTATGTCGGCCAGGCCCTCGGCGCCGCCGACCTGTTGGCTGTTTCATATTTTCACGCCTTGAACTATCGGCCCGAAGAACCGGATTGGGAGGAACGCGATCGCTTCTACCTCTCCATCGGCCACTATGCGATTGCGCTGTATGCGGCCTTGATCGAAGCACAAATCATCCCGCTCGATGAATTGCAAACCTACGGTGCGGACGACAGTCGCCTGCCCATGTCAGGCATGGCCGCCTACACCCCCGGCATGGAGATCACCGGCGGCTCCCTCGGCCAGGGCCTGGGCATCGCGGTCGGTGCCTGCCTGGGTCTGAAGCGCAAAGGCTCGCCCGCCTTCGTCTACAACCTGTTGTCCGACGGTGAACTGAACGAAGGTTCGACCTGGGAAGCCGTCATGTCGGCGTCGCACTGGAAGCTCGACAACCTGATTGCCATAGTTGACGTCAACAACCAACAGGCCGATGGCTACTCCAGCGAAATCCTCTCGTTCGAGCCCATCGTCGATCGCTGGCAGGCCTTCGGCTGGTTCACCCAGCGCGTCGATGGCAACGACCTGGATGCTCTGGTGAGCGCCTTCGACGCAGCGCGCAACCACACTGCCGGCCAACCCCGGGTCATCATCTGCGATACCCGCATGGGCAAAGGTGTGCCGTTCCTGGAAAACCGCGAAAAGACTCACTTCATCCGTGTCGAAGAACACGAATGGGACCTGGCGTTGAACAACCTTGAAGAAGGAAAAAACCAATGAGTAACGCCGCCAACACGCCGACTGCAACGGGTGAACCGGGCAAAAAGCGCCTGACCACTTCGGCGATGATCGCCTCGATTGCCGCCGAAGGCCAAGCGACAAAACCGGCACCGTTCGGCCACGCACTGGCTGCACTGGCCGAACAGCGCTCAGACATCGTCGGGCTGTCGGCCGACTTGTCCAAGTACACCGACCTGCACATCTTCGCCAAGGCGCACCCGGATCGCTTCTATCAGATGGGCATGGCCGAGCAGTTGCTGATGAGTGCGGCGGCGGGCATGGCCCGTGAAGGTTTCGTGCCTTTTGCCACGACCTATGCGGTGTTCGCCTCCCGTCGAGCCTACGACTTCATTTGCATGGCCATTGCCGAAGAGAACCTCAACGTCAAGATCGTCTGCGGCTTGCCTGGCCTCACCACCGGTTATGGCCCCAGCCACCAGGCCACCGATGACCTGGCGATCTTCCGCGCGATGCCTAATCTGATGGTCGTCGACCCGTGTGACGCACTGGAGATCGAGCAGGCAGTACCGGCCATTGCCGCCCATCAAGGCCCGGTTTATATGCGCTTGCTGCGCGGCAACGTACCCCTGGTGCTGGACGAGTACGGCTACACCTTTGAAATCGGCAAAGCCAAGACCCTGCGCACCGGCAACGATGTGCTGATTATCTCCACCGGCTTGATGACGATGCGTGCATTGGAGGCAGCCAAACAACTGCAGGCAGACGGCGTTGATGTCGCGGTATTGCATGTACCGACAATCAAACCGCTGGACGAACACACCATTCTCGCCGAAGCCCGCAAGCCTGGCCGCCTGGTAGTGACCGCAGAAAACAGCTCGATCATCGGCGGTTTGGGTGAAGCGGTGGCGACGGTCCTGCTGCGCAATGGTGTGACGCCAACGTTCAGGCAGATCGCCTTGCCGGACGCTTTCCTAGACGCCGGCGCCCTGCCGACACTGCATGATCGCTACGGCATTTCCACCCAGGCGGTTTGCACGCAAATCAAAGCCTGGCTGTAACGGCAAAGTGCGGGGTGCCTGGCGACGGGGGCCTCGCAGTTCGACATAAAGGGAGCAGAACCTTGAGGTCAGATGAACGGCTTGACCCCGCCTTTCAGAGCCTGGTCAGCCCTGGAACTGAAGCGTGGACATTGAGCACACTACCGGCCATTCGCACGCGTGTGCATTCGACGTTCAGATCCATGCACCGCAGCGGCGCAGAAGAACTCTGGACAACAGGCACCGATGCCGAACGCTTGCGCCTGTGCCTGTACAGGCCGAAGGCATCGACCCGCAGCGGGGCCTTTGCGGCAATCCTGTATCTCCACGGTGGAGGCTTTGTCCTCGGCAAGCCCGAAATGGCGGATGACACTCTGTGTGAACTGGCTGAGACGCTGCAGGCGATCATCGTCGCGGTGGATTATCGGCTGGCGCCCGAACATCCCTTTCCCGTCCCCCTTGAAGACTGTTATGCAGCGCTCGGTTGGATATTCGAAAACCAGCACAACTTTCGCTTCGATCTGCGACGCATCGTCGTCATGGGCCATAGCGCTGGTGGCGGACTCGCCGCCGCACTGTCCATTCTGGCCCGCGACAGGGGCGAATACTCCCTTGCCGGCCAAGTGCTCATCTACCCGATGCTCGATCACCGTACAGGCTCGACCGACTCGCCTTATCCACCCACAGGCGCAGCTGGGCTCAGTTGGTTACCGGCGCCCAATAAATTCTGCTGGGATTGCCTGCGCGGCGACTACAACCTGGATGACCACCGGATCGGCCTGTTTTCACCGGCCTTGCAACCGGATCTTGGCAACCTGCCTGCGACCTTCATCTCAGTCGGGTCGCTGGACCTGTTCCTCATGGAAGACGTCGAGTTCGCCATGAGGTTATCCCGCGCAGGGGTTGCCATGGAACTCCATGTCTATCCTGGCGCCCCGCATATGTTCGACCAGGTGGCCGGGCGTATCACGACGCAATCGACGCTCGACATCACTCGGGCGCTGCAAGCGATTGTGCAGTAGAGGGGCGATTCATTCAGGGCGATTCAATCGCAACCCTCATCCACCCTCTCACTCCATCAGTGCTCACACCTTCAAAACCTGAACAACGACCGAGCAGTCTCCACCAGCAACGCGCGCATAAGCGGCGCCGAGCACTGTAAGGCTTGCAACTGCGCCATCACGGTATCGAAACCGACATTGCCTTCATGCTGCGTATGCGGCCAGTCGCTGCCCCACACCAGACGGCGCGGGCCGAAATTCTGCTCCAACAGGGACAATGAGGCTCGGGCGAACGCCAGGTTCTGTTGCTCTGTCCCGGCCAATCGATAGATAGCGGAAACCTTCATCCACACCCGCCCCCCCTGGCCCAACTCCATCAACTCGGCAAAACCGGGTTGAGCAGTGCCCAAACGTGCGTCAGGACGGCCGAAGTGATCGATCACCAGCTTGATGCCGAACGGCATCAACTGACGAATCAGTCCAGGCAAATCCTCAACATTGCGGTGTAATTCAACATGCCAATCCAATTCAGCGAGGTGGCCGAAAAAACCTCTCCAGGCAGCGTCGCGAAAGTCAGGCAAGGCTTTGCCCATCAGGTTCAAACGCACGCCGACCACGCCTGACCGGGCCATGTCGTCCAACACCGCGCGGCTGACGTCTGGCTCCAGCACCACGACCCCGCGCAATTGCTCCGGAGCCTGCCGCAACGCTGCCAGCAGGTAGCGGTTATCGGTACCGAGAAAGCTCGGCTGCACCAATACACCATGGCTCAGGCCATGGCTTTGCAGGTGTTTGAGGTACTGCGCAAGCGTGGCGTCATAGTCGGGGGTATAACGCCGCGCCGCGGCCAGCTTCAACTCGCGGCTGAACACATGAGCATGGGCGTCGATGCCGGTGAACGGCGTGGAACAGGTATCAGGCATGGGTTTCATCTATCGAGGTGAAAGTCATCAGGCTCGGGCGCTCTCGGTCCCGCCGGCAGCGGTTTGCACCGATGCCGCCGAGGCTTCGAGGCTACGCCCTCGGGTTTCCGGCAAGCACAGCGCCGCGACCACGGCTACGCCATAGGCAATCCCGGCATCGATACCGATGGCCGACCCCAAGGACATGGAGTCGCTCATGTGGCCGACCAGGAACGGGAACACCGCCGAGAGCACACGGCCAAAGTTGTAGCAAAATCCCACACCGGCGCCGCGTACGTCCGCCGGATACAACTCATTGAACAGCGCGCCGAGGCTGGCCGGAATGCCGGCGGCGAAGAAGCCGAGCGGGAACCCGAGGAACAGCATCTGGGTATTGGTCAGTGGCAGGAACACATAACACTGCACAGTCACCACGCAGCACAATGCGAACAACACGATGTTTTTGCGCCGGCCAATGCGATCGATCAGCAAGCCACTGACCACACAGCCACACCAGAAGGCAAAAATGATCACCGCCAGGTAGCCGCCGGAGTTCAGCACCGACAGGTTGCGCTCGGTCTTGAGAAAGGTCGGCAGCCAGGTCATCACCGCGTGATAACCGCCATGGGCACCCAGGCCCAACAGCCCGCCAAACAGTGTCACGCGGATCAGTTCCGGACGAAAGATGCCGGCCAATGACTTGAAGAAACTCTGCGGGATGGCCTTCTCTTTTTGCAGGCGCTGGAAGCTGTCGGGCTCTTCGACGTTGCGCCGCACCCAGATGATCAGGAACGACGGCAGCAAACCAACGATGAACATCACCCGCCAGGCCATGTCCTGCGGCACGAAGGAATAGATCAGCGTGAAGACCCCGACCGCCAGTCCCCAGCCCACCGCCCAGGCACTTTGAACCGTGCCCATGACCTTGCCGCGGTACTTGGGGTTGATGGTCTCGGCCATCAATACCGCACCGGCAGCCCATTCCCCACCGATCCCGAACCCCTGCAGGGCCTTGACGATCAACAACTGGTGGAAGCCGGTAACGAATGCCGACAAGAAAGTGAAGCACGAGAACCACAGGATCATCCATTGCAGCGTACGCACCCGACCGTAGCGGTCCGACAGCGTGCCACCAACCCAACCACCAATGGCCGAGGTGACCAGGGTCACGCCGCTGATCAGCCCCGCATCCCCCTTGCTCAAGGCGAATGCGGCGATCAGCGCCGGTATCGCCAGGCCGAACATCTGTACTTCCAGCGCGTCGAGCGACCATCCCCCGAAGCAGGCCCAAAACGTTTTGCGCTCCCGCGCAGTGACTTGGCGATACCAGCTGAACATGATTCTTATCCTTATACGTCGAACGAAAGGCAGCCGAGAGCGAACCGCGCCGCTGCAGGGCCAGTCATGGCAAACACAATGGTAAAAACAGCGGCTACCGACGGGCCGCTGTACGCTCCGTCAACCCGACATGGGTCAGCGAATTTCCACGCTGTAGCGGAAATGCTCGGCATGCCCACGTGAGCGTCGCCACTCCAGGGGGGTGCCGGCGTAGTCACGCGCCAGACGCTCGATCACCACCACCGGGCTATTGACCGGCACCTGCAGCAATCGCGCGTGCACGTCACTCACCGATTCGGCGGTGAGGGTCTCTTCGGCATAGGCGACCACCTGGCCGCAGGTTTCTTCATAGATGGGGTACAGCAAAGGCCCTTTCTGGCTCAGGTCGATCTCGAGCAACGGTTGGAAGCGGCTACGCGGCAGCCAGATTTCTTCGGCCAGTACCGGTTTCACGTCCAACAGACGCACACGCACGATGCGAATCACCGGCGCGTCGACCGGCAGCCCCAGCGCCTGAGCCACCGCCGAAGGTGCCGGCACGGGCTCGATGGACAAGATGCGGCTCTCCGGCACCCGGCGTTCACCGGCAGCGCTTTGAAACCGGAAGAACCGGAACAGCGAGGACTGAAACTGCGGCCGTCGAATGAACGTACCGCGCCCTTGCTGACGCTCCAGGACACCTTCACTGACCAGCGCATCGACCGCTTTGCGCACAGTGCCAGTGGACAGTTGGTATTCGGCCGACAGCGCGGCCTCGGTAGGAATCGCCTCCCCCGGACGCCAGCGATTGTTGGCGATCTGTTCGGCCAATTGGTCGCGCAGACGTTGATAGAGCGGTAGGCGGACATCGCTGGAGAGAGAGTTCATCGACCTTATTCACCTTGTTATCTAGTCATATATATGAATATGGGTGGCGAGTATTTGCTCAGGCTGGTTCGTTGTCAAGAATGAACCGAGTACCTTGTGGACCCGTGGTGAAGAATACATTGCCCAATAGACCCTCAGTCCGCAGGCGTAGTACAGTGAGCAAAAGCCGATAAATATCCACTTTGAGATGTCAGGATCTGATTTTGAATGGCCCTGCCCTGTCATCCCTCTGCCGCGACGGTAATAGCATGATCGAAATCACCGAAGTCTCCATTGCCCAGCTGCGTGCTGCCCTCGAGTCCGGCCAGACGACTGCGGTAGAGCTGGTCCAAGCCTACCTCGCCCGCATCGAGGCCTACGATGGCCCCAATACGCCTACCGCGCTCAATGCGGTGGTGGTTCGCAACCCCGATGCACTGGCGCAAGCGCAGGCGTCCGATGCCCGTCGGGCCAGCGGCCAGACACTGGGCCCGCTCGATGGCATTCCCTATACCGCCAAGGACAGTTATCTGGTGAAGGGGCTCACCGCCGCGTCCGGAAGCCCGGCTTTCAAGGACCTGGTGGCCTATCGCGATGCGTTCACCATCGAACGGCTACGCGCCGCCGGGGCGATCTGCCTCGGCAAGACCAATATGCCGCCCATGGCCAATGGCGGCATGCAACGCGGGGTGTATGGCCGTGCCGAGAGCCCGTACAACGGCGACTACCTCACCGCGCCATTTGCCTCGGGCTCCTCGAACGGTGCAGGCACGGCAACCGCGGCCAGTTTCGCGGCGTTCGGCCTTGCCGAGGAGACCTGGTCGAGCGGACGCGGCCCGGCCTCGAACAATGGCTTGTGCGCCTACACGCCGTCACGCGGCGTGATCTCGGTGCGCGGCAACTGGCCGTTGACGCCGACGATGGACGTGGTCGTGCCCTACGCCAGGACCATGGCCGACCTGCTCGAGGTGCTGGACGTGGTGGTGGCGCAAGATCCCGACACGCGGGGCGATCTATGGCGCCTGCAACCCTGGGTGCCGATTCCCAGTGTCGAGTCGGTGCGTCCCGCCTCGTATCCGAGCCTGGCAACCGACCCGAGTGCACTCGCCGGCATTCGCTTCGGCGTTCCGCGCATGTACATCAACGCCGACCCTGCAGCGGGCACGGCGCCCGCCCCTGGCATCGGCGGTCCGACGGGGCAGCGAATCATCACCCGTGCCTCGGTGATCGACCTCTGGAAAGAGGCCCGCCAAGCCCTTGAAGCCTATGGCGCCGAAGTAGTCGAGGTGGATTTTCCACTGGTGTCCAACTGCGAAGGCGATCGCCCAGGCGCCCCGACGGTGTTTACTCGTGGCCTGGTATCCAAGGAGTTCCTGCACCATGAACTGTGGGATCTGTCGGCCTGGGCCTTCGATGATTTCCTGCGGGCCAACGGTGACCCGAAACTGAACCGCCTGGCCGATGTCGACGGACCGAAGATCTTCCCTCACGACCCCGGCACCCTACCCAACCGCGAGGACGATCTCGCCGCGGGCATGGATGAATACGTGAAGATGGCCCAGCGCGGCATCACACCTTGGGATCAGATCCCCACCCTGCCTGATGGTCTGCGCGGACTTGAGCAAACTCGGCGAATCGATCTCGAAGACTGGATGGACCGGCTGGGCCTGGACGCGGTGATTTTCCCGACCGTCGCCGACGTTGGCCCCGCAGATGCCGATATCAATCCGGAGTCTGCCGATATCGCCTGGAGCAACGGCGTGTGGGTCGCCAATGGCAACCTTGCCATCCGCCACCTGGGTGTGCCCACCGTGACGGTGCCAATGGGCGTCATGGCGGACATCGGCATGCCTGTCGGCCTGACGTTTGCCGGACGTGCCTACGACGATTCGACGCTGTTGCACTTGGCTTCGGCATTTGAGTCGATGGGGTCCAAACGGATGATCCCCCCTCGGACGCCACCACTGGGGAGTGGCAAGCAATAACTTGGGGGCGGGCTCAGGCCCGCCCTTCTCCTCGCGATAAAACCAACGCCCAACGCGCGAGCGCATGGTAGGCCAAGCCTGCTGCTCAACCTTCGATCGTCGAGGCGAGCGGTAACCAGACGCCGACTTCGAATCCGTCCTGCCGGTCTTTTGCCGGTGATGCCAGCATGATTCGTCCGTTCACCCCTTGCACAATCGTTTTGACAATCGCCAAACCCAACCCCGACCCGCTGACGTCACTCTGACCGCGCACGAAACGTTCGGTCAACTGCTGCAACACGGGTTCCGGCACCACGGGCCCACCGTTGACCACCCGTAGCAACGCTTGGTCAGAGAGGCTGACTTCAATGGGTTGATCGGCCGCGCCGTACTTCAAGGCATTTTCGATCAGGTTGCGCAAAAGGATCCCAAAAGCGTCCGGGTCAATGGTCGAGTACACACTGGCCTGCGCAGGAAGCTGCAACTCGATCAGCCGATCACTGCTGTGACGCCACTCATCGACCACATGGGCCAGCAACGGAATGAGGTCCTGGGGCGTTTGCGACAACAGCCCTGCGCCCTCGGCCTTGGCCAGTTGCATGAGTTTTTCCGAGAGCCGCGCCAATTCGCGTAGCGAGTGTTCGATTTTCGCCGCACGCAGCCGCAACGGGCCCTCGGGGGCTTCATGGCGCAGGCGCTGGACCTGGGCCAAGGTCGCGGCCAAGGGCGTGCGCAATTCATGGGCACTGTTGGCGGTAAAACTGCGCTCGGCTTCCAAGGCCTTGCGCAAGCGCTTGAGCAAATGGTTGACCGCATCCGCCAGCGGATTGATTTCCGCCGGCAAGCGCAACACCTTGATCGGCGACAGATCACCGGCGCCACGGTTCTCCACGGCACGCCGATAGGCCAGCACACTGCGCAGGCTCATGCGCACGAATAACCAGGTGCCCAACAGGCTGACGGGTATCAATATCAATAACGGCAAGAGCAAGGCCAACAAAGCTTCCCGAGCAGCCTCACGACGATGCCCAAGGGGCTCGGCGATTTCGATGAACACCGACTCGCGCAGTGCACTGGCGCCATACAGACGGTATTTGCCAGTGGTGGAGAAGCCTTCAGTCGGTTGTTTACTGAAGATTTTCGGATTGGCATCGTGGGACTGCATCAGGATCCGGCCCTGGGCATCGCGGACCAAGTAGGTCAGGTATTCCTTGTGCATTTTCAGCGCTGCCACCAGTTGCGCCTTATCCGCGTCTTCACGATTGCTGATTTCCAGCACGGCCAAGGGCAGGATCCGCTGCGCGGTCTCCGCCAGCGCGCTGTCGAACATCTCATCCAACTCCTGCTGCACCACCCGCCATGTGCCGACGGTCGCGGCAAGCCAAAGCACGGTCATGCCCAGCGTCAATCCCAGGCAAAGGCGTTTTTGCAGGCTGAACGAGGCACTCATGGGGATATCAACCGATAGCCCATGCCACGCACGGTTTCAATGAAGTCGCGACCCAGTTTCTTGCGCAGCCGGCTGATATAGACCTCGATCGTGTTGCTCTCGATCTCCGCGCCGAAGGCATACAGGCGCTCTTCGAGCTGCGTCTTGGACAGCAACGCGCCGGGACGCTGGACGAACGCCTCGAACAACGCCCATTCCCGCGCCGTCAGGTCCACGGACACGCCGGCCCGCTGTACCGTCCGAGCACTCATGTCGATGTGCAGCTCGCCGATTCTGATCTGCGGATTGGGGTTGCCACTGTACCGACGGGCCACCGCCGCCACACGGGCCGAGAGCTCAAACAGGTCGAACGGTTTGACCAGGTAGTCATCGGCCCCGGCATTGAGCCCGGCGATGCGATCGGATATCTGGTCCTGGGCGGTCAGGATGATCACCGGGGTCGCATCCCCTGCACCACGTTGCTGGCGCAAGAAATCCAGTCCGCGACCGTCCGGCAGCATCAAGTCGAGCAGGATCAGGTCGTAAGGAGTCGTGCGTACGCTGTTGCGCGCATGAGCCAGGCATTGCACCCAATCGACGGCGTGGCCGTCATCGGCGATCTGTTCGCGCACCGCCTCCCCCAACCTTGGCGCGTCCTCAACCAATAAAACCCGCATCTGGCAGCTCCTGTGATGGTGGTCGTGCAGCACCTTATCCGCCTTACCTGACGTGAATCTGAAGATTCAGCTGGTTGTCAGGAATGCGCCGTAGGGTAGGCCAACGAAGAAACCCCGGCAGGAGACAGATCATGAAACCAGGCTTTATCGCCAGCACCGCGCTGGTGAGTGTGCTGATCAACGGCTACGCCTTGGCCGATGACGACTGCAGCGAACCGGTCAGCGACTGGCAACCACGGGAAACCTTGCGCCAGCAGGTAGAACAGCGATACGGCTGGAGCGTGCAGCGCATCAAGGTCGATGACGGTTGCTACAAGCTCAAGGGCCTGGACCGCAAAGGCAATGTCATCGAAGCCCGTTACTCACCGGCGTCGCTGCATCTGCGCAAGCTCGAGATCTACTTCCGCGACGATGACGACGCCAGGGATTACCTCGACCGTGCGACCACACCGTGACATTTCGACACGCTTGCCCGGCCTTTCAGGTTGCTGTCAGCAAGCCGGTACAGGCTCTGGACCTAACGATCAAAAGGACAACCCCATGAAAAAGATTATCGCTGCAACCTGCCTCGCTGGCGCCATCGTCCTGCCGGGGCTGGCTCAGGCCCGTGAGGTGACGCTGACGACCGCGCTCAAGCGCTACAGCGGAAATGATGCCTACCTGGCGATCTACCTCACGGACGCCAGCGGCCAATATCAGAAAACCCTCTGGGTGGCTGGCAAGAAGGCCAAGTACTACAAGCACCTGGCCGACTGGGCCCGTGGCAGCAAGATGAGCCCGAGCGAGTTCGACGGTGTCAGCGGCGCCAGTGTCGGCAGTGGAGACACGCTCAAAGTCAGCGTCGAGCTGGCAGACACCCTGATCGACGCCGGGTATCAAATCCGTATCGACAGTGCCGTGGAGGACAAACGCGATGCTCGGGCCGATGTCGTCGTGCCCCTGACGACTGAAGGCGCGGGCAAGCCGGCGGCGGGCAATACCTACGTCGAATCCTTTATTTACGATTTGTAGCACCTACCTTTTCGGAGGCCGAACATGCTTCGCCAGCTCCACTCCCTGCCCGGCTTGATCGCCGCCGTGTTGGTCATGCTCTTGGCCATCAGCGGCGCGATATTGTCTGTCGATCCGGCCCTGGAGCGCCTGAACGGCACCACCACTACGGCCGGGCAAGTCAATGTCGGACAGTTGGCCGGACGCGTTGCCAGCCACTTTCCGGGCGTGGAGCAGATCCAGCGCACAGCGTCCGGGACCGTCATCGTCTACTTCAATCAGGCCGGCCAGGTCGGGGCCGAAAAGGTCGACCCACTGACCGGGCAAGGCCTGGCTCCCTACGAACCTTCCGCTTTCTCGCGCTGGATGAAAGACTTGCACCGTTCGCTGTTTCTTGGCACACCGGGCCACGGGGTGGCGGGCGTCGGCGCGCTGTTCATGCTGATGCTGTCAGTGTCCGGAGCGCTGTTGCTGGTCCGGCGGGTGGGCGGCTGGCGCAACCTGCTGCGGCCATTGCAGGGCAATTTCAGCCAGCGCTGGCACGCGCAGGTTGGGCGCCTGGCGTTACTTGGCCTGCTGTTATCGGCACTGAGCGGGCTCTACATGTGTGCCACGACCTTCGACTTCATCGCCGACGGCAGTCAGGGCGAGCCCGCATTTCCCGACCACATCAGCGCAGGCCCGGCCTTGCCGGTGGCGAACCTGCAAGCGTTGCAGGCCACCGACCTCAATGACCTGCACGAGCTCGTCTATCCCAGCCCGAATAATCCGCAAGACGTGTTTTCCCTGCGCACGGCCCAGGGCGACGGCTACGTGGACCCGGTCAGCGGCACCCTGCTGTCCTATCAAGCCCATGACTCGATGCACAACGTCTACGAATTGATCTATCAGTTGCACACCGGTGAAGGGCTCTGGTGGCTGGGCCTGTTGCTGGGCCTCTGTGCCCTCTGCGTGCCCTTGATGAGCATCACCGGCATCCTGATGTGGTGGCGCCGCCGGCAGGCCGGGCCGAACATCCGCCATAACAGCACTGCGCAAGCCGCCGACAGCGTGATATTGGTGGGCACTGAGACCAACACTACCTGGGGCTTTGCCAACGCCTTGCATGATGCCTTGCACCAGGCCGGTCACCGCGTGCATAGCGCGGTGATGAATCAATACGCCAACCACTACACCAACGCTCAACGGGTGTTCATCCTCACTGCGACCCACGGTGACGGCAATGCTCCGGCCTCGGCTTCGCAATTCCTGGCACGGCTGGCCGAAGCCGGGCTCAAACCTGGCCAGCCGTTTGCCGTGCTGGGCTTTGGTGACCGACAGTTTACGCAGTTCTGTCAGTTTGCCCATCAGGTGCAGGCAGCCCTGGTGCAGGCCGGTGGCGCGCCGTTGATGGGCTTGGAAACCATCAATCGCCAATCCTCCCAGGAGTTTGCTCGTTGGGGCCACGCCTTGGGTGAAGTGCTGGGGCACGACCTGACGCTGGTCCACACCCCGCAGCAGCCACAAACCCATCAACTGGTGCTGGCCGAACGCATTGCCTATGGCGAGCAGGTGGATGCACCCACACACGTACTGCGGTTCAAGGCGACGGGAAAGTTGCCGGACTTTGAAGCCGGAGATCTGGTGGGCATTGTGCCGCCGGGCAGCCCTGTCCCACGTTTCTATTCCCTGGCCTGCGATTCACAGGACGGCGTGTTGGAGATCTGTGTCCGCAAACACAAAGGCGGCGTGTGCTCGGAATATCTTCACGGCTTGCACATCGGCGCGCCGATCCAAGCCTTTATCCAGCCGAACCCACAATTTCGCCCCGCGTCGGGCGCTCATCCGGTGATCCTGATCGGCGCCGGTACCGGCATCGGTCCCTTGACCGGTTTCATCCGCAATAACAAGGCCCACCACCCCATGCACTTGTATTGGGGCGGGCGCAATCCGACCTCGGATTTCCTTTACGAGTCCGAGCTGAACAACTATTTGGCGGACCACCGTCTCACTGCGTTGCACGCGGCCTTTTCCCAGGTCAGGGACCGCTCTTACGTGCAAGACCGGCTCATCAGCGACGCCCTGATCTTGCGCCGGCTGATTGAGAAAGGCGCCCAGGTATTGGTATGCGGCGGTCGCGAGATGGCCAAGGGGGTGATGCAGGCCCTGGATGAAGTACTGGCACCGCTCAACCTGAACGTGCGGGCCCTCAAGGCACAAGGACGCTATCGTGAAGACGTCTACTGAATTGCAGCGCTACAGCCTGAACGGCGAGACCATGGGCAGCCGCTACACCGCACTGTTCTATGCCGAAACCGAACTCGACATCCGCCCGATCAGCCACAGCCTGGCGCGCGCCGTGGCCCGGGTGGACCAGCAAATGTCGACCTGGAAACCCGACTCCGATCTTAATTGCCTCAACGCCGCACCTTTGCAGAAGTGGATAGCAGTACCCGAGGAATTGGCCACGGTCCTGTCTGCGGCGTTGCGCGTCAGCCGGCAGTCGGGCGGCGCCTTCGACATCGCCGTCGGCGACCTGGTCGCCGCCTGGGGCTTCGGCCCCGACGAACGATCGATCACCGAACTGGCGCACAATGGGTTGCCCGCACCCACTCGACGCTCGACCAATGCAGCACTGATCGTTGATTCCCAACGCAACCAAGTACGCAAACAGGCACCGCTGAACCTCAATTTGAACGGCATTGCCAAAGGCTTTGGGGTCGATGAGCTGGCCCGCTGCCTGGATGGGTTTGGTATCACGCGCTACCTGGTAGGCATTGACGGAGAAATGCGCGCCCGCGGCAGCAAACCTGACGAGCAGCCTTGGGTCGTGGCTATGGAAAAGCCCTGTCGAGGCGTGCGTGAAGTCATGGGGGTGATGGAACTCAGCGACGCCGCCATCGCCACCTCCGGGGATTACCGACACTGGGTCGACATCAGGGGGCAGTCCTTCGCCCACACGATGAACCCGACCACAGGAGCCCCCCTGTGCAACGCCCTCGCGGCCGTCACGGTGGTGTCGAACTCATGCATGCTTGCCGACGCCTGGGCCACAGCGCTGATGGTCCTGGGCGAAACCCACGGCCCGCGCTTGGCACAAGAGCGCGGTATGGACGCATTGTTCGTCGTGCGCGACGGTTCACAGCTCAAGGAAATATCCATTGTCGGTGGACAGCTGCAGGCTCAGGTCCAAACGCGCTGACGCCGAGTCTCGGGTGTTGAGGATGGGCAGTTGCTCCGACAGCGGAGCACGGCCTGTTTTATCGGCGCAAGCAATCGGACTTCATTCGATCATCGGCACCTTGGCGGCCCGCTGATAAGGTCCGTACTCGACCGGTACCCACTGAAAGTGCCCGCCCACCGCGCTGATATGCCCTATCCCTGGAAACGGCAGATGCGCCGCCGTCACCCAGGTCTTGGTGGTGGCCGCTTCATTGAACACCTTGGCCCGGCTCTTGATCGCCCGTCGATTGTCGACATCGAAACGAATCGATACTTCGGGATGCTCGAACTGCACCGCCAAGTTATGCACCAGGTCGCCCATGAACAGGATGCTCTGGCCTTGCGAGGTAAAACGGTACGTAGTGCTGCCCGGCGTATGCCCAGGCTCCAGTTCGGCATCGACCCCAGGCACCGGCGACTGGCCGCTGGCAAAGGTCTTGAAACGACCGGCCGCTACGTAGGGGGCGGTGGACGCCTGAGCGATCTTGAAGAACTCCCGGGCACCGATGGGGGCCTTCGCCAACGCCTGGGGATCGAGCCAGTAATCGGCTTCTGCCTTCGCCGCGTAGACCGTGGCGTTGGCGAACAGCGGTTGCTGCTTGTCGTCGACCAGCCCGCATACGTGATCCAGGTGCAAATGGGTGAGCAGGATGGCATCGACTTGCTCCGGGCGATAACCGGCGGCCTGCATGTTCGCCAAGAGCATACCCGCCGTGGCGCCGATGCACTGGCCGGCACCGGTGTCCACCAGGATCAGTTGCCTGCCGGTATTGACCAGAAAAGCATTGAACGCGGTCTGTACCCCCGGCGTTTCAATCGAACGGCGGGCGAGCAAGGCGCGGATCTGGCTTTGGCTCAAGCCTTCGAGCAGCTTGGGCGACAGATCGTTGTAGCCGTCGAACAGCGCCGTCACTTCGTAGTCGCCCACCGCCAAGCGGTAGTAACCGAGTACTTGAGTAGCCTGGAGCGGCGCCTGGGCCAGGGCGCCCAGCGAGGTCAGCGCCAATGCCAGGCCCGCTCCGCGCAGTGCGCAGACCAGAGAATACTTCATACCTTCACCTTCACCGAGTCAGAAGAACGGCCACTCACCCACCAGCCGGAGAAGGTCATCATGCACTCGCCTCACCGCGCAAAAATTGCAGCCATGTGCTGAGTACCTAAACGCAATTAACAACGTTTAACTCGCACGTTTGCGCCCCGCATCCAAGAATGAAGCCCTCTGCTCAGACCTGTTTTCTCAAGCGGGAAGCTGCCAGCCACCGTGCGGTGTGCCGGATATTTCCCACTGACACGGAATTTTTGTCATGGCTCATCCATCGCACACCACCGTCAGGGCACCCATCAAGCCAACGCGCAAAACCAGCACCGGAGGCCTGTCTCCCTGGCGCGAAAACCTGGTCAAGAAAATGATTCTGGACGGTCTGAGCGACACCCTGGAAATTGCCGAACTGGCCAAGGCCTGCGCCCTGTCCCGCAGTCATTTCTCCCGAGCCTTCAAGTGCAGCACCGGCCTGTCCCCTCAGGCCTGGATCCGTGGCCAGCGCATCGCCCGGGCCAAACAACTGATCCGGGAAACCGACTTGACGCTGACGCAAATCAGCCTGGAATGCGGGTTCTGCGACCAGGCGCACTTCTGCCACATCTTCACCCACAGCGAAGGCATCAATCCATTTGCCTGGCGGTGTCGGGAATTGCGTGCTCAACCATACGCACCCGGCTGCGCGTAACCCCCCTCGCCCGCCCCTTTTCATACGGAAACGAAGCATGTCGCCTGCACCACAACACTCAACTGCCACCCTGAGGCCGCTCTGGCTGCTTGCACTGCTCACAGGCAGCGCCGGGCCGGCAATGGCAGCGGAACCGGCACAAAGCGCACCTGGCTTTCTCGACGGGGCAACGCTTGAAATCCTCAGCCGCAACTTCTACCTCAACAATGACTATCGCACCCAGGCCCCGGCAGGCAAAAGCTACAAACAGGAATGGGCCCAAGGCTTCATCGCTTCGTTCGAGTCCGGTTTCACCCCTGGCACAATCGGCGTAGGCGTCGATGCCCACGCTTTCCTGGGGTTGAAACTGGACGGCGGCAAGGGGCACTCCGGGACGGGATTATTGCCCTTGGATGAGAATGGGCGAAGCGAAGACCAGTACTCCAGCGCGGGTGGCGCGCTGAAACTCAACGCTTCACGGACCACCCTGGCCATCGGCGAAATGACCGTGCAGAGCCCGGTATTCGACACCGCAGACAAGCGCCTGCAGCCGGAATACGCCAGCGGCCTGCTGCTCTCCAGCCATGAGTTCGAAGGGGTCGACCTGCAAGCGGGACACTTCAGCGCGTTCAAGAATCAGGACGCCTCGACCAGTGAGGGCGATTTTTCCGGTTACGGGGCGACCACGCGCCACGGCGCCATCGACTTCATCGGCGCCGACCTGCTGAGCGGCCAAGCCCTCGGTGGCGCGCTCTACGCCTCCGAACTGAGCGATACCTGGCGCCAGTACTACGCCAACCTGCACACCACGCTTGGCGAGCTGTTCCTCGACGGCAACCTCTACCACACCCGCGACGATGGCAAGGCCGTCGCCGGGGCCATCGACACCACCGCCTATAGCCTGAGTGGCAAATACCGGCTCAATGCCCAGGCGTTCACCCTGGCCTATCAGAAAATCAACGGCGACACGCCCTTCGATTTCGTCGGCGGCGACTCCATCTACCTGGCCAACTCGATCAAATATGCCGACTTCAACGGCCCGGGCGAGCGCTCATGGCAAGCGCGCTACGACCTCGACCTGGGCACCTTGGGCATCCCCGGCCTGAGCTTCATGGCCCGCTATGTGACAGGACGCGGGATCGACGGCAGCCATGCCCCACAAGGCGGTGCCTACAACCCGTTCGATAGCGACACCGGCAACTACCGTCCACAGCAAGGGGACGGCGGACGCCATTGGGAGCGCGACCTGGACCTGCACTACATCGTGCAGTCAGGCCCGGCCAAGGACCTGTCCTTGCAACTGTCCCACGTCAGCCATCGCGCCAACAGCAGCCAGGGCGGCGATGACATCGACCGGCTGTATATCGTCATCCAGTACCCGCTCAAGCTGGGGCCGTTCTAACCCGCCATAGCGGATACGAAATAGGCTATCCGTTATGTACGCACGCTCGAGTCAACTCAGTACTTCACTGATTTTCGGCGTATCCGAGCGGTTCACCAGATCCATCAACCAGGTTCTAAACGCCTGCACTTTTTCCGAGTTGGCCGATTCAAGCGGTGTCACGAGGTAGAAGCCCAGATCCGACTTCAACCTCAGATTGAACGGTGCCACCAACCGTCCCGCTTTCAGGTCGTCATCGACGTAGCTCGAGCGCCCAATGCAGACACCCAAACCGTCGATGGCCGCCTGCACGGCCATCATGGCGAGGTCGAATGTCAGCCGAGCGTCTTCGGCAAATTTGGTCGGTTGCCCTGCCGCACTCAGCCATAGGTTCCAGTCATTACAGGTCATCCCGCTGACTTGCAGCAATGTCTGATTGGCTAAATCAGCGGGGCTGCTCAACGCATTGCGGCCCTCCAGCAACGTGGGACTGCACACTGGAAAAATCTCATCGGCCATCAACCAGTCAGCACGCAAGCCTTTCCAGTCACCGAAGCCGTAGCGAATCGCCGCGTCAATTCCACCCTTGCGAAAGTCCACCAGCTCGGTGGAGGCCGTCACGCGCACGTCGATATCGGGAAATGCCTCCTGGAAAGACGCCAATCGCGGCAACAGCCATTTGGAGGCCAAGGACACCAGGGTACTAATCGTCAGCACGCTGTTATTCCCACTGTCCAGCAGTCGCTCCGTGGCACAGCGAATCTCATGAAATGCTGAACTTATTCCTGGCAAGTAAGCCTGGCCTTCATTGGTCAGGGCCAGGCCGTCCTTGAGTCGCAGGAACAATCGGACGCCGAGCTCATCTTCGAGTCGCCGGATTTGATGACTTACGGCTGTTTGGGTGACGCTCAGTTCGTCTGCCGCCTTGGTGAAACTCATGTGCCTGGCAGCACACTCGAAAGCTTTCAAGCCGTTAAGAGAGGGGGTTCTGGCGGCCATATTATTTGCAGCACTCATGACATTTTGTCATACGCTAGCACCCAATAAGTCCTTTGCAAAATGAACCCGCTCTCACCGACTCTGGAGGAGTCGAAACTATCGTGCGTGAGGAAATACCGTGAAATTGTACTTTGCCCCCATGACTTGTTCATTGTCCCCGCACATCGTGCTGCGAGAACTGGGCGTCGCCTTTGAATTGGTCCGGGTCAACAACCAGACCAAGCAGACCGCTGACGGGCAGAACTTCCTGGACATCAATCCCAAAGGCTACGTCGCAGCCTTGCTATTGGATAACGGCGGCGTGCTGACCGAGGGGCCTGCCATCGTTCAGTACCTGGCCGATCTTGTCCCGGGCAACGCCCTGGCACCGGCCAATGGCACCTGGGAACGGGTACGCCTCCAGGAGTGGCTGAACTTCATCTCGTCGGAGATTCACAGCGGCTGTGCGCCACTGTTCAACCCCGATATTCCAGAGCCGACCAAGACCCTGTTCAAACAAAAACTGTTCAAGCGCCTTGACTACCTGAGCCTGGCGCTTGAAGAACGGGACTACCTGATGGGCACTTTTGGCCTGGCCGATGCTTACTTGTTCAGCGTGCTCAAATGGTTGCCGTTCTTCGATATCCAAATTGAAGACTGGCCGGTGCTTGCATCGTTCATGGCGCGAATCGAAGCACGTCCCAGCGTCCGGGCTGCCATTGCCGCCGAAACGGCAACTTCAGCGGTTTAACCGCGACTGACCGAAGCCGACCTGCCCATCAATTCCCAATTCACCTTCCAACCAGTCGAGCAGCGCTCTCACCTCAACCCGACCTTCCCCGCCCGGCCGGCTGAATACCGATATCGCATCAGGCAAAGGGACGCTTTCTGCGCAAGGCCTGACCAACGCACCGCTCTCAAGCAGCCCTTGGGCGGTGCGCCGCCACCCGAGCGCGATACCATGCCCCTCGACCGCCGCCTGGAGCATCAAGGGGTAGCTATCGAACACCGAGCCCTTGGAGGCGTCGTCCAGCGATTGTCCAAACGCTTGGAGCCAGCCATCCCACTGCATCCAATGCGGCGGCGTGGCGTGATAGTGCAAAAGGCTGTGGGACTGTAACTCACTGATTGGCAAGGTTTTGTGGATACGCAGGTAATGAGGGCTGCATACGGGGAACACCTCGTCCGCGGCGGTGAACATCAAGCGATGAACGCCGCTGGGACGCCCCGTGCTTTGCAGGGCCACATCAAAATGCTCATTGAACTCAGTCAGCGGCCCGGTGGAGGTGGCCACCTGGATCTCGATTTGCGGGTATCGCTGATGGAACGTCGAGAGGCGCGGCATCAGCCAGTAGAACGCTTCGCATAATTGGCACAGTAAAACGACGCGATTCATACCTGGCGATTGGCGAAGGCTGACGGCGCTGGCGCTGATGCTTTGCAACGCGTTGCTCACCACACGTCCCAGCTCACGTCCTTCCCGGGTCAGGAAGACGGCGCGGTTGCGACGGCAGAAGAGCTTCAGCCCCAAGTCCTCTTCAAGCCCGCGAATCTGCCGACTGATCGCCGCTTGGGTGATGTGCAGCTCCTCGGCGGCTTTGGAGAAACTTTCCAAGCGCGCAGCCGCTTCGAAGGGCAACAAGCTGGCAAGCGGCGGCAATGACTTTCCAAGGCTATTCATAATCAGGGGTAATGCATCCAGGGCCGAGAACTCGTTTGTAGCATAGCTGCGACGCTGTGCAACATGAGCTGACTGCCTTATGGATATGCGTGAATGCCCACTACTGACTCGAACACCCTCGCCGGCGTGACCCTTGCCGTCGTCGCGACACTGAGCTGGGCCTTGAATTTCATTGCGCCTTACGTCACCGGTGTCTACACGATCTACGATTTGATGATCATACGGTTCCTGATCGCCGGCGCGCTGGGCGTGGGTGTCGTGGTCCTTTATCGAACCCAACTTAAGCGTCTGCGTCGCAACCAACTGTTTCGTGGTGCAAGCCTCGGAGTCATCGGGTACCTCGGTTACAGCACTTGCATTGCCGCAGGCGTCATTTTTGGCGGGCCGGTGCTGACCCCGGCGTTTATTGGCATGGTGCCGGTCTTGCTGGCATTGCTCGGCAACGCCACCCACAAAACCGTGCAATGGCGAAGACTGGCGATACCACTGGCTTTTTTAACGGGCGGGCTATTGCTGTCGAACATCGGCAGCATCAATCACTTTTCGACCGACGACGGTTCGTGGCTGCTGGGCTTGCTTTTCTCGATCGCTGCCGTGTTTTTGTGGCTGGTATTCAGTTGGTTGAACCAGAGCGCCCAGGTCAACCTCCCGGCCAATGCATCAGGTGCCTGGACCGGGCTCATGTTGGTCGGCGGGGGAATCGGCACCTTGTGCTTGTTACCGGTGGTGCAGGCGCTTGATCTTCTCAAGCTCCCGAGCCTGGGTTTCAGGGGCTCCCTGGCGGGACACTTGTTTGCCTGGGGTTTCGTTATCGCGTTCATGTCGTCAGTTGTCGGGGCCTGGGCGTGGAACGCGGCCTCCCGGCGCCTCCCCATGGTGCTTTCCGGGCAGTTGATATCCCTGGAATCACTATTCGCCACGCTACTGGGCTTGGTGTTTCATCAGCGGTTGCCAACACTTTTAGAAGCGTTGGGTCTTGCTGGCGTGCTTGTGGGGGTAGTAATGGCTGTTCGTATCATCCTGACCGCCACTGCCCCCGATAGAAAAGCCTCGGCCGTCGGGCCATGCCTTGACTGAAACGCTGAAGCAAGCCCTTTCACCGTCAATCGTTTCGCGCCAAACTCCTTCGCTCTCATAGGCAAAATGGTGAATCATCATGATCTCTCATGTCTGTTTAGGTATCGCTGATTTTGACCGTGCCTTGGATTTCTACGCAGAGATAATGACCGGACTGGGTCTCAAATTGAAATTTTGCGACGCCGCCAAAGGCTGGGCTGGCTGGGTTTCAGAAACTTCTCCCCGGCCGATTTTCGTGATTGGAAAGCCCTTCGACGGTAAGGCAAACGCGCCCGGTAACGGTCAGATGGTGGCGCTACTCGCCCCGAGCAGAGAGATCGTCAGGAGCAGCCATGCAACAGCCCTGGCACTGGGCGGAACGTGTGAGGGAGCGCCGGGCTTGAGACCTCACTACCACCCCGACTATTACGGCGCCTACTTTCGGGACCTCGACGGCAACAAGCTGTGTGTCTGCTGCCATGATCCGGTAGCGGATTGATCTGTTGTCATAGAGCGATCTGTCGGCGCGCCACCAGGGCGGATCGCCGCTTTAATCCCGCGCGAAAGCCGTCCGACCGCGCAAACAAATGACTAATCGAAGCTGCCAGCCGAAAGCCGTCCGACCTCAGGCCGCGCATACAAATACCCCTGCATCAGTTCAACGCCCATGCCTGATAGCATCGAGCTTTCTGCATGGGTCTCGACACCTTCGGCGATGACCAGAATCCCCAGGCGCCTGGCGACCAGGATGATGCCTTCAACGATCGCCTGTTTGACGGGGTCTTGATCGATAGTGCGAGTCAGGGCCATATCAATCTTCAGCACCTGGGGCTGGAACATGGCCAGCAGGTTAAGGCCCGAATAGCCAGAACCGAAATCGTCAATGGCGGTGGTGAAGCCTTGACGCTCGTACTCTACGAAAATGGCTTTGAGATGATCCGGGTCGTCCACCCTTTCGCCTTCGGTGACTTCGAACATGATCCTGTCCGGCGGGAAATTTGTCAGGCGCGCGGCTTCCAGGGTGGCCCGGATACAGGTCTCGGGCCGGTACACGGCGTTGGGCAGAAAGTTAATGCTCAGCAAGCAATTGGGGATGTCCAGAATGCCCAATCTTGCCGCTTCTTCGATGGCCTTCACGCGGCATGCCTGATCGAACCGGTAACGGTTATCGTCGTTCACCAGCCCCAGAATGTAGCCTGCCGACTCGCCATTGATACCCCTGACCAACGCCTCATAGGCAAACGCCGTACGTGTCCGGACGTTGAAGATCGGCTGAAAGGCCATGGTGAAATCAAACCCCAGTGCCTCATGGTTACGGCACTCGGCGCAACCGAGCGATTGGAACGCAGAGCCTTTCATCATGATCAGTCTTCCGTGGCGGGAATGGCGCGACTTTGCAGTTGCACAGAAGTGTAGCCATTCCCATTGGATCGGCATTGACCCGGGTTTCTGAAGTGCCAGGAAACCGAAGATCGCCGCGCCCCGCTCCGCGTACATCCACTGATTACTTGCGCATGGTCCTATCGGACATCCGAGTGGCGCGTATGCTGGCCTCTTCGGCGGTACGTTGGGTCTGCTCGGCAATGATCTCAGCCTGTTCAGCCTTCCTGTAGGCCTCATCCGCCCTGAGCCCTGCCGCAGCGGCGGTATTTTGCGCCGACTCCAATCGGGCATCCATTTCCTCGGTATTCCTATGACTGCACCCGGCAGTGGTCGCCAGGAAAATACTCATCGATACGACCGGCAAATATCTATTCATGGTCATCGCTATTTCCTCGGTTAAACGCAACAGGAAAAACGTCCAACAACGGGCCCGAGTATCTGACAACACCCCCCGCCCACGCTGATATTTGTCAATTGCATGGTTCGTCCGACGACCCACACCGCGGCTCACTCGAACCTTGTTGACTTAGCTCAATGTCTTTGCAGCCCTCAGGCGTAGAAAAAGCAAACCGGGCGCGTGCGCCCCGCCTTTTCCTGATTACCTGGAGGACGCCGTGATGGACGACTTGACGCTGCGCAAGACCATTCTGGAAGAACTCGAGTTCCAACCTGACATCAACGCTGCAAATATCGGGGTGGCCGTGGACAACGGCGTGGTCACCCTCTCCGGTCATGTCAGCACTTACGCCCAGAAGATCAACGCCGAACGCGCAGTCAAAAGCATCAAAGGCGTGCGCGCCGTGGCTGAAGAAATCAAGGTTCGGCTGGATAAAGGCGCTGGCACGGCGGACGACACCATTGCCGCTCGCGCCTTGAAGATCATCAACTGGAGCTCGGACGTGCCCGAAGGCGACATAAAAGTCATCGTGCAGAACGGTTGGGTCAACCTGGAGGGTGAAGTCGATTGGCAGTACCAGAAGGAAACCGTGGAGCGGGCCGTGTTCAAGTTATCTGGCGTGGTCGGGGTAAATAACCGACTTACCCTGCGACCTCGAGTGGACGCCGGCAATATCCAGCGCCGTATCGAAGAAGCCCTTAAGCGCAGCGTCGAGGTGGATGCCCAGGGTATTCACGTCAAAGTCGACGGTGACGTGGTGAGGCTTGAAGGCAAGGTTCACCTATGGCGCCAGCGGCGGATAGCGGAACGAGCGGCTTGGTCGGTACCCGGTGTCAGGGAAGTGGACGATCATTTGCTGCTGGTCTGAGTTGCGGCACGGGGAGCCTGCAACCTCCCCGGTCATTCATGCACGGCCTGTTCATCCAAGGCCTTTTATTGAGTCGAGGCCATGAAAAAAAACCACCAGTGGAACCTGTCCTACTTCTTCATTGCGCTCATCGTGCTCAGCCTCGTGCAATTTTTGTTTTTTGAACGCCCCAGTGTGCAAATCATTCCATACAGCCAGTTTCTGCAGCTGTTGAACAATCAGAAGGTCAGTGATCTACGCGTCGAGAAAGAACACATCAGCGGCAAATTGCAGGAACCGATTGAGGGTCACACGCTATTCTCCACCGTACGGGTCGATCCGGCGCTGGCGACGGACCTCGCCCACTCAGGGGTCGGCTTTACAGGCATCAACGAAAACACCTTTTTAAACGGATTGCTGGGCTGGTTGCTGCCCTTCATGCTGATCATGGTGATCTGGCATTTCCTGTTTCGCGGGCTGGCGGAGAAACAGGGCCTGGGCGGGCTCATGAACATAGGCAAGTCCCGAGCGAAGGTGTTCGTCGAGCGCGATACCGGGGTGACCTTCGCCGATGTCGCCGGTATCGACGAAGCCAAGACCGAGCTGGTGGAAATTGTCTCCTTCCTCAAGGACAAGGCGAAATATGCCCGCCTGGGCGCGCACATCCCCAAGGGGACGTTACTGGTCGGCCCTCCCGGCACCGGCAAGACCCTGGTCGCCAAAGCCATCGCCGGAGAAGCCGGCGTGCCCTTCTTCTCGATATCGGGCTCTGAATTCGTCGAGATGTTCGTCGGCGTCGGAGCGGCTCGCGTGCATGATTTGTTCGAACAGGCCCGGCAGGCAGCGCCCTGTATCATTTTTATCGATGAACTCGACGCGCTGGGCAAAATGCGTGGTGTCGGCGCTTTCGGTGGCAATGACGAGAAAGAACAAACCCTCAACCAATTGCTTTCAGAGCTCGATGGCTTCGACCCGCGTGAAGGGGTTGTGCTGCTCGCCGCGACCAACCGGCCTGAGGTGCTGGACCCGGCGTTGCTGCGAGCCGGACGGATCGACCGGCAGATTCTGATCGACCGCCCGGACCGTAAGGGTCGCCAGGCGATCCTCAAGGTCCATCTTCAGAAAATCCTCACTGGGCCGGACCTCGACAGTCAGCGTATCGCTGACATCACCACCGGTTTTACGGGTGCCGACCTGGCCAACCTGGTCAACGAAGCCGCCATCGTAGCCACCCGTCGCGGCGCCGAAGCGGTCAGCCTCGACGATTTCACGGCGGCCGTGGAGCGCATCATTGCCGGGGTTGAACGCAAGAGCAGCCTGCTGCACCCCGATGAACGCCAAGTGGTGGCCTATCACGAAATGGGCCATGCCCTGGCCGCCAGCAACCTCCCGGCCATGGACCCGGTTCACAAGGTTTCGATTGTGCCGCGCGCCATCGGCTCGCTGGGCTATACCTTGCAGCGTCCGACCGAGGATCATTTCCTCATCAGTTGCCAGATGCTCAAGGACCGCATGGTCGTGCTGATGGCCGGGCGGGCCGCAGAATCCCTGGTCTATGGCCAGATTTCCACCGGGGCCGCCGACGACTTGGCCCACGCGACGGATATCGCCCGCCAGTTGATCACCCGGTTTGGCATGAGCCCTGAGCTGGGCCAGGCCGTGCTGGAGCGCAAAAGCGCGACCTACCTGGGCGAACGCCTGCAAGACATCGGCGAAAAAGATTATTCGGAGCAAACAGCCAGGGAAATCGACCTGGGCATCCGTGCGTTGCTCGATGAAGCCTATCAACGCGCCAAGACCTTGCTCGAAAGTCGCCGGGCCGATCTGGACAGCGGAGCTCGTCTGCTATTGGAAAGAGAGACACTGACCCCTGAAGAGTTTGCCCCGCTCTTACCGACCAAGCGTCCGGTGACGGCGCTGCGACTTCTTTGACAGCCCTCTTTTTGGGGCTGGCGAGCTACTGGGATGGCGGTCCTGCGCGGCCTCTCGCTGCCAGGCTCGCTGCAACAACTCGACAACCACTTCATCCGGCCTGAGGAAAAATCCTCATACCCATCACCATTGAAACCAGGCATAAGCGGGCAAATCGCCTGATCCACTCGCTGCACAGCGCCTCCACCGTTTCAAGCGCAGCCACCGGCACCGCATGGATCGCCGCCATCATCTCTGAGTCATTGGAAAGCCTTCCCAGGTCACGATGCCCGTCATTTCGTCACGAACACATCCGCAGAATGGCCGTTGAATACACCCCGTGCAGCTGAAAACGCTAGTGTGACGAGTTTGCTGCTGCGCGGTGCCGATTGCCTGCGAACTGAGCGCCAATCGATAGCCGGTATGCTTTTTGATGACAAAAAACAGGCGCGGTGGGATTGGTCTTCTATGATTGCTTCGTCAAAGGAGTTTCCCCAATGGCCGAGAGCGAACCTAGACTTCTGCGCGTGCACGCGCTCAAAACCGCCTGCTCCAATTGCAGCGTGCTTGAACTATGCCTGCCCATCGGCCTGACGGGCGGTGAAGTCGAGCGACTCGATACCCTGATCGCCCAACGGGTGAAGGTCAAGAAGGGCACGGCGCTGTACCGCACCGGCGATCCACTGCGTTCGTTGTATGCGGTGCGGCTGGGCTTCTTCAAGACCAGCGTCCTGTCGGTGGACGGCCGCGAACAGGTCACCGGGTTCCAGATGCAAGGCGAAATGCTCGGCCTGGACGCCATCAGCACCGACCATTACGCCTGTAATGCGATAGCCCTGGAAGACAGCGAGGTCTGCCCGATCCCTTTCAGCCACCTGGAAAAACTCGCCCACGACTTGCCATCCTTGCAGCACAACCTCAACAAGCTGCTGAGCCAGGAGATCGTACGCGACCACAGCATGTTGCTGCTGCTCGGCAACATGAACGCCGAAGAACGCCTGGCCGCGTTTATCTTGAACCTGTCACAACGGCTTAACATGCGCGGCTACTCTTCCAGGGAGTTTGTGCTGCGCATGAGCCGGGAAGCCATCGGTTCCTATCTGGGCCTGCGCCTGGAAACCATCTGTCGATGCATCGCCCACCTGCGTCAGGAAGAACTGGTGGACGTGCATGGACGCAACGTCACGATCCTGGACTTGCCCGGCCTCAAGCAAAAGGTTGCCGGTTGCCATCGTCACGCCGAACTCTGAAGTTCACCGCTGCACACCCTGCATGACCTCTGATCTAAATCAATGCCTCCTGATGCCTTTGCGCCGAGATTAATACCAGCGTTCGGACCTTCGCATGGGCGACGGTCTCGGACCTTTCGTCTCGTGGAGGCTCTATCATGGCAACGCACCTGCAAGGCACGGAACCGGTCATCCCGACCGTCACACCTCATCCTTTAGCTGGCAGTTTGCGAAAGGTCGAACCCAAACGTTTGTCGTTAAGCTTGCTGATCGCCCTGGTGGTCGGCTCAATGATCGGCAGTGGCATTTTCAGCCTGCCGCAGAACATGGCCGCCAGCGCGGGCGCCGGGGCGATCCTGATCGGTTGGCTGATCACCGGCGCGGGCATGCTGTCACTGGCCCTGGTCTATCAGATGCTCTCCAATCGTCAGCCTGAGCTCGATAACGGCGTGTTCGCTTACGCCCGGGCGCTGGGCGGCGAATTCCTCGGTTTCAATTCGGCCTGGGGCTACTGGATCAGCGCCTGGATCGGCAACGTCAGTTACCTGGTGATTCTGTTCGCCGCGCTCAGTTACTTTTTCCCGCTGTTTGGCGAAGGCAACAACAAAGCGGCCATTGCCGGCGCGTCTGTGGTGCTTTGGACGTTGCACTGGATGATCCTGCGCGGCATGCGCACCGCCGCCAAGGCGAACGCCCTGACCACCATAGCCAAGGTGGTGCCGCTGCTGTTGTTCGTTGGGCTGGTGATCGCCGGTTTCTCCAAGGACACCTTCCTGGTGGACTTTTGGGGTACGCCAGCTCTGGGCAGTACGCTGGATCAGGTCAAGAGCACCATGCTGGTGACGGTCTGGGTGTTTATCGGCATTGAAGGCGCCAATGTGTTTTCCGCCCGTGCCGCCGAACGGGCGGACGTGGGCCGGGCCACCGTGATCGGCTTTGTCTTGACGTTGCTGCTGCTGATTGCCGTTTCCCTGTTGTCGCTGGGTATCCTCAGACAACCCGAACTGGCCGCCCTGAAGAACCCGTCCATGGCGGGAGTACTGGAATCGGTGGCCGGCCCCTGGGGGGCGGTGCTGATCAGCATTGGCCTGATTGTGTCGGTTGGCGGCGCGTTGCTGGCTTGGACCCTGCTGGCCGCAGAATCGGTGTTCACCCCGGCCAAGGAAAAGGTCATGCCGCGTTTGCTGGCCTCGGAAAACCAGCAGGGTGCGCCCGCCAACGCGCTGTGGATCACCAATGGCTGCATCCAGTTGTTCCTGTTGTTGACGTTGTATTCGAGTGCCAGCTACCTGGCCCTCATTTCGCTCGCCACTTCGATGATCCTGCTGCCGTACCTGTTCAGCGGCCTGTATGCGCTGAAAATGACCTGGCAAGGCCAGACTTACGCCGGCCATCGCGGCCTGCAGCTGCGCGACATGGCCATCGCTCTGATCGCCACTGCCTATTGCGTCTGGCTGCTGTACGCCGCTGGTCCCCGGTACATGCTGCTCAGTGCCCTGCTCTACGCCCCTGGTTCGTTGATCTACCTGAGTGCTCAACGGGCCAGGACGGGCCACGCCCTGAACGGTTTCGGCTGGGCCCTGCTGCTGGTGATCTGGGTGGCGGCGATCTTCGCCGGTTGGATGCTCTGGTCCGGCCAGCTCTCGTTGTAAAAGCTTGCAAGCGTGCATTGACCCGTCCGGGAGCGGCCATTGGCAATGGCGCCAAGGGCCGTCCGGGCATCACCAAAGAGGAAAATCAAAATGTCCAATTCAGTGAAGAAAATGCCGGTCAACACCCAAGACAATGCTCAGCATCCCGCCAAGGCTGACCTCTGGCATCCGCTGGAAAAACTCCGTCAGCAGGTCGATCACCTGTTCGATGATTTCAACCGCGGGACCGGGCTTTCGCCCTTCAGTCGCGGGTTGTTCGACGTCGAGCCTTTCTGGCGCCGCGAGTTCGCCACCAGCCTGCCGGCCGTGGACATCAGCGAAAAGGATAAGAGCTTTGAAATCACTGCCGAACTGCCTGGCATGGATCAAAAGGACATCGAAATCCGCCTGGCCAATGGCAACCTGATCATCAAGGGGGAGAAAAAAGAAACCAAGGAAGAAAATAAAAAGGGTTATCACCTGTCCGAGCGCCATTACGGCTCCTTCGAAAGGGTGTTCAACCTGCCGAAAGGGATCGATAGCGACAAGATCGAAGCCCAGTTCAGCAAAGGCGTGCTGACACTGACGCTGCCTAAAAAACCAGAAGCACTGAAAGCGGAAAAAGTCGTGCCGATCAAGGCTGACTGAAACGCTGGACACCCCTGCCCCTCGCCGGCCAACGACGAGGGGCTTTTTTTGGGCTGGGCTTATTTCAGGCTGACTACGTGGTTGCCGCTACCGGCCTCTTCGCGAGCAAGCTCCCACATTGGACGGCGGTGAAGATAAATCCTGCGACCACCACAAATCCCCAGTGGCAGCGAGCTTGCTCGCGATGGCGGTGGGTCAGAGTTCCACGCTATCGCGGTATTCGGGCACGGACACCGACCACCCCAGTTCGTCGTGAATGCGATGGCGCAGGACATCGGAGGCGTTGGGTTCCCCATGAACGACATAGGTATGCCGTGGCGGAGTCTTGAAGCCGCGCAGCCATTGCATGATTTCGTCGGCATCGGCATGAGCGGACAACGTCTGCATCGGCACTACCTCGGCATTGATCGGCACGTCCTTGCCATGGATACGCACCGAGGGCTCACCCGCCACAATCCTGGCGCCCCGCGTACCACCCGCCTGGAACCCCGGCATCAACAAGGTGTTGATAGGGTTGGGCGCCAGGCTCTTGAGGTGGTGCAGCACCCGCCCACCGGTAGCCATGCCACTGGCGGCAATGATCACCGCCGGGGTGCGTTGCAGGTCCAAGGCCATGGAGTCCTTGGCCGAGCGAACCGGATGGGCGATGTGACACATGCCTTCGCACTCTTCCCTGGACAGCCGATGCTCAGCGCCAAAGCGCTGATACAACCGGGTGACATCGATGGCCATGGGGCTGTTGAGGTAAATCGGGATATCGGGGATGGCGTGGCGCTGTTTCAGGCGATACAGGTGATACATCAGCAGCTGTGCGCGCCCGACCGTGAAAGAAGGCACCAGGGTGATACCGCGACGCAATGCCGTGCGGGTAATGACATCGGCCAGTTGATCTTCCGGCGACTCACGCGGGTGCCGACGGTCGCCGTAGGTGGATTCCACCAGCAGATAATCTGCCTGCCCGATGGTCTGCGGGGCAAACATCACCGGGTCCTCGGGCCGCCCCAGGTCGCCGGAGCACACCAGCGTCAGGCCACCGGCCTGTACCTGCACCGTGGCGGCACCGAGGATATGCCCGGCGCGGCGCAGCAATATCGTCACCCCTCGGGCAATTTCCACCGGATGTTCGAACGCGATCGGCCGCAGTAATTTCAGCGCTCGCTCGGCATTCTCGAGGGTGTACAGCGGCAACGCCGGGTCGTGTTTGGAGAATCCCTTGCGGTTAGCGTACTCGGCCTCTTCTTCCTGCAGGCGGGCACTGTCGCGCAGGAGGATTTTCACCAGTTCACAGGTCGCCGGCGAGGCATAGATCGGACCGCGATAACCATTGCGCACCAGCACCGGCAGGTAGCCGCTGTGGTCCAGGTGCGCATGGGTCAATACGATCGCGTCCAGCTCACGCATTGGCAGGTCGAACGGGTCCCAGTTGTGCAAGCGCAATTGCTTGTAGCCCTGGAACAGACCGCAATCGATCAGGATGCGCTGTTCGTCGTGCTCCAGCAGGTATTTGCTGCCGGTGACCGTGCCGGCGGCCCCGAGAAAGGTCATGCGCATGACGGTGCTCCTGAACAATCGATAGGAAGCCTATTGGTCACACTGTTTGCCCCGGCTACCGTTGATCTTTATCAACTACCCAGCGGATCACACCGCCAGAACACTGCATGACACCTGGTACAGAATGTGCTCGGTCGTGCTGCCCAGCAATCCATGCAGATCATTGTGCTGGAATCGACCCATGACGATCACGTCCACCTCATGCTCCAAGGCAAATTCACTCAGGGCCGAAACCGGATGCCCCAATAGAAAATGCCGGCGCTCAGCCGGCACACCGAACAGGCTCGCCAATTCCAGGAAGGTTTTTTCCAGGCTCCTGCGCAGCTCCTTGCTGAGCTGCGACAGCGTCAGGCCGCCACCCCCCACATCCCCCAGATAGACTGACGACACCTCATAGGCGTGAACCAGATGCAGCTCGGCATCGCACTGCAGCGCCAGCCCCATTGCCTCGCGAATGATGCGGTCATTGAGCCCGCTGTTCTGGGCAAATGCACTGGAAGGGTCCACCGCCGCGACCACCTTACGCGGCAGCGCATGACCGGTGGCGCCCACCAGGTACATCGGCACCGGGCAGTTACGCAGTAGTTGCCAATCCAGCGGGGTGAAGAAAGCTCGTTTGAGCAAAGGCTCGTGCTGCACCTGTTTGATCAGCAAGTCGGGCCGGATCTGCGTGACGTGTTGCAGAATCTGCTTGCCCATCGTATGGGCCCATTCCACCTCAGTGGTGACCCGCAGACCACGGCGACGCATCTTGTCCGCCTCATCCTCCAACCAATGGCGATGGTCCTGCAGATAGTTCTGCCGCGCCTCTTCGCGCGGCTCCTCTTCTAGCAGCGACAGGATCTCCAGTGAGGGGATCAACGCAGTGATATGCAAGTGTGCCCCGCTGGCCGCCGCCAGGGCCGCGCCGTGATGAAGGGCGGGCGAATGGCGTTGTGCCGGATTGAGGATCAGCAGCAGACGTTGGTACTGGCTCATGATGGGTCTCCAAAATCAGGCTCGATCACCACGGTGCGGTGTCGATGCCATGAGGCGTGTTGACGGTCATTGCGGCGGCGTCCAGCACCAGTTCAAGACTTCGGGCATGTCCTGCCCATGCTCGATGAGGTACAGCTGATGCTTTTCCATGGTTGCCCAGTAGCGATCCCGAGCGCGGTCCACCAGCGGCTGCAAACGTGGCACGCGCTGGATGACATCGAGCGCCAGTTGATAGCGGTCCAGGTGGTTGATGACCGCCATGTCGAACGGTGTAGTGGTGGCGCCCTCCTCCATGAAACCGCGGACATGGAAGTTATCGTGGTTGTGCCGTTTGTAGACCAGTCGATGGATCAGCGACGGATAGCCGTGGAAGGCGAAAATCACCGGCTTGTCCACGGTAAACAATCCATCGAACTCGGCGTCCGGTAACCCGTGGGCATGCTGTTGCGGTGGTTGCAGGGCCATCAGGTCCACGACATTCACCACCCGCACGCGCAGGTCGGGCACGTATTCACGCAGCAGCGTGACAGCGGCCAGGGTTTCCAAGGTCGGCACGTCACCGGCACAGGCCATCACCACGTCCGGGTCTTCGTCGTTGTGGCAGGCAAAGGCCCAGCGACCGATCCCGATCGAGCAGTGCCGAATGGCCGAATCGATGTCCAGCCACTGCCATTCTGGCTGCTTGCCGGCCACGATGACATTGATGTAATTGCGACTCTTGAGGCAGTGATCGGCAACGGACAACAGGCAATTGGCGTCTGCTGGCAGGTAGATGCGCACCACGTCGGCGCTCTTGTTCGCCACCAGGTCGATGAACCCTGGGTCCTGATGGGAAAAACCGTTGTGGTCCTGACGCCAGACATGGGACGTGAGCAGATAATTGAGCGAAGCGACCGGCGCGCGCCATGGGATCTGGGCGGCGGTCTTGAGCCATTTGGCGTGCTGGTTGAACATCGAGTCGACGATATGGATGAACGCCTCGTAGCAGGAAAACAGCCCATGCCGGCCGCTGAGCAAATACCCTTCCAGCCAGCCTTCACACACCTGTTCACTAAGGATTTCCATCACACGGCCTTCGCACGCCAGGTTCGTATCGCCCGCCTCCAGCGCCGCCATCCAGGCTTTGCCACTGACCTCGTACACCGCATCAAGACGATTGGAGGCGGTTTCATCGGGGCCGAACAAGCGAAAGTTGCCTGCCAACAGGTTGTGCTTCATCACATCACGGACAAAACCGCCCAGCACCCGGGTGGACTCTGCCTGCATGCTGCCGGGCGCGCAGAACTGCACGGCGTAGTCGGTAAACCGAGGCAACTCCAGGGGTTTGAGGAGCAGGCCGCCATTAGCGTGGGGGTTGGCGCCCAAACGTCGATGACCGGTCGGCGCCAACGCGGCAATGTCCGGCAGCAACGCACCGTTGTCGTCGAACAGTTCCTGCGGCCGGTAACTCTGCAGCCACTGTTCCAGTTGCGTCAAATGCATGGGCAGCTCGAAGTGGCTCAGCGGCACCTGGTGGGCGCGCCAGGTGCCTTCGACCGGCTGGCTATCGACAAATTTCGGACCGGTCCAGCCCTTGGGCGTGCGCAATACCAGCATCGGCCAGAGCTGACGCTCCGGCGTACGCCCTGACGAGTCCGCGCGGGCCATGCGCTGGATTTCCCGAATCTTGAGCAACATGCCGTCCAGGGTCCTGGCCAACTGCTGGTGCACTGCTTGTGGATCATCGCCTTCGACAAAATAAGGATCGTAGCCGTAGCCATACATCAGGGCCGACAGCTCGTCTTCGCTGATGCGCGAAAGCAGCGTGGGGTTGGCGATCTTGAAACCGTTGAGATGCAGGATGGGCAATACGGCGCCATCGCGCCGGGGGTTGAGGAACTTGTTGGAATGCCAGCTCGCCGCCAACGTACCGGTTTCGGCCTCACCGTCGCCGATGACGCAGGCTACGATCAGGTCCGGGTTATCGAATGCCGCCCCATAGGCATGGGCCAGGGAATACCCCAACTCCCCGCCTTCATGGGTAGAGCCGGGAATCTGCGCCGAAACATGGCTGGACAACCCATAAGGCCAGGAAAATTGCCGGAACAGACGCAGCATCCCGTTTTCGTTCTGCTCCACCGCGGGATAACACTGGGTGAAGCTGCCCTCCAGGTAACTCTGGGCAACGATGGCCGGGGCACCGTGACCGGGGCCGGTAACCAGGATCATGTTCAGGTCATGGGTTTTGATCAGGTGATTGAGGTGCACGTAAATCAGATTCAACCCCGGCGTCGTGCCCCAGTGGCCGAGCAAGCGAGGTTTGACGTGCCCCTGTTGCAGCGGTTTGCGCAGCAAGGGGTTGTCCTTGAGGTAGATCTGCCCCACGGCCAGGTAATTGGACGCACGCCAGTAGGCGTCAATGCCTTCCAGTTGGTCGGGGCTGAGAAAATCGCTCATCACGTCCTCCGCAAGAAACAGGGTTGGCAGGTGGAGCACAAAAACCCGGCCGGATTCCACTTCGTCGGCTGACCGCCTTTGCCGTTCTCGAACGGCTTGCCATGCCTGATTCTGGAGCGCGGCAATGAGCGCGACTTGATTTACATCAGAACCAGAGGAGCTAAGGTCATACAAGGTGCTTGCTCGATGGTCTGGCGCCGCTCGCCGGCAGGGCGAGCGCCCGCTCACACAGGAGAATGCTCATGCGCGCCATGGTCCTGCACACGCCCGGGCAACCCTTGCAACTGGAACAACGTGCGCGACCGACGCCGGCCGCCGGGCAAATGCTGATCAAGGTGCAAGCCTGCGGTGTGTGCCGCACCGACTTGCATCTGTTTGACGGTGAACTGCCCCAGGCCCGGTTGCCGCGGGTGCCGGGCCACGAGATTGTCGGTGAAGTGATCGCCGTTGGCCCACAGGTGGCCTCGGACTGGATAGGCCAGCGCGTAGGCGTGCCCTGGCTGGGGTGGACGTGCGGTGTATGTGAGTTCTGCCGCTCGGGCCGAGAGAACCTGTGCGACCAGGCGCTGTTCACCGGTTGCCAGTTGGACGGTGGTTATGCCGATTACACCGTCGCCGATGCGCGGTTCTGCTTTCCTCTTCCTGACACGCTGGAGGCCGCCGAAGCGGCGCCCTTGCTGTGTGCCGGGTTGATCGGTTTCCGGGCCTTGCAGATGGCGCAAAACGCCCCTCACCTCGGTCTTTATGGTTTCGGCGCCGCTGCACACCTGGCGATCCAGGTCGCTGTGGGCCGGGGTCAGCAGGTCTATGCCTTCACTCGCCCCGGTGATGACAGCGGCCAGGACTATGCCCGTTCGCTGGGCGCGACCTGGGCCGGGCCATCGGATCAGGCACCTCCACACTTGCTGGACGCCAGCCTGATATTCGCCCCCGTCGGCGCCCTGGTGCCGCTGGCCTTGCAAGCCACCGCCAAAGGCGGCTGCGTGGTGTGTGCCGGCATTCACATGAGCGACATCCCAGCCTTCCCCTATCGCCTGTTATGGCAGGAGCGCAGCGTGCGCTCAGTGGCCAACCTGACTCGCGCGGACGGCGTGGCGTTTTTCGAGCAGATCCAGCGCACGCCCGTGCATTGCAACGTGACCTGCTACCCACTGGAGCAAGCCAACCAAGCCCTGGAGCGCCTGAGGAGCGGCCAGGTCAACGGGGCCATCGTGCTCATCCCTTGACCGCCAGCAGACTGCCCGGCACCGAATACAGGGCCCGCTCCGTCGTACTGCCGATCAAACGCTCTAGACCGGCACGGTGCACGGTGCCCATCACCACCACGTCCACCTCGAACTCCTCGAGGAATTCATGAATCACCGGCACGGGCAGGCCGATGACGAAGTGCCGGCGCTCGGCCGGCACCTCACAATGTTCGGCGAGGTTGATGAACGCCGCATGCAACGATTCGCGCAAGGCGTCGGCAAAGTCCTCATCCCAGGCCCCGGCCAGTAATGAGGCTTCGCCGTTGAAGGCCGGCGACAGGTCGCAGGCATACAGCAGGTGCAACGAAGCATCGCATTGCCGGGCCAAGGCAGCGGCCGTCTGGACGATGCGCTCGTTCAAGGCATTGGCCTCGGGATCCGAGGGATCCACCGCAGCCACCACCCGGCGCGGCAAACCGTGCACCGCCTGGTTGACCAAATGCACGGGAACCGGGCAGTCGCGCAACAGATGACAATCCAGCGGCGTGGCGAAAACGCGCTTGAGCAAAGGTTCGAGGGTGACGTCCTTGATCAACAGGTCGGGCTGGAACTGTTCGACGTAGCGCAGAATGTCCAGCAGCGGATGAATGGTCCACACCACGTGTGTCGTCACCGCCAACCCTTCCTCCCTGAGCAGTGCGGACTCCTCCACCATCCAGCGACGGTAACGGTGCAAATAGCGCTGGATCGTCGCCTGGTCGATTTTTTCACCCCACAAGTGGGTGCGCGGTGGCGGCTGAACGAAGGCGCATAAATGCAGCTCGGCGCCACTGGCCCTGGCCAGGGCACAGGCCCGTCGCATCGCCGCGCAAGGATGCAGATCGGGTTCGACGATCAAGAGCAGGCGCTGGTATTGCCCCATCACATACCTCCATCGGGTTGTTCACCTCGGATCGGAAAGCTCGCGCCGGCGCGTTGCGGCGCGACTTGCAGCGTGCGCCCATCAACGCCCCAAGCGGTTTGATCTGAATCAACTACGGGGCAATCGACAGCTGGGCACACGAGGACTGATCCAGATCAGAATCCATCGCCGCTGTGGGCGTAGAACAGTACCGAATGCGTAGCCTTTCTTGCCGCAACGCAGCTTCGAATCCGAAGGAGGATCACATCATGCTCACTGTCAAAGACCACAACGAACGTGCCGCTGCCCTGTATGCCAGCATCAGCGGCAAGCACTGGATCCAGGCACTCAAGGACGGCCGCCATGTGTTGATCAGGCCGCTGCGCGATGAAGACCGCCAGCGCGAATATGACTTCATCAAGCGCCTGTCGCCGGAGTCCCGGCACATGCGTTTCCTGGCGCAAATCAATGAGCCAGGCACCGCCATGCTCGACCAGTTGATGGATATCGATTGCAAGACGCGCATGGCCTACATTGCCCTGGTCCATGACAACGGCCAGTTGATCGAGATCGGTGTCAGCCGCTATTGCGCGACCGGCGAGCACGAATGCGAGTGCGCCGTGACCGTCGCCGATCCCTGGCAGAACCTGGGGCTGGGGACATTGTTGATGGAGCATTTGATTGATACCGCGCGGAAAAACGGCTATCGCCAGATGTACTCCATCGACGCCGCCAGCAACGCCCCCATGCGTGACCTGGCCCATAGCCTGGGGTTTGAAACCCGTTCCGACCCCGAGGACACCCGGCAGGTCATCCACCGTCTCTATCTCTAGCCACAACACTGGCGCGGGGCCGCACATCGAGGCCCCGCGCGAAGTTGCCGCCCCCTACTCCTGCGGCTTGATCGCCAACACGCTGCAGGGTGCCCGTTGCAAGATGAGTTCGGCGGTGGTGCCCAGACGCCGATCCAGGCCACGATGCTCAGTGGTGCCCATGACGATCACATCGATCTGATGATCAGCGGCGAACGTGCAGATGCTGTTCAATGGCGTGCCTTCAATGAAATGACGCTGCTGCGGCTCGACCCCATGGCGCTCGGCCAGGGACTCGAATACCTCGTGCTGCGCCTTGCCCAACGCTTCGTAGAGCCCGGTGGCCAGGGGCAGCGCGCCGATGCCCATGTCCGATGTGTATACCGCCGTCCAGTCGAAAGCGTGTAGCAACTCGACCTGGGCGTTGCACTGTTCAGCCAGCTTCACGGCGGCGTCGACGATCTGGTCGTTGAACACCAGGTCCTGGTCTTCACTGCGCAGCACATCGACAATCGCCAGGATCCGCCGGGGCCGGGGGTGGCGGACGTCCGTGACCAGGTGCACCGGCACCGGACAGTCACGCAGCAAGCGCCAGTCCAGCGGCGTGAAAAAGATCCGTTTCATCGCCGGTTCCGGCTGGGCGTCCTTGATGATCAGCGCCAATGGCATCTCTTTGGCATATTGCTGCAAAGCTTGATAGGGATCCTTGCCCCAAACCACTTCGCAGGTCACCTCCGCTCCGTGTCGACGCGCCACCTCGGCCTGTTGCCACAGCCAATGCCGATGGGTTTCCAGGTAGCCCTCACGCGCTTGCTTGACCTGCTCCGGGGCGAAAAGACCGGCCACCGAAAGCAAGTCCAGGTAATCGATCGCAACGATGTGCAGGGGCAAATCCAGGGCCAGGGCCAGTTCGGTGGCGCGGTCGAAGGCTGGCGTACGGATCATGGCGTCAGGCGCCAATAACAACAAACGTTGAGTCTGGGACATGGAACACCTCGGCACGTGGCGGCTGCCACTTAAAGGATTGAGGGTTCCAGAATGGACGCATGCCAAGCACAGGACTTGATCTTCATCAAACTGCCATCACTCAAGCGAATCGCTGGGCCGCAAGCCCAGCCCACATTGCCAGCGTCACCAGCACCTGAGCGGGAATGACATAGGCGGCGAAACCGCGCCCGCCACTGAACCAAGCCACCGCGCATTTACTCAGGGAGTTGCTGCTCAGCGCCATCAAGACCGGCACCGCGATGCCGTCGAAGGGCAACAACCCGGCCTTCGCCAGGGAAGCGATAGAGGCTGTCGAGGCATGGGCGTCGGCCAGCCCGCTGAAAACCGCGGTCACGACCACCCCGGTCTGCCCGAACAAGTCGAGCATCGCCGACGACAGGACGGTAATCCCGGTCATCATGAGCGTCACCGTCAATGCCAATTTCAGGCTGAACGCCCCACCCGCCTTGATCGGCTCATCGGCCCGCCCCCTGGAACGAGAGAGCATCAGCATACCGCCGCAGAGCAATGTCATCAGCGTGCCGCAGAGCAAAGGCCCCCACATCCAACGCAACAGGGCGGGTTCCACGGCACTGAGGATCAGCGCCATTTGAGCCAGGGTCGCCAGGTTGGATAACACCGCGGCAGCACTCAGCACCTTGAGATGGGTTGGCTGTTTCGCGGCGATGTTTCCCATGGATGCGATGGTCACCGTGGCGGAGGCGAACCCCGAGGCAATCGCGCCGAGGGGGTAGCCGTAGCGGGTGCCGAGGGTGCGCACCGCGACATGCCCCAGCGCGCCCACGGCCATGAGCATGACCGTCAGGGTGCAAATGGTGCGCAGGTTGATTGCATTGTAAGGCCCGAGGTAACGATCCGGCGCCAGGGGTAGCACGACCAGCACGGCAATCAACAGTATCAGGCCGTCGCGCAGCTCGTCGGCGGTCAATTGGCTGCGGGCAAAGTGATGCAACGTCTGGCGGCTGGCGAGCAGCCCGGCCATCACCACACCAATCGCTATCGCCAGCGCCGGCGCGCTCACGCAGAGCGCGCCCAATGCCAACACCGCGAACAACGCCACCTCGCTGGTGATACCGGGGTCTTTGTCGAGGTTTCGCCAATACGCCGCAGTCACCACAGCTCCCAGCGAAAGCGCGATGAACCCAAGCAATAACGGGCCACCGACCCGGAACGTGACATAACCCAGCAAAGCGGTGACGGCAAAGGTACGCAGGCCGGCGAAATCACGCCTGTCGCCCTCGCCTTTGCGCCGCTCGCGCTCGAGCCCCACCAGAAGGCCGACGCCCAGTGCCGCAGCAGCATTGGCAAAGCCCAAGGTTTCGATCATGACGATGACTCTAGGACGGTAGGCCCAGTTGTACCTGAATTCAGGGTAAAACCCGAGCCTGCTTCGCGCTTGTTCTGGAAAGATTGATCATGATCAATCTACGCGCCAATGCCCGGTGCCGCAGCGATCGGCAGAGCGCTTTCAGGTGAGTTTGATGCAAATCAAGTTGCCGCCGCCCGCAGAGGACATGATCAAAGCCAGACACCACGCCGAGCGAACCGTCGCCCGGTGCCAACAGGTCCTTGCCCGGGAGGTTTGTCATGTCTACGCAATCACGCTTGATGTTAGTCGTCTCGCCCCTGATGGAACACAACCCGGCCTTCGATCGGGCGGCCGCCCTGGCCAAGGCCGAAGGCGCAGCGCTGCATATAGTGGCTTTCGACTACCTTGAGGGCCTGGCCACGGCCGGCCTGGTCAATGAGCAGGCCTTGGAGGAGATGCGCCTGGGCTACATTGAACGCCATCGGCACTGGCTGGAGGAACAGGCCAGGCCGCTACGCAAACTTGGCATCGAAGTCACCACAGAAGTCACTTGGGTCGAGCGGCCACTGCAGGAAATTCTGATTCACCTCAAGGAGCAGCCAATGGATGCGCTGATCAAGACGGTGTCCCCAGAATCCTGGTTCTCGCGCCTGATGTTCACGCCGCTGGACGTGCATCTGCTGCACGAGTGCGAAGTCCCGCTGCACTTCGTCAACAAAGTCAGCCACGCTCGCCCGCGCAAAATTCTTGCCGCCGTCGACCCCTTCCATCACGACGGACGTTATGAAGGCCTGAACGATCGGATCCTGAGCGAAGCCAACAAATTGGCCCTCAGCTGCGACGCAACGCTGGAAGTCATCTACGCCTATGATCTTTCGTCCATCACCGCTGCCGAATATGGTTTCGGCAATGGCTCGATGTTCTTCTCCTCGGCCCTGGCCCGACAGCTCTACGAATCCCAAGGCGCAACCTTCGATGCGTTGGCCGAACGCAACGGTATCGCCCCGGAACAGCGGCGCATGATCATGGGCGACCCGGCCAAGGTGCTGGCCAGCTACGCCGCCTCCCACGATATCGATGTCATCGTCATGGGCCGCGTGCGCTACGGCACCCTGGACAAACTGATTGGCAGCACCGTGGAGGGCCTGTTGTACAAGATGCCCTGCAGCTTGTGGGTGATTGCCCCCCAACAGATTGGCTGAAACCACGGTCATCATCGATGACCGGCCAACAATGGGCCTGTGCGCATGGGAAGCTTGATGAAGCGACCGGAGCAATCCGCGATGCCCACCGGTCCGCTGGCTTGGCACACGCAGTCCGCAGAACGGGTGCTGGGCCTATTAGAGGTCGACGAGCATGTCGGGCTGAACGAGCTCGAGGTTCAAGCTCGACTCGCGCGCACGGGCTTCAATCGCCTGCCTGCATCAGCTCGACGCCCCGCGTGGCTGCGGTTCCTGTTGCAGTTCCACAACATTCTTATTTATGTGCTGCTGGCGTGCGCAGCGATGACTGCCCTGTTGCAGCATCTGTGGGACACGGTGGTCATTCTTGCGGTGGTGCTTGCCAATGCAATCATTGGCTACGCCCAGGAAGGCAAGGCAGAACAAGCCATGGACGCCATCCGGCAGATGCTGGCACCGCGCGCAGCGGTGGTTCGTGGCGGCGAACGCTTGAGTGTCGCAGGCGAGGAGCTGGTACCAGGCGATATCGTTTTGCTGGAGGCCGGCGACAAAGTACCGGCTGATCTTCGCCTGCTGCGCACAAACAGGCTGCAGATCCAGGAAGCCATTCTGACCGGTGAATCCGCCCCCGTTGAAAAGCATACCGAACCGGTGCGACGTGAAGCGGCCCTGGGTGACCGTGCCTGCATGGCATTCAGCGGCACCCTGGTCACCTGTGGGCAGGCCTCTGGGGTCGTGGTTGCGACCGCGACATCAGCCGAAATCGGGCGCATCAGCACACTGCTGTCAGGCGTAGAGGCTCTGACGACGCCGCTGGTGCAGCAAATGCACGTTTTCGCGCGCTGGCTGACGATATTGATTCTCTCGGTCGCGGCTCTGTTACTCATCTACGGTCACTTCGTCAGGCATTACCCCTTCACCGAGATCTTCATGGTCGTGGTGGGGATGTCCGTCGCCGCGATACCCGAAGGGTTGCCCGCCGTACTCACGATTACCCTGGCGGTCGGGGTGCGGGCGATGGCCCGTCGCAATGCCATCGTCCGGCGCCTGCCGGCCATCGAAACACTGGGTTCGGTATCCGTCATCTGCACGGACAAAACCGGTACCCTCACCCGCAACGAAATGATGGTGGCGTCGGTTGTCATCAGTGACCTGACCTTCAGCGTCGACGGTGTGGGGTATCAGCCAACCGGAAACATGAACCTGGAGGATCAGTTGATTGATACCTCCAATCACCCGGCACTGGCCGAACTCGGGCAAGCGGCCAGCCTCTGCAACGACGCCGCGCTGAGGCAGCATGAGCAAGCCTGGAAGGTCGAGGGCGATCCGATGGAGGGCGCCTTGCTGGCGTTTTGCGCAAAAGCCGGAATCGACCACGAACAAGCGCGACGCACCTGGGTTCGTACCGATGCCATACCGTTCGACGCGAAACACCGCTTCATGGCAACGCTGCACCACAACCATGAGCGGCAAGCGGCGATTTATGTCAAAGGTGCGCCCGAGCAGATCCTGGCCATGTGCACGCAACAACGCGGCAGCACCGGCGCGACTGAACGGCTCGATACCGCCTACTGGCACAAACAGGCCAATGCCATTGCCAGCAAAGGTCATCGCGTCCTGGCGTTTGCCATCAGGCCAGTACAGCCCGAGCACACCGTATTGGAATTAGGTGACGTGCAAGGGACGCTGACGCTGCTTGGCCTGGTGGGAATGATCGACCCGCCCCGCGCGCAGACAAGGCAGGCCGTTGCACAGTGCCGGACGGCCGGTATTGCCGTGAAAATGATCACCGGGGACCACTCCGGCACCGCCAGCGCCATCGGTTATCAGATTGGCCTGCAAAATCCCGACAGGGTTCTGACCGGCCTCGACCTGGACACCATGAACGACGCCGTACTGAAGGAAGCGTTAAAGGAGGTGAACATCTTCGCCCGTACCAGCCCTGAACATAAGCTCAGGTTGGTGACGTTGCTGCAATCGAACGGCATGACCGTGGCAATGACTGGCGATGGCGTCAACGACGCGCCAGCACTCAAGCGCGCAGACGCCGGTATCGCCATGGGTGACAAAGGCAGTGAGGCCGCAAAAGAGGCCGCGGACCTGGTGCTGGCCGATGACAACTTCGCCTCTATCGTGGCCGCGGTGCGTGAAGGACGGACGGTCTATGACAACATCAAGAAAGTCTTGAGCTGGACATTACCCACCAACGCAGGCGAGACAATGACCCTCATCGTCGCGCTGCTGTTTGGCTTCACGCTGCCTGTGACCGCCATACAGATTTTGTGGATCAACCTGATTACCGCAATAACTCTCGGCATCGCCCTGGCGTTCGAACCGACGGAAGAAAACAGCATGCGCCGACCTCCCCGCTCAAGGCACGAACCTTTGATCAGCGGTGCCTTGGTCTGGCACATGGTGCTGGTTTCCATTCTTTTTCTCTGCGGTGTCTACGGCATTTTTTCGTATGCGCTCGACCGCGGTTATCCAGTGGAGTTGGCCCGTACCCTTGCGGTCAACACGTTGGTCGTGATGGAAGTATTCCACCTGTTTTTCATACGCAATATCTACGGCACCTCCCTGACATGGAAGGCTGTGCGCGGGACAAAGGTCGTGTGGCTGACCGTCATCACCGTCACGCTCTCTCAATTGGCTATCACCTACGCGCCAACCTTGCAAAAGGTGTTTGCCACACAGCCCGTCCCTTTCATGGACGGACTGCTGGTCATCGGGATTGGTGTGGCGTTCTTTGCCCTCATCGAGATTGAAAAACAGATTCGGCTGCGTTTAACCGAATCGAAGGGTGCCACGCCCTCACTGGGATGAGCCGGCACAAAGCCCCCGACGTTGGTACATCAGCGCTTAACGCGAGTACTTTAACCAGCCTGCGCGTGATCAGCTTTCCCCGCAGGGGTGGCCATCATGGGAGGGTAAAGTGTGCAGGCCAACATGATGCTCACCGCAATAATCAAACTCAGCACATGAATACGTGACGATGGATGGGCTGTGGAGAGTGGTGATGTCATAGCGGTGCCTCGTCACTGTCACTCAAGGCTCGCCCCGGGTACTCGGAAAGGAAAAAAGTCCTGCCAGGTGGCAGTCAATGGCAGTCGGGGCTGACGGCCTTCAGGACAAACCCTGTTCTTTCAGTCGGCGGTACAACGTGCGTTCACTCACACCCAAGTGTTCAGCCAGTTCGCTGCGAGTGCCTTTAAAAGTTGCCAGCACCTGCGCCAATGTCCTGCTGTCGAGCACTGGCGTA
Organism: Pseudomonas sp. Tri1; assembly: GCF_017968885.1. Classification (NCBI taxonomy): domain Bacteria; kingdom Pseudomonadati; phylum Pseudomonadota; class Gammaproteobacteria; order Pseudomonadales; family Pseudomonadaceae; genus Pseudomonas; species Pseudomonas sp. Tri1. The sequence goes on along the minus strand of NZ_CP072913.1, from coordinate 2,817,068 downwards.
GCCGATGGGGTAGGCACCGCAGCGGCCTGGGGCAATTGCACCGAGTGAATCACGCCGTCATCGGCGAACAGGCTGGCCCTTTCCAGGACATTACGCAGCTCACGGATATTGCCCGGCCAGGAAAACTGCTGCAGCTGCTTCAAGGCAGCGGAATCGATAGTCAGCCGGCGTTTGCCTCTACCGGCACGTTGCAGAAACGAGTTCACCAGCAAGCCGATGTCTTCCACCCGGTTACGCAAGGGGGGTAAGTGAATGGGAAACACACTGATGCGGTAGTACAGGTCCTGCCTGAACTCACCACTTTCCACCATTTTCTCTAACGGTTTGTGAGTCGCCGCCACCAACCTGAAGTTGGCATGCTGGGTCTCGACACTGCCAACACGGCGATAGGTTCCAGATTCAATCAACCGCAGCAGTTTCACCTGCATGGTCAGCGGAACATCACCGATCTCATCGAGAAACAACGTACCGCCCTGGGCCGTTTCAACCAGACCCGGCTTGCGCATTGTGGCGCCGGTGAACGCGCCTTTTTCATGGCCGAACAGCTCGCTCTCGAACAACGTTTCGGTCAACCCGGAGCAATCGACCACCACAAAGGGTCCGGTGGCGCGGTCACTGGTTTCATGAACAGCCCTGGCGAACAGTTCCTTGCCTGTGCCGGACTCGCCCAGCAACAACACCGGCAACATCGATGGCGCGACGCGCTGCAGTTGCGACAGTGCCTGGTTGAAGGCCGGTGAATGGCCCACCAAGCCCTCATTGCTAGGCCTGGCTGACGCGCTGCGCACCAGGGTCAAACGTTCCACGTAAGCGGTGATGTCGCCGTGCTCATCCAGGATCGGGCGCAGCTCCACATCAACGTGCTCAGGCCCACGGGGGGTGTGGTGGATGTGCAAGACCCGATCCGGGCCACGCATTTCCCTGGCCTTTTTCATCGGACAATGCTCTCCGGCCTGGTCGCAAGGGACGTCGTAGTGATGGGAGATCCGATAGCACTTATGGCCGATAAACGATTTGTCGGCACTGCCGAACTGACGCAGGTAAGCCGTGTTCGCTGCCAGGATGTTGTAATCGGGATCAAGCACGATCATCGGATGTGGTTCGTGCTCGAGAAACGAGACCAGGGACTGCACCTGGTCCGGATGCGGAAGGTGTTCTTGGATGGGCGGCAGAATGTTGGTCATCGCGGCTCCGGTGCATTGTCCTGGCTAAAATTGACACTGCCACTATGCCAATAAAAACTGCCAGTGGCAGTAACCTGGTATCAACCCGGGTAAACACATCGCCAAAAATTCAATTGAAAACCAATAAAATCAATAAGTTGAGCACAAACAAAAATTTGATCCTGGCATGGCAGACTTATTGCTCTGTGTATTCTCTGAGCGGCTAGAGTCCCAGAGGAGGCAGGTCATGACCGTAAAATTGCACGTCGAAGGGTTCTTCGATCCTGAGACCCACACTGTCAGTTATCTTGTGCTGGATGAATCGACCGGTTATTGCGCCCTGGTCGACAGTGTCCTGGATTACGACCCAAAGTCGGGTCGTACCACGACGTCCTCTGCCGACAAGTTGATGGCCCGGGTGGCCGCGTTGAACGCGACGGTCCAATGGATTCTCGAAACCCACGTCCATGCCGACCACCTCACCGCCGCACCGTACTTGAAGGAAAAGCTCGGCGGCAAAATCGGTATCGGCAGCCACATTGCCGCTGTGCAGGAAGTCTTTGGCAGCCTGTTCAATATCGGTGCAGAGATGGCCCGCGATGGCAGCCAGTTCGATCACCTGTTTGTCGACGACGAACCTTTCATGATCGGCGCACTGCAATGCCGCGCGCTGCATACACCGGGCCATACCCCGGCCTGCATGACGTACGTCATCAGCGACGGCCTGGAAACGGCTGCATTCATCGGTGACACCTTGTTCATGCCCGACTACGGTACCGCGCGATGCGATTTCCCGGGTGGGGACGCCCGCGCGTTGTTTCAATCCATCAACAAGGTATTGAGCCTGCCGGCCAACACCGTGCTCTACACCTGCCACGATTACCAGCCCGGTGGCCGCGAGGTGCAGTTTGCCAGCACGGTGGCCGAACAACGCGCCGACAATGTCCACGTGCGTAACGGCATCAGTGAGCAAGCCTTTGTCGCGATGCGCACCAAGCGTGACGCATCGATGGACATGCCGACACTGATTCTGCCCTCGGTGCAAGTCAACATGCGCGCCGGCCACTTTCCCGAGCCCGAATCCAACGGCACGCGCTATCTCAAGATCCCGCTCAACATGCTCTGACGCCCTCTATAAGAAAAACTTCCCGATCGGAGACAGTATGGACATCCGCCACCTTGCGCCCGGCTTATCGGTTTCAGAGCAGATTTTTCCCAATCAGTTGAATGAACTCAAAAATGCCGGCTTTCGCGCCATCATTTGTAACCGCCCGGACGGTGAAGGCAGCGATCAGCCGTTGTTTGCCGAGATCAAACGTGTGGCCCAAGCGATAGGTATTGAAGCCCACTATCTGCCCGCCGAGTCCGGCAAGGTCACGGACGAACAAGGCGTAGCGTTCGGCAAGTTGCTTGAATCCGTGCCAAAACCGATATTGGCCTATTGCCGTTCCGGCATGCGCTCGACAACGATGTGGGCATTGTCGCAAGCCGAGCACCAGCCTTTGCCACAGATCGTCGAAACCGCCAAAAAAGCCGGGTTCGACATGAAAGGCGTCATTCGTCGCATTGCCAATAAAGGCCGCACACCTGTCGAAGTGGCCGAGGCCGAACACGCCGTGGTGATTATCGGTGGCGGCGCCGCAGGCATCGCGACGGCATCGAGTTTATTGGCCCGCGAACCAGGACTCGACATTGCCATCATCGATCCGGCGGATGTGCACTACTACCAGCCTGGCTGGACGCTGGTCGGCGGCGGGGTCTTCGAAGCCTCCCAAACAGCCCACACGATGGGCGCGACCATTCCCCGCGGCGTGCACTGGATCAAGTCTGCGGTAGCGGCTTTCGAACCGGATCGAAACGCCGTCATTCTCGACGGCTGCAGAGTCGTCCGCTACGAGCAACTGATCGTGTGCCCTGGCCTCAAACTCAACTGGCACGCCATTGAAGGGTTGTCGGACACCCTGGGGCGAAACGGAGTGACGTCCAACTACCTGTACCACCTGGCGCCCTATACCTGGGAACTGGTGCGACAACTGCGCGGTGGACAAGCCGTGTTCACACAACCGCCCATGCCGATCAAGTGTGCGGGAGCGCCGCAAAAAGCCATGTACTTGTCTGCCGATCATTGGCGGCGCGAAGGCGTGCTGGGGGATATCGAGATCGATTTCTGCAGTGCCGCGACGGTGCTGTTCGGTGTTCCCGACTACGTGCCCGCGCTAATGAAGTACATCCACGCCTACGGCATCGACTTGAATTTCGGTGACACCCTGACAAGCGTCAATGGCCCCGAGCGCACGGCCACCTTCAGTTGCGTCAGGCCTGACGGCAGCACCCACAGTGTCACCCGCGACTTCGACCTGCTTCATGTCGTGCCACCACAGGTTGCGCCGGACTTCATTCGTGTCAGCCCCCTCGCGGATGCGGCAGGATGGCTTGACGTCGATCCCGCAACCCTGCGCCACAAAGGCTGGGCCAATATCCACGCGCTGGGAGACGCGGCCAATACCAGCAACGCCAAAACGGCGGCAGCGGCACGCAAGCAGGCCCCCGTGGTCGCCCATAACGTTCTGGCGGCGATGGGCAAGGCCGAGGGTTGTGCCCAATACGACGGCTACGGTTCCTGCCCGCTGACGGTGGAACGGGGCAAGATCGTCCTCGCAGAATTCACCTACGGCGGTAAGGTGGCCCCCAGTTTCCCGTCCTGGCTGATTGACGGAACCCGCCCCTCGCGGCTGGCGTGGCTGCTCAAAGAGCGGATTCTGCCGCCCCTGTATTGGAGGGGAATGCTCAAGGGCCATGAGTGGCTGGCAAAACCCGAGCTGGCGGACTTATGAAAACGGACTTGAACGCCAGGAGAACCAGATGATGAGCGTCTTGCTACTGGGCTTCACCGTGGGCGTGATTCTGGCGCTGACCGGCGCGGGCGGAGGCATACTCGCGGTCCCGTTCCTGGTGTTTGGCGTGGGTTTGAGCATGGCCGAAGCCGGGCCTATTGGTTTACTCGCCGTGGGCTTAGCCGCCAGCCTGGGCGCCATGATGGGGCTCAGGAACGGTATCGTACGCTATAAGGCCGCACTCCTGACCGCTGGGGCGGGGATCGTCTGCTCCCCCGTCGGCCTGTGGTTGGCTCAACGTACTCCCAACGCGCCCTTGACGATCATGTTTGCCCTTTTGCTGATGTACGTGGCTTGGCGGGCCTTTCAAAAGTCACGGCCTGCGCGCGCGGGGGTAAAGGCATCTGGCAGGGGCAAGCCACCGCCCTGTGTCCTGGATGAGCACCGCGGCAAGCTGAACTGGACCGGCCCATGTGCCTGGGCGCTCACCTTTTCAGGCGTGGTCGCAGGGGTGCTTTCCGGCTTGCTCGGGGTCGGCGGTGGTTTCGTCATGGTCCCGGCGCTCCAGCGCTACACCAATTTGACCACGCAGTCGGTGCTCGCCACTTCGCTGACGGTGATTGCACTGGTTTCCATGTCGGGGGTTGTGGCGAGTTCGGCGGCCGGTCACTTGCAATGGGCGGTAGCCGTGCCATTTTCCATTGGCGCACTCAGCGGCATGCTTGGCGGGCGTCTGATCGCAGCCAGGCTGCCGGAACCCTACTTACAGAAAGGCTTTGCCCTGGTTTCTACGCTGGTGGCAGTGGCCCTGCTGGTAAAAGCCCTGGGTTGACCCCTGTAGTGGAATATCAACGATTGTGTACCGGAGAACCCTCATGAATGTTGACTGGCTCAACTTCACACCTTGGTCATCCCTCGCCGGCGGCATGTTGATCGGCCTGGCGGCCAGCCTGTTCGTCGTCGCCAATGGGCGTATCGCTGGCATCAGTGGGCTGATCGGCAGCCTTTTGCAGCGCGGCGGCGAAGGCGTGGGCGAGAAAGCGCTGTTCCTTCTGGGCCTGCTGGTCGCACCGCTCTTATGGGGACTGTTTGCCACCTTGCCGCCGATTGAGTTCCACAGCGGCTGGCTCGGGCTGGTCGTCGCCGGCCTGTTGGTGGGTATCGGCACCCGTTATGGCTCGGGTTGCACCAGTGGCCATGGCGTGTGCGGCCTATCGCGCCTGTCGCCGCGCTCGATGATCGCCACGGCATGCTTCATGTTCAGCGGTTTCGCGACAGTCTTTGTCCTGCGTCATGTGATGGGGGTTTGAACATGCTCAAACTGACTGCATTCATCGCCGGCCTGCTCTTTGGCCTCGGTCTGCTCCTGGCAGGCATGGCCAACCCGGGGAAAGTGCTGGCCTTTCTGGATTTGGCCGGTGCCTGGGACCCTTCCCTGGCGTTGGTGATGATCGGTGCGATTGGCATTGCCATCGGCCCGCTTACCTGGGCACGCCGGCAATCGCGTTCAGTGCTGGGAAGCCCTATGCAATTACCGGTCAAGCGTGAGCTGGACCCGCGCCTGATCGGCGGCAGCCTGGTGTTCGGCATCGGCTGGGGCATAGCCGGTATCTGTCCTGGCCCTGCCGTAGCCATCCTGCTGACCGGACACTGGCAAATCATCGTGTTCATGCTGGCCATGCTGGCGGGCATGTGGTTGTTCACAGCGCTGGAAACTCGGCGCCCCCATTGATCGGGAGATCAGCATGAAAGCCAATATCGGAACCATTGACCGTAGCCTGCGCATAGTCATTGGGCTTGTTCTCATAGCCCTGAGCCTGACCGGTGTGATCGGTTTGTGGGGCTGGATCGGCCTGGTGCCACTGGCTACCGGCATTTTCCGCTTCTGCCCGATCTATACGTTATTGGGCATCAAAACGTGCAAGCGTTACTGAGACGGTGGCAGGAACCACTGCCGCCATTGGAGCCATTCCATCCATGCCCTTGAAGGTTCGCCGTCATGACTGACTCGCCCTCCAGCGCCTTTGACGTTGTCATTATCGGTGGGGGTCAATCTGCCTTGGCGGTGGCCTATTTCCTGCGCCGCACGCAACTGACGTTTGTCATCCTCGACGCCGAGCAAGAGCCCGGAGGCGCATGGCGGCATGGCTGGGACTCGTTGCGCCTGTTCTCCCCGGCCACGTGGAGTTCGATCCCAGGCTGGATGATGCCCCCCACGCAAGCCGGCTACCCATCGCGCGACCACGTGATCGACTACCTCAAGCAGTATGAACAACGCTATCAGTTTGCGGTGGTGCGTCCGGTACGGGTCAATCGGGTGGAGCGAACAGACACCGGCTTGCGCGTATGGGCTGACGGTCGGCATTGGGATGCCAAGGCCGTGGTCAGTGCCACGGGCACTTGGAGCAATCCTTACATTCCTTACTACCCGGATGCCGAGACATTCGCCGGCCAACAGTTGCACTCCGCGAACTATGTCCAGGCGCAGCCGTTCGCGGGTAAGCGCGTGTTGGTGGTGGGAGGCGGCAATTCAGGGGCGCAGATTCTGGCTGAGGTTTCCAAAGTCGCCCAGACCACCTGGGTGACGCCCGTAGAACCTTTGTTCTTGCCCGACGAAGTGGATGGGCGCGTGTTGTTCGAGCGCGCCACCGAGCGCTGGAAAGCCCAACAGCAGGGCCGCGTCATCGAGCAGCCCGTGGGCGGGCTGGGCGACATTGTCATGGTGCCCCCCGTTGTCGATGCGCGAGCGCGCCATGCGCTCAAATCTGTCCGACCTTTCCAACGGTTTACTCGCAATGGCGTGATTTGGGCCGATGGTTCAGAGTCTGCGGTGGACGTGGTGATCTGGTGCACCGGTTTTCGCCCCGCCCTGCAGCATCTGGACGCCCTGGGCGTGGTCAACAGCGAGGGCCGTGTCGAGGTCGAAGGCACGCGCTCGACTCAAGAACCCAGGTTATGGCTGGTCGGTTATGGCGAGTGGACCGGTTCGGCTTCCGCCACGTTGATCGGCGTAACCCGCACGGCTCGCAGCACGGTCAGCGAAATCGCAGCGGCTCTGACCGATCAAGTGGTCGCCTAACCCGACTCCGTCCCAGGAGGTGTGGACATGAACGAGATCATTGTGCGCTGGCCACAGCGTAGTCCCCGCCTTTTTTTGGTGGTAGCCGTGCTTGTCTGGCTCGGTTTGTATGAAGCCCTTATCCCGATCTCGGAGGCGTTGGTTGCAGCGCTGCCTGTCGAGCGTGACAGCCACCTGGGTGGTGCCCTGCAGTTTTTTTTCTATGACACGCCCAAGGTACTGATGCTGCTGACCGGCATCGTGTTCTTGATGGGAATGGTCAACTCGTACTTCACACCCGAACGCACCCGCGCAATATTGGCCGGACGCAGCGAGGGCATGGCCAACGTCATGGCGGCCTCTCTAGGGGTGTTTACACCGTTCTGCTCGTGCTCCGCGGTTCCTCTATTTATAGGTTTTGTTCAAGCAGGCGTGCCCTTAGGGGTGACCTTCTCGTTTCTCATTTCCGCGCCCATGGTGAACGAGGTCGCGTTGACACTGCTATTGGGCTTGTTCGGCTGGAAAGTTGCGCTGCTGTACCTGAGTCTCGGTTTGTTTATTGCAGTGGTTGCAGGCTGGATCATCGGGCGCTTGAAAATGGAGGACTCTCTAGAGGATTGGGTTCGCGACATGCCCAAAGTCCAGGCAGCCGCAGAAGACATACACATGCCGCTGCATGAACGGATCTATGCCGGTTTTGGCAGCGTGCGTGAAATCGTCGGAAACGTTTGGCCATACATCCTGGCTGGTATTGCCATTGGCGCAGGTATTCATGGGTACGTGCCCGAAGATTTCATGGCCAGTTTCATGGGTAAAGAGGCGTGGTGGTCTGTCCCAGTCGCGATCCTGATAGGCATCCCCATGTATACCAACGCAGCAGGGATCATTCCCATTGTCCAGGCGCTACTCGCCAAAGGTGCCGCGTTGGGCACGGTACTGGCCTTCATGATGAGCGTCATTGCCCTCTCCCTCCCTGAGATGGTGATTCTGCGCAAGGTGTTGAAAGTCCGCCTGATCGCCACCTTCATTGGTGTCGTCGCCGCCGGCATTCTCGTCGTTGGCTACGCCTTCAACTTCGTTCTGTAAGTCCATCCGCCGAGGTTCCCATGAAAGATATCAAGGTTCTAGGTACCGGTTGCTCCAAGTGTAAATCGACAATCGCCATCATCGAGCAAGTCGCTCAAGCGAAAGGCGTGCCTGTGAAGTTGGAAAAAGTGGAAGAGCTGCGTGACATCATGAGCTATGGGGTTATATCGACACCCAGCGTGGTCATTGATGGCAAAGTTGTTCATTCCGGAGGCATTCCGAGCCGAGATAAAGTCGAACTATGGCTGAGCACGTAAACAGGCCGCATCCGTCGATCGACCACTCACATCGATAATGATCCGGCTGACAGTAGATATCTGATGCCTTGATCGTCTCCCAGTCAGGGGCTCTGGCGCGCCGACCACCACGCGCCACGCAGCCTATGATAGTTTCTCTGCTTTCATTCGAAGGCCAGGCTTCGGCCTCTCTGGCGTGCCGCTTACCGCATCACGCCAGGCGCCCCCCTCTTGCGCGGTCTACATGATCACCGCCAGCAAACGATGAGGTACGTTCCATGAGTCAAGCGCCCTATATTCCTCCCAAGGTCTGGAAAAATGAGGCTCCGTCTGGCGGTCAGTTCGCCAGTATCAACCGCCCGATTGCCGGGCCGACCCACGAAAAGAAACTGCCGATCGGCAAACACCCGTTGCAGCTCTACTCGCTGGCGACACCCAATGGCGTAAAAGTGACCATCCTGCTTGAGGAATTGCTGGCCCTCGGGCACGCAGGCGCGGAATACGACGCGTGGCTGATTCGCATCAGCGAGGGCGACCAGTTCTCCAGCGGTTTTGTCGAGATCAATCCAAACTCAAAAATCCCGGCCTTGCAGGACCGCAGTGTGGAGCCGCCCATCCGCGTCTTCGAGTCCGGTTCGATCCTGCTTTACCTGGCAGAGAAATTCGGCGCCTTCCTGCCCACTGACCTGGCCGGGCGCACCGAAACCCTGAACTGGCTGTTCTGGCAAATGGGTGCAGCTCCCTACCTGGGTGGCGGCTTCGGGCATTTCTATGCCTACGCACCGGAGAAGCTTGAGTACCCCATCAATCGCTTCACCATGGAAGCCAAGCGGCAACTGGATGTCCTGGATCGCCGCCTGAGTGAAAGCCAATACCTGGCGGGCGAGCACTACTCCATCGCCGATATCGCGGTCTGGCCCTGGTATGGCCAACTGGTGCGCAACAACGTGTACTCGGCCGCCGAGTTTCTCGCTGCCCACGAATACACCCATGTGCAGCGCTGGGCGGAAGAAATCGCCAAGCGGCCGGCGGTCATCCGTGGGCAACGCGTCAACCGGACGTGGGGCGATGAAGCGAGCCAAGTGCCGGAGCGGCATCAGGCTGAGGATCTGGGCTGAAAGGCACCTGCCCGCCTTCGTGCTCAGCACCGGATAGGATCAAGCGCAAGCGCAGCCAGTCGACGCATGGATCGACTGGCCCCCTGCTGCTACCCCCCGACAGCGGCTAATCGTAGAACGGTTCTGCCGAGGCGCGGCTGCCGACAAAAAAGCTGTCCGCGACCAGTCGCAGCGGCTGCAGGTCCACGTCGCTGGCCTTGTCAGCGATCAGCTGTTGAAAATGCCGATACACCGCTGCGTACTCGCCCTCCTGCGAAACGGTCTGGCGCACGCCATCGATACTCAACAGTGCACCGCCGTTGTCCAGTCGCAAGAGACCTTCGGCACAGCGGATCTCGATGCTCCAGAGTTCATCATGACCATGGTCGAAATCGAACTCGGCGTGGACCTCGAGGTGACGCGTATCAGACATGTTGATGCCTGCAGCGATAGGCGACTGGCAGTTGCTCGGGACGCGCAGTTCGGCCGACTCGACGAACAGCGGCAGTGGCAGCAGGTGGGTCACAATTGACAAGGCATTGATGCCCGGATCGAAAACGCCCAGGCCTCCGGGTTGCCAGATCCACGCCTGGCCCGGGTGCCACTTGCGCACGTCTTCCTTCCAGTCGATTTTCACGCTTTGCAGGGTACGGCTGGCCAGCCAGTCACGGGCCGCCTGGATGCCGGGCGCGTAACGCGAATGCCAGGCGAACAGACCGCTGACGCCTTGCGCCTGTATCTGCTCGACCAACACCATCGCTTCACCCAGCGTGGCGCATGGCGGCTTTTCGACCAGGACATGTTTACCAGCGGTCAACGCTTGTTGCACCAATGCGAATCGACCTTGCGGCGGTGTGCAGAACGCAATCGCATCGACCTGCGGGCCCTTTTCGAGCAGCTCGCCCAGGGACTGGAAGTTCTCCACGCCGGCGCAGGGTTTCCCTTGCGTAGCGACAGCGAGCAACTGGAACGCGGGGTTGGCGAGGATAGCGGGAAGGTGTTGATCCTGGGCAATCTTGCCGTAGCCCACCAGACCGAGACGAATCGGTTGCATCGATGACTCCTGTTTTTGTACTTATGATGGGGCAGCAAACTAGACGTAAACTGCGAGCCAGACAATGGGCTCGCCCAGCGTACGTTTGATTGTCTGGCGCTCGACAGCCAGCATCTCATCCCTGCTCTTGGCCGCGTCGCTGTTCGCAGGTCGCCGTCACGATGCTGGAAACCCTGCCGAAAAAGGGTTCCAGGCGCTCACGCGGCGCGTCGTGCTCCACCACCAAGGCGGCGACTTCTTCACAGGACGCCACCTGATAGTGAGCAACGCTGGACAGTTTTCTGTTGGTCACGGCCGTCACCACCTGACCGCTGGCGGCGACCACTGCGCGCTTGAATTCAGCATCGTCCAGACCGAACGCCGTAACACCGTTGTCCGGATCGATGGCACAGGCACCCAGAAAGCAAAGGTCAAAACTGAACTGGCGCAATTGCTGTACCGCCGTCAGCCCGATCGAACCTCCAGCCACCGGGTTCAAGCGACCGCCCAACACGATGACCTCGGCACGGGGCAACTTCATCAGTTGCACCGCAATCAACGGCGAGTTGGTCGTGAAGGTCAATTCAAGTTGCGGATCAATGGCGCAGGCAATGGCCAGGTTGGTCGACCCGGCATCAATGAAGATATGCTGGCCGGCCCTCAGCAACGAAGCCGCCGCTTGGCCGAGACTGTGCTTGCGCGCGATGTCTTGCTGTACTCGAACCTCCAGCGGGCCTTCGGCGCCGGGTAACAGTATGGCGCCGCCATAGACCCGCTTGCACAACCCCGCAGCCGCCAATGCGCCCAGATCCCGCCGTATCGAGTGCTCGGACACGTTGAGTTCGCTAGCCAGATCAGCCGCGATCACCCGGCCGTATCGGGCAAGACGCTGGCGGATCAATTGCTGGCGTTCACCGGGAAACGCTTCATGGGGTGACGTCATGGCACTGACAACCTATATAAACGAGCACGAATGATCACAATCGAGCAAATATGCCGCCTATCCAACGAAGCGTCAAACCCCACGTTCTATAACGTCAAAAACAACGCCGACGTCCAGACCCGGGATTGATCCCGCTGACGGGCACAGATGAACAATGGGTGTTCACGGCCCGGCTCCAGGTTCAACCGTGCCAGTTCAATGTTCCCTCGTAGCTCACGAGGCAGCGCTGCAGCGGTGGTCCTTTCCAGGGAGACTTTCAATTCGGCGCCCGGTAGCTCTTCGATGACTTGCGATTGCGCCAGCAACTCTTCACCGGACAGCTCCATCAGCACCTTCGGCGCATGCACGTAGGGCTGCGGTTCAGACGGGTCGCCGACCTTGACGTAATTATCGATCCGGCTGTGGACCTGCAGCGTGGCGCCAACCAGTTGCGACAGTTCTATTTCGATGCTGTCGGTATCGCCGTTGGTGTCGGTGCGAAAGGCCAGCGTCGTGGCGTCCTTGCGCCAGACGGTTTGCTCGGGATGATCGAGGCCCAAGGCGCGAAAGCCGTTGATGACCGCCCCGGTGATGCGGATCTCGCCGGTCCAGTAGGCGCCTCGATAGCGGTCCTTGATCCGGGCACCGCCCAGGCGCAGGCGAATGCGTTGCGCGGAAAACCCCAGTTCCTGGTGCAGGTTGCGCGACCAGATCAATTTGTCGCCATCGAACAGATCGACCTGTTCCCAACCTGCCTCTCCGAGCAGTCGATAGTCCAGCGTGGCATTCGAATCGGTGGTGAAGACTTCACCCATGAAATGCTTGCCCTGGCGCAGGCTGGCAAACGAACGTTCACCCGTCGTGGCAAAGGTGCGGCGGGCGCGGAGGGCCTTGCCGACACTGGCTCGATCGAAGGCCTCGGCGACTACACCGGTCAACCCGCCGCGCGAGCCGAACACCGCCGTGGCTGGAACACCGCCACCGCAACGGCCCTGGTGTTCATCGCTATTCGCGGCAGCTCCCACTCGATAGCCACGCTGCAGCGCTTCGGCATAGACCCAGTGGAATTGGCCCCAGGCCGAGCCTACTTCGATCAGCCGTTCAAGCTCAGGATGATGCCAGTCGAGGTTGCAACGGCGTCCGCCGACATGGGGCATCATCAGATGGCCTTCGGGGTCCTTGGCATAGGCGGCGTACAACTCGTCCACCGGCCACGCGCCCGGCTTGATAGTACCGGCGGTGAACTCGTTCCATTCGAAGGAGCGCACCAGTCGCCCCTGATTGTCGAAGGGGAACTCGGGTTTTCGGTCATGCAGGAACACCACGTTACGGTCCCCTCCCGCGCAGGAATTACCGCACCACTCGGTGCCGGGATAGCACACGAATCGGCCCGGTTCATTGAGTTCGTGGATCAGCTTGACCGCCTGGTCCCAGCGTTGCTCAGTGATGTTGAAGTCGTTGGCGGTGTAGCCGAGCACATCGAGCCCGGCCACGTCGCGACCATAGCTGAGGTTGTACAAGGTGTCGTTGGTGCCCACGGTGTCATCGGAGTGTACATGCAGGTCGGCATAGAGCGGACGCAGCGCTGTACCGGCCGGGTCAACCGTGACAAACGCCTGAGCGCCACGTACCGAGGTCGCCTGTACCTCGGCGGACAAGCGCCATTCCCCCTGCGCCGCGAGATCGACCGCCTCTATTCGCGCGGTCGCCCAACCTTCAGTCGCCAACGTGAATGGCTGTTGTCGCTCGCGGCCTTCAGGGTCAACGAAGGTCAGAACACCGTTGAGCGGCAAGTTGCGACAGGTATTGCCCCAGGCATCATCCACCCTGAGCAGCACATCGAACGGCTCACCGGCGCTGACCAGTCGCGGCGCGATCAACTGCACGCTCTGGGCCGGGCCCGGCACGATGTCGAGCAATGGATCACCCGGCACCTCGGCAAATTTGGAGCTGCCCAACGGGTCGATGAACAGGCGGAAACGGAAGTCTTTCTCGACGAAACTTTGCACCCGCGTCCCCGCCCCGCCCTGACGACGATCGCCCAAACGAATAGTGATTTTGTCCCCGGGGTTCAGGTAGCCGTCGATGATGTCGATGATGATCGCTTTCTGAAACGGCCGTTCATGGCCTTTCTGGTCGAAGCGTACTTTCAGGTGTTGCACGGTGGCCTGGCTCTGACCGGGGACCAACTCCCCAGCTTGATATTCCGCGCTGACATAGTTGGGTCCGGCCGGATTGGAGGTCTGGAACAAGGCCCAGTCGGAGTAGAACTTGAAGGCCAGTTTGAGCCAGGCGCCATCCGCCAGGCCGCTGCCACCAACCTCGTAGACCAGGGTGATTTCATCCCACTGACCGGCGACCAGGGTGTCACGGTCGCAGTTGATGCTGCCCAGGAATGGACGTTTTTTGTTGCGCTCGTACAGGCCTTGTGGGGCGATGTAATGCCCGGCTTCGCGGGGATCGAAAACGTTACTCACATGACACCTCGTGCAGTGGTCCACTGAAGGGTTCGAATACGTGGGGCGATGCTTATTGCACGCGCCATTTCTGGTAGTGGCGCTCGATGCGCCGGAATACGAAGCTCTCCATCAGCCAGGCAATCAGGCCAATCACGACAATGCCCAGCAGCACCTGGCTGCTGTTGCCGATCTGCCCGCCCGTGGAGACCATCCAGCCGATGCCCTGGGACGCACCGATCATTTCCGCCGCGACCAGTGCCCTCCAGCCCTGGCTGAAACCGATGCGCAAGGCCGCCGTCACGAAGGGCAATGAAGCCGGCAGGTAGACATGGGCCAGCAGCTGCCACGAACTGGCACCCAGGGTGCGTGCCGCACGAACTTCACCGCCGCGGATACTCTGCACACCCTCTTGAATGGTCACCGCCATGGGGAACATCGCGGCAATGAAAATCACCAGCACGATGGAGACATAGCCCAGGCCGAAAATGATCATGATCAGCGGCGCCCAGGCGATGGGCGGGATGGCCATGAACAGGCTGTTGAGCGGCGAGATAAAGTCGCGAAACCGCGCGGACAAGCCACCGGCCGTCCCCAGCAGGACCGCGACAATCACCGCCGCGCAGAAACCACCCAATTCCTCCAGGACGCTGGCCCGCAGGTGTTGCCACAGCGAACGGTCACCCAGCCAACGCAGCGCCTCGTGGGCGACGTCCCAGGGCTGCGGCAGGATGTATGTGGGAAAACGGCTGGCCAAGGCCACCCAGATCAACAACAGGAATGGCAGCGACGCCCATCCCCAATTCGGTTTTGGCAAGGACATGACAGACTCAGTACGAGGCTTTTTGCAGGTAGGAGGTGTCCACGATCTGTTCGGTCTTGAGCGTGGTATCGATAAAACCCAAGTCATGGGAGTCATTCATCAGGCGCTGGATGAACTGGATATCCGCCGCCTGCAAGTCCGCCGACCAGCCCAACCGGTTGCGTGCCTGGGCAATGATGGCTTCCGGTGCGATAGTCTTGCCGTCGGTGCCCTGCACCGCCTCAAGCTTGAACGCCTCAGCGATCAGCCGGTTCGATTCGACGGGATGCTCGTTGAGGAAGGCGATGGCCTTGCGATGGGCACGCAGCAGCTTCACCACGTCGTCCGGGCGTTCCTGCAAGGTCTTCGGCAAGGCGATCACCACGTACCACGGGTAATTGGGCAGCGCCTGGTTCACGTCCAGCAGGATCCGGCTCGAACCGCGCAACAGCGACTGGCTGACGAAGGGCTCCCAGGAAAACGCTGCGTCGACGATGCCGCGCTCCAGGGCAGCGTTCATATTGCCGGGTGGCATGTCGATGATGTCCAGGTCCTTGTCGGGATCGAGCCCGGCCTTTTCCTTCAGGACATAACCGCGCAACAGCACATCCATGCCACTGCCCTTCTTGACCCCGGCCAGCTTTTTCCCCTTGAGTTCATCCAGGCGTGTGATCGGGCTTTTGGCGTCGACAATCACCGCGGCCTGACCGTAATTGACCTTCGCCAGGATCCGGCTTTGCAGCCCCCGGGAAAACCATTGATATACCGGCGGGGTCCCGACATAGGCCACATCCAGTTCACCGGCGGCCAATGCCTGCTGGATCACCGGGCCATCGCCCAACGCCTTGAGGTCGACATTCAAGCCTTGCTCGCGGTAGTAACCCTGTTTGTCAGCGATCAACGCAGGCGCGTTGGCCATGGCGAAGACATACCCCACACGCAGGGGGTTCTCCTCGCCCGCCACGGCGAATGCGCTGCCTGCCAAGGCGGCGACTGACAATGAAAAGGCAAGCAGAGAACGTTTGATCATGCTGTCAGCTCGAGTTGTGGGGTGAGGTAAGCAGTGGCTTGGGACGCGTCCATGACCTGGGAAATGCGCTCCATCAGCTCATTGCGGTAATCGAGAAAGGCCGGTAGACGACGGGTTTTCAAGTTGGAGCGGGGACGCGGCAGGTGGATCTCCAGTTCGCTGTGGATACCGCCCGGGGCGATGTTGAGCACAATGACCCGATCCGCCAGGAACACCGCTTCATCAATGTCATGGGTAATGAACAACACCGTCTGGCCCAACTCGGCCCAGATACGCAACGTCTCTTCATTCATGCTGTTACGGCTGATGGCATCCAGCGCGGCGAACGGTTCGTCCATCAGCAGTACGCTGGGCTCCAGGGCCAGGGTCCTGGCCAGGGACACGCGTTGTTGCATACCACCGGAAAGCTGGTGCGGCAGCCGTTGCGCCGCGCTCTCCAGGCCGACCAGGCGCAGGTATTGCAGCGCCTGGGCGCGCTGCTGCGATTCGTTGACTTGCGCGCTCATGCGCAGACCGAAACGAACGTTCTCCAGGGCACTCAACCAGGGAAACAATTGCGGTGCCTGGAACACATAACCCAACTCCGAACGCTCCGGCCGTACCGCGGTCTGGTTGATGGTGATGCGGCCACTTTGCGGTTGCGCGAAACCGGACAACAAATTCAACAAGGTGGTTTTCCCGCAGCCCGATGGCCCAAGGATCGCGACGAACTCGCCGGGCTTGGCGCTCAGGCTGAACGAGGAAAAAACCCGGTGCCCGTTGGGGTAGCTGAAGCTGATGTCATCGACCGTCAGTGCATCGGCTTGCTGCTGGGGGTAGGGAACGGTTTTGAGCATGGCAAGTGTCGTCAGGTCGTTTACAATGGGATTGCCTGACATAATACGTATTAATACAAGTAGTCCCAATAACCTATTTTTATAACCTTAGAAGTGAAGGTGCCTTGCCCCACTCAAGGTCATGGAAGCTCACAGTGTCCACATCCATTCTTCGCGACAGCACCACTTCGCTCTACGAACAGATTGCCCATCAGTTGCTAGAGGAAATTCAACGCGGCGACTACGAACCCAGCGGCAAGCTGCCGTCTGAAGCGGAGTTGGGCAAACGCTTTGGGGTAAGTCGTGTCACCGTGCGCCTGGCGGTGGGCAAGCTCAGCGATGACGGCGTCGTAGAGCGCAAACAAGGCAAGGGCACTTTCGTGGCCGCCAAGCAGGTACGCCACGGCCTGGATGCGTTGCGCAGCTTTCACGAAGCGTTGTTGCTGCAAGGGCTGCAACCGAGCATGCAGGTGATCAGCCATACCCTGCAGCCCGTTCCAGATGCATTGCGTGGTTTATTTGCAGAAACGCAAGATTGCCTGCTGCTGGAGCGGCTTCATTTCGTCGATGGCGAGCCTATCGCGCTAGGGCGCAGCCATTTACCGGCCGAGCTGGCGAACGTGACTTGGGCAGATGTCGAACATCAACCGATCTACTCCATTCTCGAGTCGATCACGGGGATGGCGGTCACCCGAGCCGACCTTGCCATCCGCGCACAAGAGGCCGACAAAATCCTGGCCAGCGCGCTGCATGTCAAACGCGGCGCCGCGTTGCTGGTGATGGAGCGCACGTCCTATTTTGCCGACGGCCGCTGCTGCGACCGCACGACCTTTTTTATCCGGCCGGAACGCTATGCCTTCATCCTCAGCGGGGTTTTCAAATCCAACCCGGTCAGTTAATGCCTTCCCACTCTGGGAGGCTAAAGCTTTCACTTCCGGCTGCGATCCTGCTGTCCGGGAGTCTGTATTGGTTGTTCACTCAGCTGTTCTGACCTGCTCCGCTCACGGTTGTCAGGGACGACAGCACTGAGCCACGACAAGGTCCAAGATGCTTGACCAGCCTGAGCCCCTCCCCTATTCCGTTGCCAGAACCGAAATCCCGCTCCTTTCTCCCCGCGCGCCGCAAACTCGCAAAATCATCCGCACCTCAAAAGCCAGCATGCCCGGCAAAACTCAAGCAGGCGCCAGCCCAGCCGATAACCCTATGAGCGACGGCTCATGTCCGCGCTGGGCTCTGCAGGTTACATAGGGTAATGATCGATGGGTTTGCCACTTAATCGCCTACTAATGGGTGGTGTTCTGATGTTCCTTGCTGCAGGTGCCTGCGCGGCAGAGCCTGCCCTGCGCATCGTTACCGAGGAGCTGCCGCCCTACAACATGACGGAAAATGGGCAAGTCACAGGCATGAGCACCGAAGTGGTCCAAGCCGTACTCAAGGAAGTCGGCGTCGAGGCGTCCATCCAGCCCATGCCTTGGGCGCGCGCTTATGAGTTGGCGCTCAATGAAAGTAACGTATTGATTTATTCAATCGTTCGTACACCTGCACGCGAGTCGCTTTTCCAGTGGATAGGTACGATCGGCCCCACCAAATGGTTCATGTATTCGCTGGCTGACCGTCCGGTAAAACTCAACTCGCTGGCCGATGCCCATGGTCATCAGATCGCCACCGTCAATCAGGACGTGGGCGAACAATATCTGGTCTCAAAGGGTTTTCGCATCGGCGAAGAATTGCAGTCCAGCACCAAGTACGAGCACAACTATCGCAAGCTCAAGGTCGATCACGTGGAGCTCTGGATTTCCAATGAGCTCAACGCGCTGTACCTGACCCGTCAGAACGGCGAGGACCCGGAAAAAGTGCTGATCCAGTCACTGCCGCTTCCCGAGCTGAGCAGTGAGGACGGCTTGAACATGGCGTTCAGCCGCAAGACGCCGCCCCAAACGGTTGAGAAATTCCGAGCTGGCCTGGAGGCTATCCGGCGCAATGGTGTCTACGACGCCATCGTGCGTAAGTGGTTGTGACATGACCGGCCATTTCCGGGCGGCGCCCCCTCGACAATCCAAGGCCAGGGTCTTCAGCTCACTGGGCCGCCGCCTGGTGCTCGCCACGTTGTTGTTCTGCCTGTTCTTTACCTTGGCCATGGTCACCTTGCGCACCTGGATGGCTTGGGAGCACAACCTGACGGAGATGAATTCGGAGCTTGTCCTGATCGATCAAGTGTTCCAAAACACCTTGGCCCACGCCATTTGGGAAATGGACCGTGAATCGTTGGACAAACAGCTCAGCAGCGTTGCGACGGCCGCGCCGGTGGGGCGCGTGGTGCTCAATATCCTGCGGCCTGGTCAGTCGCCTGAAATCATCGAACTCAATCGATACACCGTTGGCTCATCAGGGGTGGCGCCGGTGCTGCATCGCCAGCTCGTCGCGCAACCCTACATCGGTGCCAATGAAAAGGTCGGCGAGCTGACCATCGAAGGCGACAATCATCTGCTTTGGGAGCGTCTCTGGGACGAAGCGCGCAGCATCGTCATTACCCAGGTCATCCAATCGTTGTTGCTGGCCGGCCTGGTCATGACCATGTTCAACCGCCTGGTGACCGTACACGTGGTGCAGATCGCCCGCCATCTGAGCGGACTCGCTCCGCAAACACTCAAGCAGCACCTCAAGCTGCAGCGCTCAGTGCACGGCCAAGACGAGCTGAGCCTGCTGGAATTTCAAGTCAATGCCCTTCAAGACAATCTCCACGCTCACCTGGAGCGCCAGCACTCGGATGAACTGGCGCTCGCAGCCAGCCGCGATCAACTGGCCGAGCTGGTCGAGGCGCGCACCGCCGAACTCAAGGCGGCCAACCAGTCGCTCGAAGCCCTCTCACGTCACGATGCCTTGACCGGCCTGGCCAACCGTCGCTATTTCGATGAACTCAAGGAAGTCGAGTTTCGCCGTGCGATTCGCCACAAGACCCCACTGGCGGTGCTGATGTGCGATGTCGACTCTTTCAAAAGCTACAACGACACCTACGGCCACATACAGGGGGACCTGTGCTTGAAACAGATCGCCGAAACCCTGAGCAGCGTTTTCGGGCGCTCTGGTGAACTGACCGCTCGCCTGGGGGGCGAGGAGTTCGTCGTGGTGCTGCCGAACATCGACGCAAAGCAGGCTTATGACGCTGCCCAGCGGCTGCGTGAGAGCCTGGCCGAACGTGAACTGCCCCACAGCGGCTCGGCAGTGTCGCCCTTCGTCACCCTGAGCATCGGCGTCGCCGAGCTGGACCCCGAGACCATGGATCACTTCGATCAACTGTTGCAACGCGCTGACCAGGCCCTGTACCGGGCCAAACACCAAGGGCGCGATCGCGTCGTTATCTAAACCTTCGCGCGTAATGAGGTCTTTATGCACTATCGCCTGATGCTCTGTTCATGTTTGCTCCTGGCCTTGGTCAGCGTCAAAAGCCACGCCGAGACCATTGAAGTCGTGACCGAAGACTCTTTGTACGCTTACGCCCGTGATGGCCAACTCGTCGGACCGGGCATTCGCATCGCCGAAGAAACCCTCAAGCGCGCAGAACTCACTGACTACCGAATGTCGCTGTATCCATGGGCACGGGCTTACGAAAAGGCCTTGCACGAACCCAATGTGCTGATTTTCCCACTGGATCGTACTCCGGCCCGCGAAGAGCTATTCAAGTGGGTGGGCGAAATACACCG
This sequence comes from Pseudomonas sp. Tri1, assembly GCF_017968885.1. Lineage (NCBI taxonomy): Bacteria > Pseudomonadati > Pseudomonadota > Gammaproteobacteria > Pseudomonadales > Pseudomonadaceae > Pseudomonas > Pseudomonas sp. Tri1. Next base: position 2,796,835 of record NZ_CP072913.1, on the reverse strand, counting down.
GGTGACAACCAAGTTCTACAAAATGCGCGGAGGCGAGGCGATCGTCATCCACAACCTTGAAGAGGCCAAACAGTACGACGTAGGTGTGGTGCGTAATGACGCCAAGCAGGTTTTCCTGCAACAAAAAGGGTTTACCCGACTGGTCGTGTCGGTCGATAACCACGATAACTTTCAGAAACTGCTGAATCATCAGATCCAGCTGCTGCCCATGCCTGAGAACACTGCACGGCTGATGAGCAAGGATGCCCGTGTGGATTTCACCTCCCTGGAAGAAGTCTATTCACTCGATGAGCAGCCCCATAGGGTCAACTTGGCTTTCAGCCTAAGTACTTCGGACGAAGTCGTCGCCAGGGCCCGACAGGCCTTCGAACAGCTCAAGGCTTCGGGCGAAGTGGCGCGGATCATGAGTGAAAAGCGTTAGGCAAGGGGCGTCCCTGCAGTTCTTCGTCACCAAGACGAGCAAGGCAATGGCAAGCACGGTTTGTAGTCTATAGTTCTTCCAGATCCGGCCCTCTTTTGCTCGAGCAATCAGGAGCGACAACCTCCTCGAGCCATTACCGCGTCGAATATCCGCAAGCCTTCAGTATTGAAACGATGCAGGGAGCACATCATGCTGATCCAACAGCCGAATACATTGAGGTCGGCCCCTGGCATCGCCAATTCCCCCGGCGCCAATTCCGGTACCACGACCAACCTGCTTCGACGCAGCTTCGACCAGACCAAGGAAGCCTACATCCTATTCCCGCTGCTGGCCGTTCTTCTGTTACTGGCGATCTGGACAGCCACGCTGTACCTGATCGAGGTTGAACATACCCGCGCGCAACAGAGCGCAGCAACCGCAAGCCTGGAAATCGGCGCCACGTATGAAGCACAAATGCTGCGCGCCGTTCATGAAATCGATCAAACCCTCAAGCTTGTCAAATACACCTATGAAGCGGAAGGTCAGCGCAACCCCCTCCCCAGGCTCAAAGAGCGGGCATTGTTACCGCCGCCACTGGTGTTTGACGTCAGCGTGGTCAACTCTGCCGGAGGGCTCGTGGCGAGCACGCGGGGCCACGAGCAGGCCAATATTCCCGACCCGGATGAACTGCAGGCACTGCAGCGCAACGACTCATTGCTGATCAGTCGCCCTTGGAAAAGCCCCGGCACAGGCGAATGGCGATTGCGTTTCAGTCGCCGGCTGGATGCGCCGGATGGCGGGTTTTCCGGGATCGCCAGGGTTGAGGTCGATGCAGCCTATTTCGTCAGCAGCTATGACGTCTCGAAACTCGGCGACCAGGGCGTACTCGGGTTACTGGGCACCGACGGCATCTTCCGGGTACGACGCAGCGCAGAGACGGTATCGGCCGGCGATGCAGTCGATTACGCAGTGGTGGTGCCAGACACGGAGAATACCGAAGCGGTCCTCGCGGTCAATGGATGGGACGGGGTGCGGCGTTACACTAGCGCCCGCCAACTCTACGATTTACCGCTGGCGGTGATTGTCGGGTTGTCCGAGGAGGAGCAACTGGCCGCGGTGACTCGACAAGCGCACACCTATCTGTGGCGTGCGGCGGGCGGCAGTCTCTTGCTGGTGGTGTTGGTGGGGGTGCTCGCCCGGATGAGCTGGCAACTGGCGCAAAGTCGTTTACGCACCGCCGAAACCCAGGCTCAACTCGCTGCTGTAGCCCGCCAGGCCGGCATGGCAGAAATCGCCACCAACGTACTGCACAACGTGGGCAACGTTCTCAATAGCGTGAACATCTCGGCAGAACTCGTCACCCGCAAGCTGCGTACCAGCAAGGCCTTGGGGCTTGGCAAGGCGGTGCAATTGATGAACCAGCATGCCGATGACCTGGGTGAATTCATGTCGCACGACGAGAAAGGCAAGCTCCTGCCAGGCTATCTGAACCAACTGGTGGACGCGCTTGCGCTCGAGCAACAAAGCATGACCGATGAGCTCGAACAACTGAGCAAGAGCGTTGATCACATCAAGGAAATCGTCTCCGCCCAACAATCCTATGCAGGCGCTTCCAGCATCGCCGAGGCCGTACAAATAAAGGAACTGATCGAGGACGCCCTGCGTATGAATGCTGGAATAATCGCCGCTCGCCAGATAACCGTGGTCCGAGACTATGCAGAAACACCCTTGCTACAGCTGGACAAACACCGGGTGCTGCTAATCCTGGTCAACCTGATAAAAAATGCCAGCAGTGCGATGGATGACAGACCGGATCGATATCCTCAGATCACCCTTCACAGTGCAGTCCAGCAAGGAAAGACCTTGACTATCAAGGTGATCGACAACGGCGAAGGCATTGCGCCAGAGAACCTGACACGGATTTTTGCCCATGGCTTTACCACGCGCAAAGACGGCCATGGGTTTGGTCTGCACAGCTGCGTGCTGGCAGCCATGGAGATGGGGGGCTCGCTGGAGGCGCATAGCGATGGGCCGGGAAAAGGGGCGATCTTTACCCTCAAACTGGCGATCTAGGCTACGCTTCGATTCGTGGTATCGCGCAGTTTCAGCCAACGTTACAAGGAATAAACGCATGGCGATCCCTCCTCATACCCCACTGGCCAATACCGAACAGCTCCCTGTCGTGGGTTCGCGCCTGCCCTCAAGGGTGCCTTCTCCAGTGAGGTCGCATTAAGCCCATGCTGCCAAAACTGAACACCCTGAGCTTGGCAGCAATGACGCTGTATGCCGGCGCCGTCAGCGCCGCCGAAGCTGACACGTCAATGTTTTCGCTGAGCAGTTTCGGCACGGTGGGGATCGTCCACTCCAGCGAGAAAAAAGCCGACTTCACCTCCAGTATCTTCAAGCCCAACGGTGCAGGCCACTCGCGCAACTGGAGCGCCGACGTCGACAGCCTGATCGGCGCCCAACTGATCGCCACGTTCACACCCCAGCTCTCAGCCGTGGTGCAGGTCATCTCGGAACAGCGTTACGACAACAGCTACAGGCCCTTCGTCGAGTGGGCCAACATCAAATATCAGTTCACGCCAGACTTCAGTGCGCGCGTCGGTCGCACCGTATTACCGGCTTTTTTGCTCTCCGATACCCGAAAAGTGGGATACACGCTGCCCTGGGTACGTCCGCCGATGGAAGTCTACAGCCTGATCCCCATCACCAGCAGCGACGGTGTAGACCTCAGCTATAGATTCCATATCGATGAAATCACCAATACCGTGCAGGGTAACTACGGCCAGCACGACAGCCGACAGCCCGACGGCGCCGGCCAGGCCACGGCGAGGGATCTTTGGGGCATTACCAATACCACCGAGTTCGGCGCCCTGACCACGCGCTTCAGCTACAGTCAAACCGAACTGACCGTGGAGCAATTCAACTCATTTTTCGATGCCTTCAGGGCGTTCGGCGCAGAAGGTGATGCCATTGCCGATCGTTACGACTCCAACAGCACGCCCGCTAGTTTTTTTGGAATAGGCGCCAGCTATGATCCGGGTGATTGGTTCGTCATGAGCGAGTGGGGACGTCTCAGGAGTCATTCAGCAATAGGCCGGACAAGCGCCTGGTATGTCAGCGGTGGCTACCGAGTTGACGCGTTCACCCCCTTCATCACCTACGCTCGCTCCAGGGCGGAGTCCGATACTTCCGCAACGGGTTTGACGGCGTCCACTTTACCCGCCATCGGCCTCAACAATGCCCTCAACACCATCCTGGGATCGAACGAAGGCCAGCAAACGCTTTCCCTTGGCGTGCGCTGGGATTTCACCAAAAACATGGACGCAAAATTACAGTACGATCACACCCGCTTTAAGGGCAACTCTATCGGTCCGCTAATCAATACCCAGCCGGACTTCGAGTCGGGTGGCTCGTTCAGTGTGATCAGTCTAGCCGTCGATTTTGTCTTCTGATGGAGCAGGTCATGTGGTTTGTGAGGCTCTTCGGGTTCGCTGTTGCGGGGCTCGTCGTGTGCTTGGCCTGCACTCCCGTCAAGGCCGATGTGGTCGTGGTCGTGGCCACTTCCAACCCGGTGAAAGCACTCGCACGCAATCAGGTGGCGGATATATTCCTGGGCAAGACCAGCCGTTTTCCCAGCGGTGGACCGGCGGTTCCGATTGATCAGACTGAAAGTTCGGCGACCCGCGATGAGTTCTACTCAACGTTCACTGGCAAATCTGCGTCCCAGCTCAAAGCGCACTGGTCGAAAATAATCTTTACCGGTAGAGGGCAGCCTCCGCAGGCGGTTTCAAATGGCGCCGAAGTCAAGAAACGTATCGCGGAGAATCCCGACAGCATTGGCTATATCGAGGCAAACGAGGTGGATGGCAGCGTCAGGGCGCTACCGCTCGAGCCGCAATGAGTACTCGGAGCTCAAGCCGTCGAGGCCTTGGCTATCGCGCCTGTGCTTGCAGCAACACTTTGAACTGATCGGCGGGTACCGGCCGGTTAAAGTAAAAACCCTGGAATTCGTCACAGGCATTTTCCCGGAGAAAATCGGCCTGCTCCTTGGTTTCCACGCCTTGGGCAACCACCGTCAGGCTGAGGGTTCGACCCATCGCGATGATGGCCTCGGTCAGGGCTTTGTCTTCTGACACGCTGGTGACATCACAGATAAATGAGCGGTCGATCTTGATGGCGTCGAGCGGAAACTGCTTGAGCGCAGTGAGCGAAGAATAACCGATACCGAAATCATCGATGGCGATCCGGACTTTCAGGAGTTTAAGCCCGGTCAACACGCTCAACGCTCTTTTGACATCCTGCATGAGTAGGCTTTCGGCAATCTCCAGTTCCAGCAGACTCGCCTCCATACCGGTTTCAGCCAGTATCGCAGCGAGGTCGGTGAGTAGATTCTCATCGGCAAACTGACGTGCTGTCAGGTTCACGGCCACCCCCAAATGCGGCAGGCCCTGTTGCTGCCAGGCAACGTTTTGCAGGCAGGCAGTCTTGAGCACCCATTTGCCGATCGGCACGATCAAACCGGTCTCTTCGGCAATCGGAATGAACTGCATTGGCGCGACGATTCCCAGGTCGGGGTGATCCCAGCGCAAAAGCGCTTCCATGCCCGTGATCTGGCCGCTGCGAATATCTCGCTTGGCCTGATAGTGCAGCTCGAACTCCTGGCGCTCCAGGGCATGGCGCAAGCTCAGTTCCAGGGTCATTCGCTCCAGAGAGCCCGCGTTCAGCTTCTCGGAATAAAATTGGAAGTTGTTCTTGCCTTGTTGCTTGGCCTGATACATGGCGATATCGGCGTTTTTCTTGAGTGTCTGCTCGTCTAGGCCATCGCGCGGAAAGAGGCTGATGCCGACACTGGCGGTCACACGGAACTCATGGTCCTGGAGGTTAAAAGGCCGGGCAATGGTGGACAGGATTTTCTGCGCGGTGATCGCCACGTACGAGTCCTCGGACAGCTCTGGCAGCAATATCACAAATTCGTCGCCGCCTAATCGGGCGACGGTATCGCTGTGGCGCAGACAGGCCCTGAGTCGCCCCGCGACTTCTTGCAACAGTTTGTCGCCGGCATCGTGCCCCAGGGTGTCATTGATTTGTTTGAAACGGTCCAGATCAAGGAACAGAACCGCCAGTTGCCGATGATAACGGCTTGCCTCGCTGATGCTCTGGCTCAACATCTTGCTGAACAGACTGCGATTGGGCAGCGACGTCAGGCCGTCGTGATAAGCGAGATACTCGACACGTTCGGCGTAGGCTATTTTCGCTTCGGCGGCCCGCAAACGACTTTGCACCAGCTGCCAGCTCATCCGGCTCAACAAACTGACCAACAACGCCAGCAATAGACTGCCGCCCGCCGCTCGCCAAAGATAGGTATGCGCCTGCCGCGTCACCGCGGCCAGTTGTTCCTCCTCGGACAAGCCGACAATCACTGCCAGTGGATAGTCGTAGAGTTGGCGGGCGCTGGTGTAGCGCCGTACACCGTCCCATTCATTGGTCGAGAGTACCGTTTCAGTGTTTTCAGTATCCGGCACCACTGCCGCGTAATCGACCGCATCACCGGCCAGTACCGCCTCCCCGGTGCGCCGGGCCCTGAAGATGCCGTCAGTCCCCAGTAGCCCCAGGGTGCCCTGGTTGCCGAGCTTCGAGGCATCGTAGCTGCTGACGAAATAGGCCGCATCGACCTCAACCATCGCAACCCCGGAGAACGCGCCACCAGTCGAATTGAGGGGGCGACTGAAACGCAGCTTCCACTCCCCCGTCACCGGACTTTTCCAAGGACGACTGATCGACAATGCATTGTCGCGCCGCAACGTTTTCGGCTCATCCTGAGCGACCCTAGTCCCTGCCTCGCTCGGCTGCGTACTCGCAACGACCCGGCCGTCAGCATCAACCACGCTGACATCAAACAAAAACGGGGGCGGCAATAACGCCCGCGCCTTGAGTTTGGGCAGCGGGTTTGTCTCGCCCTCGGACTCGTAGGTGTATTTGACGAGTTTGAGCGTCTGATCGATCTCACGCACAGCCCGTAGAATCTGCGCTTCGTACGTGGCGCCGATTTCCAGGCTTGCCGTGGCGGCGTCTTGCTGCGCACGAACCTGTTCGACCTTGATCAGGTACAGGGTGCCCAACCAGATGCTCAGCAGCAGGAAAGCGGCCAGCAGCGGAAATAAAATGTAGATTTCCTTGGCTTGCTCAAACCCGCGCCGAAACAGGCTATTGGCGGTAGCGGAAACGGGGTTTGCAGCATTGGCAATATCAGGGGCCGATCCCAATATATTCGACCGTTGGACCGGCATGATGTGCTCCCTGCATCGTTTCACTGCTGACGGCTTGCGGGTATCCGATGCGGTTACGGCTCGCGGAGTCAATTGCTCCTGATCGGCCACACGAAAGGATTCCGGGTCTGCTGAAAACTATAGACTACAAACGGCGTCTGTCAGTGCGGGGGCTTACTCGAGGTCAACGAGATCTATAGGTCGAGCAAGATGCCGTCGTAATGCCTGACATCTTGAAGTCGATGCTGAAAATGAGCTGAGCACAAAGACATGCCCTTATTCACTCAATCACTTTCGCATACACCGATCTATCGACATTCCCACCCGACAGGATTACCCCCACCCTCTTCCCTGCCATCGCTTCACGTTCCTGCATGAGCGCAGCCAGAGCGGCCGCGCCCGCTCCTTCGGCAAGGTTATGGGTATCGGTGTAATAGACGCGCATGGCTTCGGTAATTTCCTGGTCGCTGACCGACACGATCCGTGTCGCGGCGGCCCCGTAGATGGCGAAGGCTTCGGGAATTGGCCTACGCACGGCAAGGCCGTCAGCAAAGGTGTTGGCCGAGGCGGTTTCGCACAGCTCTCTCGTTTCAAACGATAACTTTGCCGCCATCGCCTCAGTGGACACCACACCCACCACCTGGGTTTTCAGACCCAGGGCATCACGGGCGGCGATCACCGCACAAATCCCCGAGCCACAGCCAATCGGCACGTAGACAGTGTCCAGGTCCGGCGCGGCCTTGAACAATTCAAAGGCATAAGTGGCCACGCCTTTGACCAATTCAATATGGAACGGTGGCACCAGGTAGAAGCCATGCACTTGCGCCAGGCGCACAGCTTCCTCACGGGCCTCATCGAAGTCGCGGCCGTACTCAACCACCTCGCCGCCAAAGCCGCGCGTGGCGTTGTTCTTTTCGACGGAATTACCCTCCGGCACCACGATCAATGCCCGCAAACCCTGTGCCGTTGCCGACAGCGCCAGGCTCTGGCCATGGTTACCACGAGTGGCGGTGACCACGCCTTTGACGCCTGGGTGGGTGCGTTTGAGCCAGTGCATGAAGGTGATACCACCGCGCACTTTGAAAGCACCGGTCGGGGTGTGGTTTTCGTGCTTGACCCACACCGTACAACCCAGCCGTTCAGCCAGCAACGGCCAGGCGTATTGGGCGGTTGCCGGCATGACTTGGTAGACATGATGAGCAGCTTGTTCAAGATCGTCGCGAGTCAGTGTGTACATGGGTGACCTCCAGGTTTTGCCCAGTCTAGACACGGGCACCGGACGGCGGCTTTCAGAAAACTGACCTGACTTTTGCTCTCACTCTTCTCTACTATAGTGTTCATGATCCATCGAAACCGCCTGCCGCCATCGCGTCCATCCGAACCGGTCCGTCGTATCGAGGCAGGCCCATGGGCGATTGAATTGTTACCCGGCTGCGCCTACGCCGCCCGCTATGTCGCGACCCAGGCAGCGATTGGCTTTGCCTTTGACAGCCAGCGAGGCTTGCATGCCATTGGCAGCGACCGCGTGCAGCCCTTCGAGGCCATGCCCAATGGCCTGGCGTTCGTCCCGGCCGAGTGTGACGTGTTCTCCGAATCACCGGGGGGCGGTGAGTACCTGCGGGTCATGCGTACAGACGGTTTTCCATTGGTAGGCGATCGGGCCTTCAACAATCGCATCGATCAGCAGGCCATTGCCCTCGCCCGACGAATGCGCGGGGCACTGTTGCGGGCCTCTATCGAAGACGACTGGGAGGCCTGGGCACTCGGACTGGCTGAGCGGACGATGGACAACCTGGCGTTGACGCCCGCGCCCGCAGGTTCTATCACCGGTAATCGCATGCGCCTGCTCGATGAGTTCATTGACGCTGGCCTCGACGGCCCGCTGAGTGTGCCGGCGATGGCGGGATTGCTCGGCTTGTCCGAAGGCTATTTCATGCGCGCCTTCAAGCATGCGACGGGCAAAAGCCCCCATAGCTACCTGATCGATCGACGTCTGGCCAGAGCCCGTGCCTTGATGCGTGATTCGACAGCCGGATTGGCGCAGATCGCCCACACCTGTGGCTTTAATTCCCAGGCGCATATGGCGACCGTCTTCAAGCAACGCCTTGGCGTCAGTCCGGGGCAGTTGCGCAGAGGTTGATATCTGGCAGGGCCCGGTGATCGACTGGTTTATGCAAAATTGTTTGTTGAACCGTCCTGCCCCTTGAACAACCGTCGGCCTGTTTATTTTTTGATCATCTGTTGAAACGCTCCAGCCACCGGGCTGTAACGCGGTTATCCACAGACATACTCACGGTTTTTCTGGATAACTTGGGCGAGCGCGGCGACGCAAGTACTTGAGCACTCACTGTTTCCGGGTAGATTAAACCACCGTCGGAATGCGTCGCTCCGGCCGGGGCCCGACGCTGGCTTGGGCTCTGTCCACCAGCCATTGCACCCACCTGGCGTCCTGGTCATTGACCACGGCATAACGGTTCGGTGGGAAAAAAGTCCAGTGATGAGCGACTTCGACAAGGCGCTTGAGTTCATCGGCAAACACCCAATACGGCGTCTGTATCAGCGGCAGCGGCGCACCGTCGAAACGCCGCCCCAGCGGCAGGTTGGTGCCGGGGGCGAAGGCGATCGTCAGGTGCTGCCGGGGTTGCATCTGCTTGTCCAGCGGGGGCATTTTCCCGATCCGTGCGTAGGTGAAGTCGCCCGGATATCCCTCCTTGAGCACGAGCCAGTGGCCCGCGGCAGTCTGGGCCAAGAGCCATTGCGACACGCCGGAGTCCTGTACGCACTCAAGCTTACCGTTGGTCCATTGCATGAGGGTGTTGCAATCCGGGTCATAGTCGCAAGACCACAGGCTGGTGCCAGAGATCAGGGTATGGCGTTCTAGCTCGACCAGTCCTCGATCCGGCATGGACTGCCAGTAGCGTTTGGTCGGGTCGCGGGTATCGCGCACGTAGTTGCGCAGCGCCCAAGCCGCCATGAACAGCAGCGTCACGAGCGCAAGCCAGCCAAGGGAGTCACCGACGATCCGGTCGACATCCAAGCCCGGGGCAATTAGCGCTTGATAGAGCCACAGGCTCAGTAAGAACGCGAGGCTCGGCAGCACCGGCCCCAGGCACAACGGCGGAACCAGCACCTCGATCCAGTCAAAGCGGTGCATGAGGGCGCGCTCACGCGCCCAGGCTTGCTCCTCAGCGAGCATCGGCGCCTGTTCCCGTGGGCCAATCTCGGGATCAGGGGTCTTGAAGCGCATGAATTGTGTGTAGACGTCATCACTCATGGATCGAATAGGCTCTTGAAGTCATCGTTCATCGGATCGTTGATCATGCTTGGATCAAGAACTGCTTGCATCATAGGCGTGGGCTTGTAGGATCCCGCCGGTACGATTAACAGAGATTCAACGGCTCGGCCAAAAACGGTCGAGAGGGCTCCTTTCGTCTACCCTCACAAAGCGCCTGCCATCAACCCATGCCTGGCGCTCAAACATTCTTGCGTTAATGTACCGGAGATCTTCCATGTTCAAGCGTTCCCTGGCACTGGCCGCAGGCTTGACCCTGTCTTTTTGCACCCTGCTGACGCAGGCCGCCGACACGCTCAAGGTCAGCGCGATTCCCGATGAAGCCCCTACCGAGCTGCTGCGCAAGTTCAAGCCACTTGGCGCTTACCTGGAGCAGCAAACCGGCATGAAAGTCGAGTTCGTGCCCGTGAGCGACTACCCGGCCGTGGTCGAAGCACTGGCCACCGACCGGATCGACATGGCCTGGCTGGGTGGTTTCACCTTCGTGCAGGCACGCCTGAAGACCGGTAACGCCATCCCGTTGGTACAGCGCGAACAGGATGCCCAATTCACCAGCAAATTCATCACTGCCGACCCCGCAGTCAAGTCCCTGGCCGACCTCAAGGGCAAAACCTTCGCATTCGGCTCGGTGTCTTCGACTTCCGGCAGTTTGATGCCGCGTTATTTCATGCTCCAGGACGGCATCAAGCCGGAAACTTACTTCAGCCGGGTCGGCTACTCGGGCGCCCATGACGCCACCGTCGCCTGGGTCCAGGCCGGCAAGGTCGATGCCGGGGTGCTGAATGCCAGTGTCTGGGAAAAACTGGTCGCCGCCGGCAAGGTCGACACCTCCAAGGTCAAGGTGTTTGCCACCACACCGGCCTACTTCGACTACAACTGGACGGTGCGCGGCACCCTCGACCCCGCCCTGGCCGCCAAGATAAAGGCCGCCTTCCTGGCGCTCGATCCAGCGAACCCGAAAGACAAGGAAATCCTCGACCTGCAGGCCGCCAGCCGCTTCATCGAAACCAAGCCTGAGAACTACAAGGGCATCGAGGAAGCCGCACGCGCCGCCGAACTGCTCAAATGACATTGCACCTGACCCAGGTCAGCCTCGTCCATGGCAACGGTGTCCAGGCACTGCGTGACGTGGACCTGCACATCGGCGCCAACGAACAGGTCGCCATCATCGGCCCGTCCGGCGCGGGTAAGTCGAGCCTGCTCAACGTGTTGGGCACCGCTCTGCGTCCGGGCAGCGGTGAAATGCAGGTGCTCGACGAACGGGCCTGGCAGCTGTCGGCGCGCCAGCGTCAACGTCTGCGCGCGCGTATCGGCCTGATCCATCAAGCGCCCCCGCTGCCGCCGCGCCAGCGCGTGGTCACTGCGGTTCTGGCCGGCAAGCTGGGCCAGTGGGGGATGGGCAAGAGCCTGCTGAACCTGCTGCATCCACTGGATATCCCGGGAGCTCGTGCGGCATTGGCCAGGCTTGACCTGGGCGACAAGTTGTTCGCGCAATGCCAGCAACTGTCCGGCGGCCAGCTCCAACGCGTTGGCATCGCCCGCGTGCTGTATCAAGCGCCGGAGGTGCTGCTGGCCGACGAGCCGGTATCGGCCATGGACCCGGTGTTGGCCGAACACACGCTGTCGGTGCTCTGCCGCCATGCCCGGGAGCACAACGTCACCCTGGTCGCCAGCCTGCATGCGGTGGAGCTGGCCCTGGCGCATTTCTCGCGGATCATTGGCCTGCGCGATGGACAGATCCTGTTCGACTTGCCAACCGAAGCGGTCGACCGTGCGCTGCTCGACAAGCTCTACGCCAATGAACAATTGCAATCCACGCCGATCCCGACACCGCCCTTGAGCGTACAGATTCCCCGATGCTGACACGCGATACCCGAGACCCCGCCGCCCGTCCTCGCCTGCTGCTCGGTTTGCTGGCGCTGGCCCTGCTGTGGCCGGGCATTCGCTTCAGCGAATTGGACCTCGGCGTGCTGGTAGCCAGTGACAGTCAGAGCGAGATGGGCCGTTTTGTCTCGGCCTTTTGGCCGCCAGCCCATGGTGAGGAATTCATTGGGCTGTTGCTGCAAGCTACATTGCAAACGCTGGCCATCGCCACGGCCGGTATGGCCCTGGCGCTGCTGCTGGCCGTTCCCGCCAGCCTGCTGGCCAGCCGTGCCCTGTCGCTGTCTGCGGCCTCCCATGCCGGTCAACCGAGCCATTGGGGCCAACTGCTGCGTTGGCCTGTACGTGGCTTGTTGATCTTCCTGCGCAGCGTGCCGGAAATCGTCTGGGCCTTGCTCTTCGTGCGCGCCGTCGGCCTCGGCCCGACCGCCGGGGTGCTGGCCATCGCCATTACCTACAGCGGCATGTTGGGCAAGGTCTACGCGGAAATCTACGAGTCAGTCGACCAACGCCCAGCCCACGCGCTGCTGCAGGCAGGCGGCAGCCGGCTCGCGGCCTTCTGCTACGGGATCCTGCCCAATGTCGCGGCGGAACTGTTGTCCTACACGGTGTATCGCTGGGAGTGCGCGATTCGTGCTTCGGTGGTGATGGGTTTCGTCGGTGCCGGTGGCCTGGGCCAGCAAATGGACCTGTCGTTACGCATGTTCGCCGGAGGTGAAGTGGCCAGCCTGCTGCTGACGTTCCTCGTCCTGGTGCTGCTCGCCGATCAACTCAGCCGCCTGCTGCGCTGGAGGCTGGCATGAATCGCCTGTTCAACGCGCTCATTGTCCTGGGCATCGGCGCTGCGGTCGTCGCCTCGTTCGCCTATCTGGGCATCGACCTCGGGGAGCTGGGAGACAGTGGCAACCTGAGCCGGATGGGCGCCTACGCCCAGCGCTTTCTCAGCCCGGACCTGAGCCCGGGCCACCTGCGTGCAATTGGCCATGGGGCGGTGGAAACCCTTGCGATGTCCGCCATCGGCACGCTGCTGGCGGCAGTCTTGGGCTTGTTATTGGCATTGCCCGCAGCCGGGCGCTATGGCTGGCCGTTCCAGAGCGCCTCGCGCCTGGTGCTCAATGCCTTGCGCGCGGTTCCGGAACTGGTGTGGGCCGCGCTGATGGTCCTTGCCGCAGGACTCGGCCCCAATGCCGGCACCCTGGCGTTAGCCCTGCACACCACTGGCGTACTCGGTCGGCTGTTCGCCGAAGCCCTGGAAAATACCCCGGCGGAACCGGCCAACGCCATCCGCCTGCAGGGCGGCAATGCTGTCGTGGCATTCTGTTACGGCACACTGCCCAATCTGTTGCCCCAACTGCTGGCCTATACCCTGTACCGCTGGGAAAACAATATCCGCATGGCCAGCGTGCTCGGCTTCGTCGGTGCCGGAGGCCTGGGGCAAATGCTCTATGTCAGCCTCAGTCTGTTCCAGGAAGCCCAGGGCAGCACGGTGATCCTGGCGATGCTGTTACTGGTGTTCGCGGTCGATACGTTGAGTAGCTGGAGTCGTCAACGCTGGGTCAGGGCTTGATCGGTGCCGCGCAGCGGCGAGGTTGGCCATGAGCTCGGACCAGGTCTGGCGCTCCTGCTTCCATGCAGGTTGACCAGGACCGCTACGCCAGGACTCCCTGAGCGGACTAATGTCGACGGTGTCGAAACCGAACTGATCGTAAAGTCGCGTCACCAGTTCCACGGCCTCGGGAAAGTCGCTCGAAGTTGACAATGCCAGTCGGCCAGGGGCGCCAGCAGGTTTGCCCCAGGTAGTGATCCGTGGCGCTTGGATGTGAGTGAAAGCCTTGGCCACCTTGGATGTGGGGAGTTGCTCTTGGCGAAGCTGGTGTTCCGTCTTATCACCTGAATCGATGATCGGAATATGGCCGTCACGCCAAACCATGTAGTTATTGGTATCAAGCACCACCTTTCCCGCGAGCGCTTCCACAGGCATGTCATTGACAACCTTCAAGGGAACGGCCACGACGACGAAATCGCCTGCCGCAGCAGCGTCCGCGGCAGTTGCTGCGCGCGCTGACGGGCCTAGCTCTTCCACGAGGCGCTTCAACGTCTCGGGGCCTCGTGAGTTGGCAATGACGACGTGGTAACCGTTCGCGATCGCCGCACGCGCGATCTGGCTGCCGACCTCACCTGCGCCGATAATACCGATGGTGGTCATGACCGCTCTTTTGCTGGAGATCGTCAAATGCTCAGACCTCCAGCCACATCGATGGCACTGCCGGTGATATAGCCCCCATTCGGCCCCGCCAGAAAACAGACCGTGGCCGACACCTCTTCGAGCGTCGCAATCCGGCGGATCGGATGCAGGTCCAGGATCGCGTCGGGCACACCTTCGCCCAGCACCTCTGCCGCCATGTCGGTCGGCATGATGCCGGGCTGGACAACGTTGACGGTGATATTGCGTCCACCAAGATCCCGGGCAACGCCCCTGGCATATCCGGCAATCGCGGCCTTGGTTCCCGCATAATCAGCGGCACCGGCGAATGGGACATGACCGCCGAGAAGGGAGCCGATGAAGATGATCCGGCCACCTTCCGGCAGTACCGGCGCAGCTGCACGCGTGGTGGCCACCGCGCCCAGGACGTTGATTTGCCACTGGCGATCGAGATTGACTGTGTCGAGACTGGGATCGTCGACCAGTTTGCCCTGAACGGCGATCGCTGCATTATTGACGAGAATATCGAGCTTGCCGAAATGAGCGACCACCTTGTCGATTAATGGCTTGGCTGCAGCCATGTCGGCCTGGTCACTCTGGATAGCAAACGCTCGGATACCCTTGGCCTTCAAACTCTCGACGACAGCGTTGGCCTTCGCAGCCGATGCAACGTAGCTGATCGCAACATCCGCCCCCTGATCAGCGAGCGCTTGTGCTACGGCGGCGCCGAGCCCGCGTGAACCACCAGTGACGAGTGCAACCTTGCCTGTCAGTAATTTTTGCACGGAAGAACCCTCTTTCTGAATGTCTGAACATCCTCGTTACGAGGACACTAGAAACCATAACGACCGTTAACGTAACGAACAGTATGAATTTGGACAGCGGCCGTCAAGCGGTTTAATATCGCTCGTTATGAAAAAAGCCGAGGTGATTTAATGGGGCGTCAGCGCGAGTTCGACGTGGATAAGGCGCTGGACGCAGCGCTTTGCGTATTTTGGCGCAAAGGCTATGAGGGCGCGTCCTACACCGATCTGACACAAGCCACGGGGGTCGAGCGTCCGGCGCTCTACTCGGCGTTCGGCAACAAGGAGGCGCTGTTCCGCCGAGCACTTGAACGCTATTACGAGCACTATCTGGATTTTTTCCCCGCGGCGCTGGAACAACCCACCTCGCTGGAGGTAGCAGCACACATCCTTCGCGGAGCGGTCGAGCTGAGTACCCGTTACCCGGATCGCAAGGGGTGTCTCGGCATCCATGGCGCATTGGCTGGCTCGGACGATGCCGAACCCATCCGATGCACCCTGATCGAGGCACGCGCAACCGCAGAGACCTCGCTACGTGAGCGCTTCGAGCGGGCAAAGCAGGAAGGCGATCTGCCCGAGACGGCCAACTGTACGGCACTGGCCGCCTTTGTGATGGCGATGACACACGGCATGGCGGTTCAAGCAAAGGCCGGTTTCAGTCGCGATGTACTGGAGGCGGTTGTCGAGCAGGCGTTATCGACCTGGCCATCCAAAGCTCTGGATACCCTTGAAGCGTGAGCCAGACTGCGTCGATGTTGAGCTCCGCGGCTGCACGGCTCAAGTTCGGTCGGAACAACGCACCTACACCCTCTCCATCAACGCCCCCTGCACATCCGCCACCCCATGCAACCGCTCGATCACCCAGTCGATAAACACCCGCACCCGCGGCGACAACTGTCGATGCGGCGGGTACACCGCTGAAATCGGCCACAACGGCACAGCGTATTCACTCAGTACTTGCACCAGCCGTCCCTCGGCCAACTGCCGTTGAACGTGGTAACGCGGTACTTGAATCAAGCCAAATCCTGCCTCACAGGCCGTCACGTAGGCGTCGGCGTTGTTGACAGTCAGTTCGCCCGGCAGTTGCAACTCATGCAACTGCCCCGCCACCTCGAACTCGAAAGGAAAAAATCGCCCATTGCCCGACGCGAAGTTGATGGCTCGATGTTCTGGTAAGTCCTCCAACCGCTGGGGCGTGCCCGAACGAGCCAGGTAGTCGGGGCTGGCGCAGGTCAGTTGTTGCAGCCGCACAATGGGCCGTGCCACCAAGGCCTGGTCGACGACATTGCCAGCACGGATCGCACAATCCACGCCCTCGCGCTGCAGATGGACTTGCCGGTCGTGGAAACCGACGTCCAACTGCAGTCCCGGGTAGCGCCGATAGAAGTCCGGCAGGTGCGGCAGGATCCAGGTGCAGCCAAAGGCGATGGGCATGTCCACCTTCAAGGTGCCGCGCGGTTGGCTGCGCTGCACCGACAACGCGCTCTCGAGGTCGTCGAGGTCGTCGAGCAGTTGACCGCAGCGCTGGTAATAGGCCTCGCCATCGAGGGTCGCACGCACTTGCCGCGTGGTGCGTTGCAACAGCTGCACACCCAAGTGGGTTTCCAGCTGCTGTATCAACAGGCTGACAGTGGCCCGGGGCAGTCCCAGATCGTCGGCCGCCTTGCCAAAACCACCCAGTTCGACGATGCGCCTGAACACCTGCATTGCCTGTAATCGATCCATTTTCGGGCTCACTATTTAGATATCACGAATAGTTAAACCAAAAATCACGGGTTTATCCATAAAACAGCCTCATGGAAACTGAACGGGTCATTTACAGCCAGGAGCAATCATCATGATGACCCGCCAACTCGGCCATCACGGCCCACACGTTTCAGCCATCGGCCTGGGCTGCATGGGCATGTCGGACTTCTACACCACCGGGGTGGATGAGCGAGAGGCGATCGCCACGCTGCACCGCGCCGTGGAACTGGGCGTGACGCTGTTCGACACCGCTGACATGTATGGGCCGCACACCAACGAAGAACTGCTCGGACGCGCCTTGCACGGCAAGCGTGAAAGCATTTGCCTGGCCACCAAGTTCGGCCTGGTGCGCAGCAGCGACCCCCATGCCCGAGGCGTCAATGGCCGCCCCGAATACGTCAGGCAATCGGTCGAGGGTAGCCTCAAACGGCTCAATACCGACTACCTCGACCTCTACTATCAGCACCGCGTTGACCCGCTCGTTCCCATCGAAGAGACCATCGGGGCCATGGCCGAATTGGTCAAGGCAGGCAAGGTCCGTCACATTGGCATCTCAGAAGCCAGCGCCGAGACCATCCAAAGGGCCCATGCGGTCCATCCACTGGCTGCGGTTCAAAGCGAATACTCGCTGTGGTCCCGTGACCCTGAGCACAATGGCGTGCTCGACACCTGTCGGCGCCTGGGCATTGCCTTCGTCGCCTACAGCCCGCTGGGCCGCGGGTTTCTGACGGGTGAGCTGAAGAGCCCGGACGATTTTGCCGCCGATGATTATCGCCGCTTCAACCCACGCTTCCAGGCCGACAATTTCAGTCGAAACCTGGTGTTGGTGGAGCGGGTCAAGGCATTGGCTGCGAACAAGGGCATCAGTGCTTCGCAACTGGCCCTGGCGTGGGTATTGGCTCAGGGCAACGATGTCATCCCGATCCCGGGCACCAAGCAACGCAAATACCTGGAGAGCAATGTCGCGGCCGCAACGCTGGCATTGAGCGCCGATGAGCTGGCCCATCTGGATGAAATTTTTGCCGCCGAAGGGGTTGTAGCCGGCGATCGGTACAGTGCGCAGACGATGACTCTATTGAACGGCTGATCGAGTCGCCGGGTTTGCCCTGGGTATGTACGAAAGTCGCTAATCATTGGGCGCAGGCAACACAGACGAAAGGACACTGTGGGCGGCCGATGGAAATCGATAGTTTGAGACTGGGTTATACGCAAAGGATCCTGCGCAGGCGTTGCCGTACAGCCTGAACGCCGCCAGGCGCCTCTGCGTAGCCACTGCTGCCAAGTTCGCTCCAGCCTACCCAGCCGTGGCCGATACAGAGTAAGGCCTCTGCACGTATACCTTGTATGCGTCACGTCGCACTCAACGAGTCCAGCCATGAATCTACTGAATCTCTTCAAAAAGGCCCGAGCCCACACCCAAGGTGCTGTCAGCGTGGTTTGTAGCGCTGGCGAACTTGATCAGGCGCTGGCCAGCGTGCGCGTAGAACCGGTGTTGGTCACCGGATTTGTCTCCCCTCACCTGGACATCGACCAGATCGCCGCCAAGGTCAAAAAGCGCTTTGCCCACAGTGCTATCAGCCTGTGCACGACGTCTGGAGAGCTGTGCAATGGCACTAACACGCTGTACTGCCAGACCGGCGACACCTGGGACCGGGTGGTGCTGCAACTGTTTGATTCCAGTGTGATTGCCTCGGCCGAGGTGGTGATGGTGCCGCTGGAGTGCGAAGACATTCGCAGCGGGGGCAAACGCCTGGCCATGCGTGAGCGAATTGCCAAGCTGGTGAACAACATCAAACAGGCGCGGGTGAACACGCCCATTGACCACCGCGATACCTTGGCCTACGTGGTGTTCGATGGTCTTTCGGCGTCCGAGTCGTTCTTTATGGAGGCGCTCTACGAGTCCGGGCGTTTCCCTTGCCTGTTCGTCGGCGGCTCTGCCGGAGGCAAGACTGATTTCAAGAAAACCCTGATCAGTGACGGCCAGCGCAGTTACCAGAACCATGCGCAAATAGTCTTCCTGAAAACCGCCGCGGATGTGCGCTTCGGGGTATTCAAAAGCCAGAACTTCCAACCGGCCGGGTTGACTTTCAACGTGCTGACCGCATCGGTGGAAGACCGCACCATTGACCAGGTCATCGACAGCCGTGGCAACATCAAGAGCATGGTGCAAGCACTGTGCGACGCATTCGAGTGCACAGCCCAAGCGCTGGAAAAGAAACTGGCCGACTACTCGTTCGCCATCCGGGTGGGTGAAGAGCTGTTCGTGCGCTCCATTGCCCGCATTGACTATCAACAACAAATCATTCAGCTGTTCTGCGACGTTGCGCCCGGCGAAGAGTTGGTGATGGTCAAGCGCACGCCCCTTCGCGAAGCGACCCGCATCGACTACGAGAAATTCCTCAGAGGCAAAGGCGGTCGACCGGTAGCGGCCATTCTCAACGACTGCATCCTGCGCCGGCTCAACAACAGCAGCGACCTGGGCAGCATGGCCGGTATTTTCGGTGATGTGCCGTTGGCCGGCTTCTCGACTTTTGGTGAAATCCTGGGCCTTAACCTGAATCAGACGCTCACGGCGATCTTTTTCTTTCGAATCACTAAGGGCGCCAGTTTCAGCGATGAATACGTCGATAACTTCATCGCCCACTATGGCGAGTTCAAAGCCTTCTTCCTGCGTCGCCAGATCAAGAAGCTGGCGGGCCTGAACCACGTAGTGGTCAAGCAGATCATGGCGTTCAAGATGAATGACTTCAACAGCGCCTTGGACACCCGCGGCCTGGATAACACGATCCTGCCAGTGTTCGACGGCCTGACGGACCTGGGCCAGGTGTTGGCACAGGCCAGCCAGCAGCAAGCGGAGATGGCTACGCAAATCAAGCATTACTCGGGTGAACTGCACCTGTCGATGGATGACCTGACGGGCACGATAGATCGGCAAAACACCGTTGCCGAGCAGGCCGGCACGACCGTGGAGCAGTTGGCCACGCAAGCCGGTGAAGCGGTGGTCGGCGCGCGTGCGCTCGCCAGTTCAAGCCTGCGTATCCAGTCGATCGTGCAGGTGATTCAGCAAATCGCCGGGCAGACCAACCTGCTGGCGCTCAACGCTGCCATCGAAGCCGCGCGGGCGGGTGAAATGGGCAGAGGTTTCGCCGTGGTGGCTGACGAGGTGCGCAAGCTCGCCGAAATCACCCGCAAGAATGCCGCTGAAATCGGCGTGGATATTGACCTGCTGTCAAAGGAGATCCAAGGCGTCGCCCAACAGATCGAAGATCAGTCCACCGCCGTGGGCGCACTGCGCGAAATGCTCGATGTCCTGGAGGACTCAAGCCGCACCACTGAAGGGACGGCGCAACGCACAAAGACCATCGCCGACACCTTGACCGGGCTGACCCACACCAATGCCTGAGCACGTCGAGGCATAAAACCGGCGGCCACCTTCGAAGATGACATAAATCAAGGTTGTCCCGGGTATATCTACTCATCATTTGGGGGCGTTAGTAAGCGACTGTCATGCTGAAGTCCATGAGTTCCGACGAATGCGGCTGACTCCACTCTCCACAATCGTGTGAAACCTTTGATTTTGGTTCGGCTCCTCCCCCATACAGGTAGCTCGACATGAAAAATACCCCACTGGCCATGCTTTTGCTTCTTGCATCGCTTTCCCCCCTTTGGACGTCAGCAGCAGAGCAATCTGAAGTACCGTCGACGCAGCAACAAACCCCCAATGTTGCAGAGTTCGATAAACAGATGGCACAGGCGCAAGAGACCTTCCAGAAAATGCAGGAACAGATGGCGAAGATCCAGCAGACCCAGGATCCTCAGGAGCGGCAGAAACTCCTTCAGGAACATTGGAATACGATGCAGAGTGGCATGGCCATGATGCACGCAATGGGGGGGCCGGCAATGATGGGATGCTGCCAAGGCCCGGGCATGATGGGCAAAGGGAAGATGATGGGCGGCGGACACATGATGGGCTGGCAGGACTACTCGAAGTTGCCTGCGGAGCAAAGAAGTCAACACCAGTACATGATGGACAGGTTCACCGGCATGCAACAGATGATGATGGAGCAAATGATGCGGCATCAAAGCTACATGCAGGGGCAACCACCGGCCAAGCCAGGCGCATAGGGTATTGGCAGCGGATACAGTGACCCGCTGGCACTCATAGGCGGCCCAAGCCGGGCCGCCTCCTGCGACGGCTCAGGCCATCTGTTCCTGCCCCAGCCGCTTGAGCAACGCTTTGGCGGCCGCTTCGGATGAAGCCGGGTTCTGACCCGTGATCAAGTGCCCGTCTTCGACCACATGGCTCGCCCAGTCCGCCCCCTTGGAATACTCGCCGCCTTTAGCCTTGAGCATGTCCTCCACCAGAAACGGCACCACGTGTGTCAGCCCCACCGCCGCTTCCTCTGAGTTGGTGAACCCGGTCACTTTCTTGCCCTTCACCACAGGCTGGCCGTCCGGGGCTTGAACGTTCTTGAACACGCCAGGAGCGTGACAAACGGCGGCCACGGGCTTGTTAGCGGCATAAAAGGCTTCGAGCAGGGTCTTCGAATCCGTGTCCTCGGCCAGGTCCCAGAGCGGCCCATGACCGCCGGGGTAAAACACGGCATCGAAATCATAGGGGTCAATCTCGCCCAGCGGCACCGTGTTGGCCAGGGCCGCTTGGGCCTGCGTATCGGCGCGAAAACGGCGCGTGGCGTCTGTCTGGGCATCTTCCTCATCGCTTTTGGGGTCCAGTGGCGGCTGTCCGCCCTTGGGAGATGCAAGCGTGACTGTCGCCTTGGCGTCGGCAAACACGTAATAGGGCGAGGCGAACTCTTCCAGCCAGAAACCGGTTTTCTTGCCGGTGTCGCCCAACTGATCGTGGGATGTAAGGACCATTAGAATTTTCATGCGTGCCTTTCCTCCTGGTGCTAATGGACGGCGCGTGGTCGCCGCCCTGCTCTAGGTTCAGAGGGCGGGCGGGCGCAGACGTTCAGTGGGCCGTCGCGATACTTTCCCGACTGGCAGGACCCGATGAATATGCTTGGCTCAACCATCGAGCGCTACACTGTCAAATGCCCTTTCGTCTGGCACTAAGAACAATAGAAGCCTATGAATATTCTCTACGATGAGCGCGTCGATGGTGTATTACCCCGGGTCGACAAGTCCGCGCTGATTTCAGAACTGCGCGAGGCCCTCCCCGACCTTGAGCTGTTGCACAGCCCGGAGGACCTGAGGCCGTATGAATGCGACGGGCTTTCGGCCTACCGCGTCATGCCACTGTTGGTCGCCCTGCCCGAGCGCATCGAGCAGGTACAGGCGCTGTTGCGTATCTGCCATACCCGTCAGGTACCGGTCGTGGCCCGAGGTGCCGGCACCGGGCTGTCGGGCGGCGCCTTGCCGTTGGAACAGGGGCTTCTGTTGGTGATGGCGCGCTTCAATCGCATCCTGGAAGTCAACCCTCAAGGCCGCTATGCACGAGTCCAGCCTGGGGTGCGCAACCTGGCGATCTCCCAGGCTGCCGCGCCTTACGGGTTGTACTACGCACCCGATCCGTCTTCCCAGATCGCCTGTTCCATCGGTGGCAACGTGGCGGAGAACGCCGGCGGCGTGCATTGCCTGAAGTACGGCCTGACCGTGCATAACCTGCTCAAGGTCGACATCCTCACCGTCGAGGGCCAAAGCATGACGCTGGGCAGCGACGCCCTGGATACGCCTGGATTCGATTTGCTGGCCCTGTTCACGGGCTCGGAAGGGATGCTCGGCATCATCACCGAAGTGACGGTCAAACTGCTGCCCAAGCCCCAGGTGGCCCGCGTGCTGCTCGCCAGTTTCGACTCGGTGGAAAAGGCCGGTCGCGCCGTGGGCGACATCATTGCCGCCGGGATCATCCCCGGCGGATTGGAGATGATGGACAACCTGTCGATTCGAGCCACCGAGGACTTCATCCACGCCGGCTACCCGGTAGACGCTGCGGCCATCCTGCTGTGCGAACTGGACGGTGTGGAAGCCGATGTGCGGGACGATTGCGAACGGGTCGAGGCCGTCTTGAAGGCTGCCGGGGCCGTTCATGTGCGGGTGGCCTGCGACGAAGCCGAACGGGCGCGTTTCTGGGCCGGGCGCAAGAACGCGTTTCCCGCCGTGGGGCGCATCTCACCGGACTACTACTGCATGGACGGCACCATCCCACGACGCGAACTGCCGCGGGTGCTCAAAGGCATCAGCGACCTGTCCGACGAGCATGGCCTGCGCGTGGCCAACGTATTCCATGCCGGGGACGGCAACATGCACCCACTCATTCTGTTCGACGCCAACCAGCCCGGCGAGCTGGAGCGCGCCGAGACGCTGGGCGGCAAGATCCTGGAACTGTGCGTGCAAGTCGGTGGCAGCATCACCGGGGAGCATGGTGTCGGGCGCGAGAAGATCAACCAAATGTGCGCGCAGTTCAACAGCGACGAGTTGACCGTGTTCCACGCGGTAAAAAAGGCCTTTGACCCGCTGGGCCTGCTCAATCCCGGCAAGAACATCCCGACCCTGCAGCGCTGTGCGGAGTTCGGTTCGATGCACGTGCACCTCGGTAACCTGCCGTTCCCGGAACTGGAGCGCTTCTGATGCCCTACGATCATGACGCCAGCGCCACGCTGCTGGAACAGGTCAACCACGCCCTCGGCGAACGCACACCGCTGCGCATCCAAGGCGGCAACAGCAAAGCCATGCTGGGCCGACCAGCCTGCGGTGACGTATTGGATACCCGCCTGCATCGCGGCATCGTCAGCTACGACCCGACCGAACTGGTGCTCACCGCACGCGCCGGCACCCCCCTGGTGGAGCTCGAAGCAGCCCTCGACGCCGCCGGGCAATTCCTGCCATTCGAGCCCCCACACCTGGGCCCGCAGGCGACCCTGGGCGGCATGGTCGCCACCGGTTTGTCCGGGCCACGGCGCCCCTGGGCCGGCTCGGTGCGGGATTACGTGTTGGGCACCCGAGTCATCACCGGGCAAGGCAAGTTGCTGCGTTTTGGCGGCGAAGTCATGAAGAATGTCGCCGGCTATGACCTGTCGCGCCTCATGGCCGGCAGCTTCGGCTGCCTGGGGCTACTCACGGAGGTGTCCTTGAAGGTCCTGCCCAAGCCACGCCAGTGCCGCAGCGTGCGACTGGAAATGGATGTTCACCAGGCGTTGGGTGAACTGGCCGAATGGGGCCAGCAGCCAATCCCGATCAGCGCGGCCTGTCATGACGGCGCGGCACTGCACCTGCGCCTGGAAGGTGGCGAGGGCTCGGTGGCCTCGGCCATCGACCGTCTCGGTGGCGACACCCTCGACAACAGTTACTGGGCTGACCTGCGGGAACAGCGCCTGGGATTCTTTGCCACACCCGAACCGTTGTGGCGGCTTTCGCTGCCGAACAACATCGCTCCCCTGGATCTACCCGGTCGACAACTGTTGGACTGGGGGGGCGCCCAGCGGTGGCTGAAATCCACGGCTGCGCCTGAAATCATTCGCCAGGCTGCGTCCAACGTCGGTGGTCACGCAACCCTCTACGCCATCGACGAAACGCCCTTCCAGCCGTTGGCCGGACCGTTGCTGCGCTACCACCAGAACCTGAAGAAGCAGCTCGACCCCCAGGGCATCTTCAATCCGGGCCGTATATACGCCGACCTCTGAGGACGAGCCATGCAAACCCATCTGAGCGAACAAGCCAAAAGCCTCCCCCGCGCCGAGGAAGCCGAGCGTATCCTGCGCTCATGCGTGCATTGTGGATTCTGTACGGCCACCTGCCCCACTTACCAATTGCTGGGGGATGAACTGGATGGCCCCCGCGGGCGCATCTACCTGATCAAGCAGGTACTCGAAGGCCAGGCGGTCACCGCCAAGACCCAGTTGCACCTGGATCGCTGCCTGACCTGCCGCAGCTGCGAGACCACCTGTCCATCCGGCGTGCAATATCACAACCTGCTGGATATCGGTCGCGCTGTCGTCGAGCAGAAGGTACCGCGCCCGCTCACCGAACGCATGTTTCGCCAGGGCCTGCGCGCGGTACTGCCACGGCCAGCACTCTTCAAAGCGTTGACCCAGGTTGCGAAGGTTTTCCGTCCGCTGCTACCCCATGCCCTGCAAACCAAGCTGCCGCGCCAGCACCCTGCGGCCAAGCCACGTCCGCCAGTACGCCATGCGCGCCATGTACTGATGCTCGAAGGTTGCGTGCAGCCGACCCTGTCGCCCAACACCAACGCCGCTGCCGCACGCGTCCTGGATCGCCTGGGCATCTCGGTGGTATCGGCCCCAGAGGCCGGTTGTTGTGGGGCAATCGACTACCACCTCAATGCCCAGGAAAAAGGCCTCGAGCGGGCCAGGCGCAACATCGACGCCTGGTGGCCAGCCCTCGAGGCCGGGGCCGAAGCCATTGTCCAGACCGCCAGCGGTTGCGGCGCCTTCGTGCAAGAGTATGGCAAGTTGCTTAAGCATGACCCGGCCTACGCCGCCAAGGCCGAACGTGTCAGCACCTTGGCTCGCGACCTGGTGCAAGTGCTGCACGCCGAACCCCTGGAAACCCTCGGCTTGCATGGCGACCGGCGCCTGGCCTTCCACTGTCCCTGCACCCTGCAGCATGCCCAGAAGCTCGGCGGCGCCGTGGAAGGGGTACTCGGGCGCCTCGGGTTCAGCCTCACGACGGTGCCCGACAGTCATCTTTGTTGTGGCTCGGCAGGCACGTATTTGCTGACCCAACCCGAGCTGTCCCGGCAATTGCGCGACAACAAGCTCAACGCTTTGGAGAGCGGCAATCCGCAAGTGATCGTAACGGCCAACATCGGCTGCCAGACCCACCTCGACAGCGCCGGACGCACACCGGTGCGTCATTGGATCGAGCTGGTCGAAGAAGCACTGATCTAGACAACCCTGTAGCGCGACCGATGGGCCGGCTCAAGCCAGCAGTTCAGTGATCCACCGGGCCTGTCGCACGACCTCCTGCACCTTGTCCTCGGGCACGGTCTGTCGCGCCCGGGCGAAGTCGGCCAGGGTTCGCTGCTTCAGGCGCAGCATACGCTGCCACTTGGCCAGGAACGCCGGGCTGCGGGCCCGCATCTGCAGCGGGCCGAAGTACAGCTCCTCGGCGGTGTACGACACCGGGCCGTCAGGCTCGGCGACAATGATTTCGTAGTCGAAGCGATTTTCCCGCAGCACTTGCTCGCAAAGGATGCGGTAGCGATTTTCCATCAACCATTGGCGCAACGGTTGTTCGCCACCGTTGGGCTGCAGAATCAGGCGCTCCTGGCCGCTCAGGCACGCCTTGCCGCTGTCGAGGATGTCGCGAATCGTCTCGCCGCCCATGCCGCAGATGCTGATCGCCGTAATCCCGTCTCCCGGCTCGATCGCCGCCAGGCCGTTGGCCAAGCGCACGCTGATCTGCTCGTCCAGGCCATTTTCAGCCACGGTGCGTTGGGCCGAGCGAAACGGCGTCAATGCCACCTCACCCGCCACCGCCGCCGCGATGGCGCCACGGCGCATCAATGCCACCGGCAGGTAGGCGTGATCCGAGCCGATATCGGCCAGGCGGGCGCCTATGGGTACCTGCTCCGCCACGCGCTCCAGGCGCATGGACAACGTCTGCTGGTTCAACTACGACCTCTTTTTTTACTACGAACGTCCAGAACCTTAAAACTGCCTGGGTCAGTCCTCAGGCAGGATGATCGCATCTGGGCTGGCTTCAGCGGCCAGTTTCAATCGATCGGCTTTGCTGATGTACCTGGACTTGCTGGCCGGTGCCAATTTGGCACTGGCCTTTTTGGCATGAGCCTTGAGCAACTGATTTATTTTCTTACGACGATTCATGTTTTCTACTTCGATGGATGCTGAGTGGTTATGAGGATACCGGGATAGCGCTACTCCTCGGCAGGCTTCATATGAAAAATCGCATACGCAGGATTAACGTATCGGCGACGACACTGAAAGGGAGGTCGATCATTGCAAGCGATGCCAACGCGCCCATGACGCCCCATCCTGAAAGCGCGGGACTGTAGCACTGTTGGCAAGCGGCCTACAGAGGCGCGCCTCGATCTGTCGCGGTACAAGCACGCTGCGCCGCAATGCCAGGCGCGCAGCCTTGGCCGCCCCCCCACAAGCCGCCTATGTTGCTGGATGGCGCTCTCGGGAAAACCTGTGCATTAGGTGCTCTTTGCTACCCTATGTCATGATGCACGTAAGAGTTTCCCTGATATCCACCCCCCGATGAGAGCCTTCTGTGTCAGTGATTCCCCTAGTGGTGTGTGACGACTCCAACATGGCCCGTAAACAGGTATTACGCGCGCTGCCCGCAGACTGGCCGGTTTCGGTCACCGAGGCCACCAATGGCCGCCAGGCTATGGACGCCATACGCCAGGGGTTGGGACAGGTGGTGTTGCTCGACCTGACCATGCCGGAAATGGACGGTTATCAGGTATTGAGCGCATTGCGCGCCGAAGGCCTGAAGGCGCAAGTCATCGTGATCTCCGGTGACGTGCAGGAAGAAGCAGTGCGCCGCGTGCATGAGCTGGGTGCACTGGCATTCCTGAAAAAACCTTTCGACGAAAATGAGCTGCGCCAGACCCTCAGTCGATTGGGGCTATTGGCGAAACCCGGCCAGACGCCACTGCAGAATCGTTCGGTCACTCACACGGCCATCAGTTTCCATGATGTGTTCCGCGAGACAGTCAATGTCGCCATCGGTCAGGCCGCCGCCCTGATCGCCAAGGTATTGGGCGTTTTTGTGCAACTGCCCGTGCCCAATGTGAACATCCTCGAAGTCGGTGAGTTGCATATGGCGCTGAACGATGCCAGCAGCTCGCAGCAACTCACGGCTATCTGCCAGGGTTTCATTGGCAGTGGCATCGCGGGTGAAGCCCTGCTGATGTTTCACGACTCGGAAATCTCCGACATCGCGCAACTGATGCAACGTCAGAGCAGCGACTACTCCGACCTGGAAATGCTGCTGGACCTTTCCAGCGTCCTGATCGGCGCTTGCCTGACCAGCATTGCCGAACAGATCGATGTGGGATTCTCTCAGGGCCACCCGCAGATTCTTGGCCAACACGCGGCGATTGATGAGCTGATCCGGGTCAACCGCAAGCGCTGGAAAAAGACCCTGGCGGTGGAAATCAGCTACAGCCTGGAAGGGCACGATATTCGTTTCGACCTATTGCTGCTGTTCACGGAAGACTCCATCGAGCGGTTGACCCACAAACTCGCCTATTTGATGAACTGAGCCATGAACGATTCTATTGATCTGAACGAATTTCACTGGTTGCTTGCCGTCGTTCAGAGTATCGATGTCGGCGTGGTGGTGCTCGATCGCGACTACCGCGTGCAGGTCTGGAACACCTTCATGGAGAACCGCTCCGGGGTGCAGCCGAAGGATGCCCACAATCAACTTATTTTCAGCCTGTTCCCCGAAATCGATCGTCAGTGGTTCAGTCGCAAGGTGGAAAGCGTCGCCACCCTGGGCACTCCAGCGTTCACGGTGTGGGAGCAACGTCCGTATCTGGTACGGTTCGAGAACTATCAGCCGATCACCGGCAGCGAAGAGTTCATGTACCAGAACACCACCCTGCTCCCGCTGCGCTCGCCCGACAGCAAAATCAACCACATCTGCCTGGTGATCTATGACGTCACCGACGTCGCCACCAACCGGCATCAACTGCAAGCCGCCAATGCGCAACTGCAACAACTCTCCAGTACCGATCGACTGACGGGGTTGTACAACCGCGGTCATTGGGAGGAAAGCCTGCGGGCCGCCTATGCTCGACACCAGCGCTACGGCAACGCGGTGAGCCTGGTGATGCTCGACATCGATCACTTCAAGCGAGTCAACGACACTTACGGCCATCAGGCCGGCGACAAGGTCATCGAGCATGTCGCCAGGCTGCTGCGCGAACATGCGCGCGACTCCGATGTGGTCGGCCGGTATGGCGGTGAAGAGTTTGGCGTGGTGCTTTCGGATACCGACAGCACTGGTGCGCACACTTTCGCCGAACGCATGCGTCACTCCGTAGAGGCGCTGGAGGTGGTGTACAACGACCAGCGCATCCGTTTCACCATCAGCCTGGGAGTGGCCGACCTGAGCCAACCCTCGAACAGCCACGCCGACCTGATCGCCCGGGCGGACCAGGCGTTGTATACGTCGAAGAAGACCGGGCGTAACCGGGTGACAGTGTACGAGCAGGTTTAGCCTGCGGATGCTGCTCCCCGCCGGTACAGGCCACTGCAACTGCACGCCAGCGAGAATTTTCTGGTAGTCGGCGCCTACCCTCCCGGCCAACAAGCCGACATCTGCCGTGAAGCACCGAGCGAAGCCAAACTGGCGAATATCGCCACCCTGCCATTTCCCGAAAGGGATCCGGTGCAGGGGCGAGATGAGGCTATCGTTCGCTACTGGACAAGCCGGCGATAGCACCCAGGCAACGCTACCAGAACCCGTCCAAAAGTACCCTCGCAGCACAAAACGACCGCTAGTCCCATGGCCCGTCATCTCTGTGAACTTCCGTCTGGAATCGCCCCTTTGCCCTTTACCAACTATCGAGAGAGGCAGGACGTCATGAGAGCACTCACCTATCACGGTGCCCACAGTGTGAAAGTCGATACGGTCGCCGACCCCATCCTGGTGGACAGCGACGACATCATTCTGCGCGTTACCGCAACGGCGATTTGCGGTTCCGACCTGCACCTCTATCGCGGGAAAATCCCCGCCGTCGAGCACGGTGATATCTTCGGACATGAGTTCATGGGGATCGTCGAGGAAACGGGTTCAGCGGTGACTGCGGTGCAACCCGGCGACCGTGTGGTGATTCCGTTCGTGATCGCCTGCGGCAGCTGTTTTTTCTGCCAGATGGATCTGTTCGCCGCCTGTGAAACCACCAACACCGGGCCTGGCGCGATCCTGAACAAGAAGGCCATTGCACCGGGCGCGGCGCTTTTCGGTTTCAGCCACCTGTACGGCGGCATACCGGGTGGCCAAGCCGAGTACGTACGTGTTCCAAAGGCCAATACCGGGCCGTTCAAGGTGCCGGGGACCCTGTCGGACGAAAAGGTACTGTTCCTCTCGGACATCTTGCCGACCGCGTTTCAAGCGGTCACCAACACTGGGATCGGCGAGGGTTCGAGTATCGCGATCTACGGCGCCGGGCCCGTCGGCTTGTTGAGTGCCGCTTGCGCGCGGATGTTGGGCGCCGACCAGATCTTCATGGTCGATCATCATCCCTATCGCCTGGCCTACGCGCAGCAAACCTACGGCGTGATTCCGATCAACTTCGATGAAGACGACGACCCAGCGGACACGATCATTCGTCAGACCAGAGGCATGCGCGGCGTGGACGGTGTGGTCGATGCGGTGGGCTTCGAGGCCAAGGGCAGCACCACCGAAACGGTGCTGGCCACGCTCAAGCTCGAAGGCAGCAGCGGCAAGGCGCTGCGTCAATGTATCGCGGCAGTCAGGCGCGGCGGCGTGGTGAGCGTGCCGGGGGTGTACGCCGGCTTCATCCACGGCTTCCTGTTTGGCGATGCGTTCGACAAAGGCCTGACCTTCAAGATGGGCCAGACCCATGTGCAGCGTTATCTGCCTGAACTGCTTGGCCATATCGAGACCGGTCGCTTGTCCCCTGAGGTGATCATCAGCCACCGGATGTCGCTGGAGCAGGCCGCCGAGGGCTACAAGCTTTTCGACAAGAAGCAGGAGGATTGCAGGAAGGTCATTTTGACGCCGGGCAGCCCGCACGTGGTGTTGCCGGAGGGTGATGTGCCGAATGGTACGATGGCTCTGACTTGAGACTTGGCGGGTTCATGGTGGTGAGGGAAACTCAAGGGCTGCTGCGCAGCCCGGCGGGAGCAAGCTCCCTCGCCACGGTGTTCAGTCTACGGCCTGGTGGTGGGTGGGGTTGCGCCATACTTGCTCATCAGTTTCAGCGTCACGCCATTGGTCCAGCCAAAGCCGTCCTGCAACTCATATTCGCCGCCTCCCCCACCATTGCCCTGGGCAGATAAATCATATTTCTCCACCAGCTTGTTTTCCTTGCGGTAGAGGTTCTGAACCTGCTGCAAAAAACGGCTGCCGATCTGCTGCGCCAGCGCTGTTTGCTGGTAGCGGTCCAACCCCTCTACTGCCACCCATTGCAGCGGTGCCCAGCCGTTGGGCTCATCCCACTGCTGGCCATTGCTGACCTGGGTGGTGGCGATGCCGCCGGGACGCAACAGGCCTTCGCGTACCGCATCGGCGGTGCGATTGGCGTGCTCGGTGGAGGCCAGGCCGGTAAACAGCGGAAAAAGCGCAGCGGCGGTGAGCTGCTGGCGTTGTTGGTTTTTCTGCCAGTCGTAGTCCACGTAGAAGCCTGCCTCGGCATTCCACAAGTGCTTCTCGATAGCCCGCTGACGCCGCTCCGCGCGCTGCCCATAAGCCTGGACGCAGGGTGTGTTCTGAACGGTCTCACAGGCTTTGGTGATAGTCCGCTCCAGGTGATACATGAGGCTGTTCAGGTCAACGGGCACGATGGAGGTGGTGCGTATGGTCGTCAGATTCTGGCCATCGCCCAGCCAACGGGAACTGAAGTCCCAACCACTTTCGGCGCCGGCACGCAGATCACGCCAAACCTCCTCCTTGGGCCTGTCCGGCGCCTGCTCGACAGTCTTGACGTCTTGCAACCAGGACTCCTGGCGAGGCGTCGGGCTGGCGTCCCAATAACGATTGAGAACACTGCCATCGGCCAGTTTGACCACGTGCTTGGCGGCTGCCCCGGGTTTGAGCGTCTGGGCTCCTTCCATCCAGTAGGCATATTCTTTCTGCAATTGTGGCAAGTAGCGCCCGTAGGCCTGCTCACCTTCGATGTGCGCCTGCAGCTCCACCATGTAAGCGAAGAACGGCGGCTGCGATCGGCTCAGGTAGTAGGTGCGATTGCCATTGGGGATGTGGCCGTAGGTATCGATCATGTAGGCGAAATTGTCGGTCATCTGGCGAACCCGGGCCTTCTCACCGCTTTGCTCAAGCCCCAGCATAGTGAAGTAGGAATCCCAGTAATACATCTCGCGAAAGCGCCCGCCCGGCACCACATAGGGCTGCGGCAAGGGCAGCAAGCTGCTGTATTGCGGCACCTGCTTGTAACTTCGGCTCAACACCGGCCAGAGATTGTCGATGTGTTCTTCAATCGAAGCGCCAGGTTTCGACGCCGGGCTTTGCGCCTCGCCGGATTCGATGAAATTGTCCTGCACGAAAATTTTCAGATCGAAGCCATCACTGCCCCGACGAGCCAGGTAATCGGCGCGGATTTTCGCCGGATCACGCTTGGGCAGCGCGTCCACGAAGTGTTTCTGGTCAGTGAAAAGCTGCCCGCGCTGAACCGCTTCAAACAGTTCGGGATAGGCCTGGTCGGGCGGCAGATTGGCTCGCCCCTGGGCATCTTCGTAACTCCATGTCGCGGCCGGTTGGCTTGAGCAAGCCGCGCACAGCAACGCGGCGAAGGACAGGCTGGTGAAATCCATAGGTCGCATAAACAGCTCCATCATGTTGTCGGTCCTGACAAACGACTGACATGAAGGAATGGCCTGGGTTCATTAAACCCCCTCCGACTGGAAAGCTTCAGGATATGACGCACGCGCCTGCCGCTCACAAATGACGTCGGCATAACGTTCTAACTGCTCCCAGAAGGCTGCGCACGATGAACATCGATGCAAGCGGGAATGGAGAGCAATGCTCATGGCAAGCTCAGGGGGATGCTGGCCGGACTCCCATAGCGCCCGGCAAACCGGACAACCCTTTTTCTCCCATTGTGTGCTCATCCAAACTCCCCATAGCAATCCACCCGCCATTGCGCCCCGAAACGTTTTCCGGCCCACAGTTGCCTTTTTTCCCATCGGCCTGGCGATGTTAATAGAGAAGCGTGAGACACCTCCTTAAATTTCACTTTGGTCAGTCCAATTTATAAAATAACAAATTGGTCTTGCCAATATTTTCCCCGGCGTGTAGGTTTTGGGCGAAGATCGACCGAGTGGGTTACGACCCGCCTATAACAAAAAAAGAGCTCCGGGCGCGGCACCCGGCTGCTCGCAACCCTCCTGCGCGTGCAGGCACCCGTTGTCTGCGCGCCAGTCAAGGAGCATCGACATGTTGACCGTCATCTGTAACGAACCTGGCTCGTTAACCGCCATCGAGCGCGAAAAACCGCTCAGGAAACCAGGAGAGATCCTCATCCGGGTCAAGCGCGTCGGGGTCTGCGGCACTGACCTGCATATCTTCACCGGCAACCAGCCCTACCTCGAATATCCGCGTGTCATGGGCCACGAGTTTTCCGGACTGGTAGAAGAGACGGACAGCGCCAGCGACCTCGCCATCGGTGATGTTGTCTACGTGATGCCCTACCTTTCCTGCGGAACCTGCATCGCCTGCCGCCAGGGCAAGACCAACTGCTGCACCCGCATTCAAGTGCTGGGTGTGCATTGCGACGGGGCTTTCACTGAGTACCTGAGCGTTCCCCACCAATTCGTGCACAAGGCCGTGGGGGTTTCCCTTGATCAGGCGGCGATGATCGAATTCCTGTCCATCGGCGCTCATGCTGTACGGCGCTCAAATGTCCAGGCGGGTAAACGCGCGCTGGTGGTCGGCACCGGGCCGATCGGCATGGCGGCGGCGATCTTCGCCAGCCTGCGCGGGGCGCAGGTCACTGTCCTGGATACCCGTGAGGATCGTCTGTCGTTCTGTCGGCAACATCTCAATATCCATGCCGCCGTGCAAATCGGCGAAGGCGACAAGCAGGCCCTGGCGGAACTGACTGAGGGTGATTTTTTCGACGTGGTGTTCGATGCCACCGGTAATGCCCGGGCCATGGAGCGCGGGTTCGAGTTCATCGCCCACGGCGGCACCTATGTGATGATTTCAGTGGTGCGGGACTCCATCACCTTCTCCGACCCCGAATTTCACAAGCGTGAAGCCACGTTGATGGGGAGCCGCAACGCCACCCAGGAAGACTTCCGCCACGTGGAAGAATGCTTGCGCAACGGATTGATCCCGGACGCCGCCCTGAACACCCATCGACTGACACTCAGCGACGTCGCCCATTCGTTCAGCACCTTGCTCGACCCCAAGCAGGGTGTCGTCAAAGCAATCATCGAGTGCTAGAGGAGGACGTACCATGAACCTGCCGTCTTCTCTGCTTGTGTTGACCCCTGGTGACGATGTCGCTGTGGCCCGTGGCGATATTGCCACGGGCCAACAGTTGAACGCCGACGGCATCGCGCTGGTCGCCCGACAGCCGATTCCGTCCGGGCACAAGATCGCCCTGCGCAGGGTGCTGGCTGGCCAACGGGTGCTCAAATATGGCCAGACCATCGGCCAGGCGACCCAGGGCATCGAGCCCGGCGATCATGTCCACGTGCACAACCTGGACATGCCCACGACCAGTGCCGAACAGAGCGTGCAGAACGTTTATATACCTACCGTGCTCAGCGGTGAGCCGGCGACGTTCGAGGGTTTCGTGCGCGATGATGGGCGCGTTGGTACCCGCAACTACATCGGGGTTATTTCCAGCGTCAACTGCTCGGCAACCGTGTGCAAACACATCGCCAACGCCTTCTCTGCCGAGCGCCTGAAAGACTTCCCCAACGTTGATGGCGTCGTGGCGATTACCCACGGCAGTGGCTGCGGCATGGGGGCCAAAGGCGAAGGCATCGATATTCTCAAACGCACCTTACGCGGGTATGCCGATCATCCCAATTTCGCCGGAATCGTGTTGATCGGCCTGGGTTGCGAAGTCAACCAGCTCGTCCCGCTGATGGAAGAGCTCGGCGATCGCCCAGCGCCGCTCAAGGCCAGCCTGATCATCCAGGACGCCGGCGGTACTCGTGAAACCGTGCAACGGGGCATCGCCCATATCGAACAGATGCTGCCAATCATCAACGACCTCCAGCGCACCGTCGTTGCGGCCAGCCACCTGAGTGTCGGCTTGCAATGTGGCGGTTCGGATGGTTATTCAGGCATCAGCGCCAATCCAGCACTCGGCGCCGCTGTAGACCTGCTGGTGCGAAATGGCGGCACCGCCATTCTTTCGGAAACACCGGAAATTTATGGCGCCGAACACCTGCTGACGGCCCGCGCGGCATCCGCTGACATCTCGGCAAAATTGATGCAGCGGATCCATTGGTGGGAAGCCTACGTGCGCCACAACGACGGTGACATGAACAACAACCCCTCGCCTGGCAACAAGGCCGGCGGCATCACCACCATCCTGGAGAAATCCCTCGGTGCGGTGGCGAAAGCAGGCGCCAGTGGGTTGATGGGTGTCTACCAATACGCTGAAACGGTGGATGCCCGAGGCCTGGTGTTCATGGACACGCCCGGCTACGACCCGGTGTCTGCGACCGGCCAGGTGGCGGGAGGCGCGAACCTAATCTGCTTCACCACGGGCCGCGGTTCGACCTACGGGTGCAAGCCCACACCATCCTTGAAAATCGCCACCAACACCCGCCTGTTCCAACGCATGGAGCTGGACATGGATTTCAACGCCGGAGGCATTGTCGATGGCCTGGAGTCGGTGGCCGAGGCCGGTGAACGGTTGTTCCAATTGATGCTCGATACCGCTTCCGGACGCCGCACCTGCAGTGAGGAAAATGGCTTGGGCGACAATGAGTTTGTGCCTTGGCAGATTGGCGCGGTGATGTGATTGCCGCACCATCGCTCCCACATGAATGAACAGCATCAAGCGCCTATGGTAGCCTTCGCAGACTATCCGATGGACACCGTTGCCATGGTCTCACCGATCAACGCCGCCGAGCGAAAGCCGTACCAGAAAATCGCTGACCAACTGCGAAACTACATCGTCCAAGGGGACTTCAAGGCAGGCTCCAGGCTTCCTCCCGAGCGCGATTTGACCCAACTGCTGGGGGTTTCCCGGCCTTCGCTGCGCGAGGCGCTCATCGCCCTGGAAATCGAGGGCGAAATTGAAATCAAGATGGGCTCGGGCGTGTACGTGCGCACCCGACCCATGGACGGGAAAAACCAGAGCGAAACCTTGGGCGAAAGCCCCTCGGAACTGATGCAGGCGCGCGCCCTGATCGAAGGTGAGTCGGTGATCCTGGCCTGTTTGCATGGCAAAAAAAGCGACTACCGCTATCTGCAGGAATGTATCGACGCCATGCGCGCCAGCATCGCCAACGGCCAGCCCCCTCTGGAGGACGACCGCAGGTTTCATCAGCGCCTGGCCAAAATGAGCGGTAACTCTGCCCTGGTCCGGATCATCACCGCGCTGTTTGATGAACGACACAACCCTATTTCGGCGCACCTGAGCAAGCATTCCGAGAACGCATTGACCTGGGAAGCCGCCGTCATCGAGCATGAGGCGATCCTGCGCGCCGTCGCCAGCAAAGATGTGCTCGGTGCTCAGACCTCCATGCGCCAGCACTTGAGCCGCTCGGAGAACCGTTGGCTGCAAGCGCTGGGGCCGGAAGAACTGAGCGACTAGCCCTGCAGTTTATGAGCCTGTGGCGAGGGCGTTGCTCGCGATGGAGGCGGCAAAGTCAACATCCCTGCAAACCGAACCGCCGCTATCGCGAGCAAGCTCGCTCCCACAGGGGATTTGGGGTGAACATGAATCTCCCACAGGGGCCGTGTGTCCTGGCTAGCTCAGCTGTTGCCGCACGGCCAATTCCACACCGCGGATTTCCGCCAGGCCCTTGAGGCGACCGATCAGCGAGTAGCCGGGGTTGCTTTTGCGGTGCTGATCGTCGAGCAATTGATGCCCATGATCCGGACGCAGCGGCAAGCGCGGGCCGCCTTCGCGCTCACGCCTGCGCTCTTCGGCCACCAAGGCACTGATGACCCCGACCATGTCGACGTCGCCATCCAGGTGATGGGCTTCGTGGAAGCTGCGCGGATCCGCTTCCCGGCGGGTTGAGCGCAGGTGGGTGAAGTAGATGAACGGCGCAAACTGCTTGGCCATCGCCACCAGGTCGTTGTCTTCGCGCACGCCATAGGAGCCGGTGCAGAACGTCAGGCCATTGGCCGGGCTCGGGGCGGCGTCCAGCAACCATTGGGCGTCTTCGGCGGTGGACAGAATGCGTGGCAGGCCGAGCAGCGCCCGGGGTGGATCGTCCGGGTGGATCGCCATGCGCACACCCACTTCCTCTGCCACCGGGATCACCGCGCGCAAGAAATACCCCAGGTGTTCACGCAACTTGGCCTCGTCGATATCGGCGTAGGTGCGCAGCAAGGCCCGGAAGTTTTCCAGGCTGTAGTGCTCCTCGGCACCGGGCAGGCCGGCGATCAAGGTGTTGACCAAGGTCTCGCTCTGGGCCGGCGTCAGTTGCTCGAAGTAGGCCTTGGCCTGCTGGATGTCCTCGGCGCTGTATTCAGCCTGCGCCCCCGGACGCTGGAGGATGAACAAGTCAAAGGCAGCAAATGCGGTTTGATCGAAACGCAGCGCCCAGCCACCATCCGCCAGCGCATAGGTCAGGTCAGTACGCGTCCAGTCCAATACCGGCATGAAGTTGTAGCACACGATATCGATGCCGCAGCTCGCCAGGTTGCGCACACTTTGCTGGTAGTTGGCGATGTACTCGTCACGCCGCCCGCAGCCACGCTTGATGTCCTCGTGCACCGGAATGCTTTCCACCACCGACCAGCTCAAACCAGCCGCTTCGATCATCGCTTTACGCGCCGCGATGGCGTCCACCGGCCACACCTGGCCGTTGGGGATTTCATGCAACGCGGTGACGATACCGGTCGCACCGGTTTGGCGAACGTCCGCCAGGGAGATCGGGTCTTTGGGGCCAAACCAACGCCATGTCTGTTCCATGTTGTTCTCCTTTTTGTTAGTTGGGTGCGGCAAAGGTCTGCAAAAAGCTGCCGATACCGTCGCGAATCAGGGCGCCATAAGCACGTTGCACAGCCTCACGAAACGCCGGACGCTCCGACAACGCGGCCGGGAAGACTTCGTCCAAATCGAGAAAGGCCTCCACCAACGATGCGCCGTCGAAGCGCCCCGCCAGATCGGCAAAAGTCGCACTCAAAGGGTCGTCAACCACGTGCATCGGATGACCCGGCAACGGTTGCGTGCAGTAGTGAATCCATGCCGCGATGCCCAGCGCGGTACAGTCGATACCTCGCCCTTGATCGAGCAAGTGCCGGGCACCGAGCAACCAGCGTTGCGGCAGTTTCTGCGAACCGTCCATGGCGATCTGGCGCAGGCGATGTTGCAGGCTGTCATTGGCAAAGCGCGCCTTCAGATCGCGGGCATACAGCGAAAGATCGATGCCCGCCGGCATGTCCAGGGTGGGCGCCGCTTCCTCAGCCATGTAACGCTCGAAGAGCCGTGCCAGATTCGCGTCACTGACGGCGTCGAACACCGACTCATGGCCAGCCAGCAACCCCACATAGGCCAGCAACGAGTGACTGCCATTGAGCATGCGCAGTTTCATCGTCTCGAACGGGCGCACGTCCTCCACCATTTGTACGCCCTCGACTTCCCAATCCGGGCGACCGAGGGGAAAGTGATCCTCGATCACCCACTGGCTGAAGCTTTCACAGACCACTGCCGCCGCATCGTGACAATCCATCTGCTCCAGCCGCCGAAAGGACTCGCCGTCCATCGCGGGCACAATGCGGTCGACCATGCAGCTGGGAAACGCCACCTGTTGGTCGACCCACTGCGCCAGCGCCTCATCCTGCCTCGCCGCCAACGCGCTGACCGCCTGGCGGGTGCGTTGACCGTTATCGGGCATGTTGTCACAGCACAACACGGTGAATGCCGGGATGCCGGCGGCGCGGCGACGGCGCAGGGCCTCAAGGACAATACCGGGGGCCGAGCGCGGCGCTTGTGGATGAGCGATGTCATGGGCAATCAGCGGATCTTCGCTGCGCAGTTGCCCCGAGGACGGGCTCAGGCAATAGCCTTTTTCGGTGACGGTGAGGGTGACGATCTTCGTCTGCGGCGCAGCCATGCGCTGCAACAGCAGTTCCAGGTCGTGGCCGCCCTCGCCCACATACAAGGCCTGACGCAAGACCGCGATCTCGCGCAACGTTACCTGCTCGCGGTCGCGGTACTCGGCCACATGGTAGCGACCATCCTGCTCGCGCAATTGATCGACCAAGGTGCGATTGGAGCGCAGGTTGGCGCTGCACAGCCCCCAGTCACTTTCACCATGACGATTGAGATGGCGCTGCAGGTAGACCGCCTGGTGGGCGCGATGGAACGCGCCCAAGCCCAAATGGACGATACCGATCTGCGCTGCAGCGCCGGTGGAGGGCACTCGCTTCACAACAGGCATCAATACACTCCTTCTGTTCAGGGATGGCTCAGGGCCGAAACCGGTTGTGAGCCTTGTGCAGGCGAGTCACCGGTATTGGCCAGCGCCAGGGGTTTTACATAGCGCGCCACACATAGGGCACCGATCACAGTCAACAACCCCGCCAGCAGGAACGCACTGGTGAACGAACCGGTGAACTGCACCAGGAAGCCGGTCAAGGTCGGGCCGACAATGCCCGAGGTGTTCGCCAGAAAGTGCATGAAGCCACTGACGCCACCCACTCGCGCCGCCGGTACGGTGTCCTGGATGATCGCCCAGTAAATGGCGCCGGTGAGGTAAAGGAAGAACACCGCCAAAGCGACGAGGATGACCGCCGGATACAGGGTCTTGACCATCCCGGCACAAGCGATACAGGCGGCGCAGGCCAACAGGCACGTCACCAGCACCACTTTGCGCGAGAACATCATCTTTCCGGTTTTCTTGAACACGAAGTCGGAAATGAAACCGCCCAAGGCCAGGCCGAGGAAACCCAAAACCCAGGGAATGACCGTGGCGATACTCATGTCCTTGACGTTCAGCCCGTGGGCCATGGTCAGGTAGCTGGGGAACCAGGTCAGGAAGAAAAACAACGTGTAGTTATAGGAAAAGAACGCCAAGGATGTGAACAGCACCGTCGGTTGCTTGAGGTAGTACCGCAGCGGGAACACCGGTTGTGCCGCCAGCTCGCTTTGCCCCTCGGCCCGAAGAATCTCCTCGGCGCCCTCGCCTTCTGGCCTTTCCTTGACGAACTTGAACCACACCGCCGCCCAGACCAGGCCGATCACCATGATGATAATGAACGACATTTTCCAGCCGTAGGTGACGGCGATAAAACCCACCACAGGACCGGAAATTGCCCCACCCAACGGTGTGCCGGACATCGACGTGCCAATCGCCCGCGCCCTGCGCTTGGGGGTGTACCAGTTGTTCACCATCTTACTGGTGGTGACGCTCAACGGTCCTTCACCCATGCCGAACAGAATCCGGATGAGCACCAGCGAGGCGAAGCCCACCGTCAGCACGGTCAGGCCGCTGAACAACGACCACAAGACCATGGCCAGCAGCAGCGTGGTCTTGGCGCCGTATCGATCAGCGGCCCAGCCACCGATGAAATTGAAGGCGGCATAGCCGACGAAAAAACTGCTGAAGATCATGCCCATTTCACCCGTACTCAGACCGTAGTCCTTCTGGATAAAAGGGGCTGCCACAGACAACGCCGAGCGGTCGAGGTAGTTGATGACCCCCGCCAGGAACAGCATGATGATGATTAAGCTACGTCCTTGACCAAACATGGTGGAACCTCCCGCTTGTTGTGTTTATTCGGTGAGGATGCCCATAACAGGCACGATGAAATCGGTGGTACAGACGGCTCAGTGCTGGGCGTTCGTCAGCTCCACCAGTACTTTTCGGGTTTGCTCGGGGTGTTTTTCGATCAGGTCGATTGCACCGGGCATCTCGTCGAAAGTGACGCGATGGCTGATCAGGTCCTGGACCTGCAGCTTGCCGCTGGCGATCAGTTCGATCACCTTGGGGAACTTGCGGTTGTTGAGCCGCGAGCCCACCAGGGTCAGTTCCTTCTTGATCATCTCCAACTGCACCAGATCACTGGGCGTGGCATTGAAACCCAGCAAGCCGATGCGTCCGGCCGGCGAGGCCAGGCGCACCATCTGCGGCATCAGCGCCGGGATGCAGGCGGCATCGACAATCAACGGCACGCCTTCACCCTGGGTGAGTTCCCGCATTGTGCTTTCGACATCGACTTGCTGACCGTTGAGGGTCCGGCTCGCACCCAGCGCCCGGGCCGTCTCCAGGCGACTGTCGATGACATCGGTCACGGTGATGTCGGTCAGCCCTAGCGCCCGGGCCATCTGTACCAGGGTCAGGCCGATAACACCGGCCCCATAGATCAGCACGCTGTCGCCCGGATGGGGCTGCATGCGATCGAGCACATTCAGGGCAATGGAGTAAGGCTCCACCAGGGCTCCGTGGCTGAGGGACATTGAGTCGGGCAAGCGGTGGGCATTCTGCGCAGGGACACAGACCTGCTCACTGAAACCACCGTCGCGATGCACGCCGATCACTTGCAGCCGCGTGCAGACATTCGGTCGGCCAATGCGGCAGGGATAACAGGTGCCGCAACTGATCACCGGATCGACGCACACCCGGTCGCCCACCTGCAGGTGTTCGACGCCTTCGCCGACTTGCCGGATCACCCCGGAAAACTCATGGCCGGTGACTCGGGGGAAACGCACAAATGCGTTCTGCCCATGAATGATGTGCATGTCCGAGCCACAGATGCCGGCGTAAGCCACATCGACCTGGACCTCGCCATAGGCGACCTGGGGTCGGTCGACCTGGGCCAGCCCGAACTCGAAGGGTGCTCTAACCTGGAACGCTTTCATCGGGTCACTCCTGACGGGGACGTGCGCCCCGCCGCTTGATGTGTTGGAAACGCTTCACCAATGCCAGAGCGTGCCGTCTTCTAGACGGTTGACCGGCAGGCTGGCTCGCTTGTAGGGGTACTGGCGGGCGAGGTCTTCATCAATGTCGACGCCATGCCCCGGCGCATCGCCGGGCGTGAAATGGCCGTCCTCGAAGCGATAGGCATGGGGAAAGACCTCATCGATGCGCTCTTCATGAGGCATGTGTTCCTGGATGCCGAAATTGGGCACCCAGGTATCGAAGTGCAGGGCCGCGCCCATGCACACCGGTGACAAGTCGGTGGCGCCGTGAAAACCGGTACGCACCTGGAACAACGCGGCAAAATCGGCAATGCGCCGCACATGGGTGATGCCGCCGGCATGCACCAGCGTCGTGCGGATGTAGTCAATCAACTGCTCCTGGATCAACTCGCGGCAGTCATGGATGGAGTTGAACACCTCGCCAACGGCCAACGGTGTGGTGGTGTGCTGGCGGATCAGGCGAAAGCTCTGCTGGTTTTCGGCCGGCGTACAGTCTTCGAGCCAGAACAGGTTGTATGGCTCCACGGCCTTGCCCAGGCGCCCCGCTTCGATGGGGGTCAGGCGATGGTGCACGTCATGGAGGATATGCAAGTCGTCGCCAAAGCGCTCGCGTACGGCGGCAAACAGCTTGGGGACGTGGTTGAGGTATTTGGCAGTGTCCCAGACGTGTTCGGCGGGCAGGTCACTGTCGGCCGGCTCATAGCGTTCACCGCTGCGCTTTGCGACGCCGTAGGTGGTGGCGATACCCGGTATGCCGCATTGCACGCGCACGGCTTTGTAGCCCAACTCGACATGGCGAGCGACTTCTTCCAGGCAGCCTTCGATGTCCTTGCCAGTGGCGTGCCCGTAGACCATCACCCGCTCACGGCTCTTGCCACCGAGCAATTGATACAGCGGCATGTTCGCCGCCTTGGCCTTGATGTCCCAAAGTGCGACATCGACGGCGGCGATGGCGGTCATGGTTACCGGGCCACGACGCCAATACGCGCCGCGATAGAGGTACTGCCAGATGTCCTCGATGCGGTGGGCATCGCGGCCGATCAACGCGGGAAGGACGTGTTCTTCCAGGTACGCGACCACCGCCAGTTCGCGGCCATTGAGCGTCGCATCGCCAATGCCGTAAATGCCCTCATCGGTGACAATCTTCAGGGTGACCAGGTTGCGACCCGGACAGGTAACGATGACGCGCGCTTCAAGAATTTTCATAAGGTCAAACCTGTGCAACAGAAGGAAATGAGAGCGTTCCCATATTCGGCATGGCCGCTAGGGGAATCAGTGCACCTCGGTACTGGACAACCTGGGCAGCCAGGCAATGGCCCCAGCGAGCGGCCTGCTCCGGATCGCCGCCCTGCAGGCGACAGGCCAGGTAAGCGGCGCTGAACGAATCGCCAGCGGCGGTGGTATCGATGACATGGGCAACGTGCTGGGCAGGCACGTCGAAACGGCCAGCCGGGCATTGGATCAAGCAGGAATCGGCACCGCGCTTGAGGGCTACTTCGCCGATTCCCTTCTGCGCATAAGCACTGAACAAGGCATCGGTATCGCGGTAGCCGAACAGGATGGCGTCATCTTCCCAGGTGACCAAGGCCAGGTCGGTCAGGCGCAATAGTTCACGGTAGGCCTGCCGAGCCGCGTCAGGATCAGGCCAAAGATGGGGGCGGTAGTTGTTGTCGAAGACGATGCGCGTGCCGCCTTGCCTGGCCAGATGCAAGGCCTGCATCAGGCGCTCACGGCCTTCGCCGCTGAGGATCGCCAGGCTGATACCGCTCAGATAGATGTAGTCGTACTCGGCCAGCGCAGCCAACATGGCGTCGGCCTCAGGCCCGTCGAACATCCGCCGCGCCGCCGCTTCCCCGCGCCAGTAGAGGAAACGTCGCTCGCCGTGTGGATCGGTCTGGATGAAATACAGCCCCGGCAGCGCATCTTCGATCACCCGTACATGGATGTCCGTGACTCCCTCGTTTCGCCAGGATCGGCGCATGGCCACGCTGAACCCATCGCCCCCCACGGCTGTCACGTAGTCCACGGCCACTGCGTCACGGCCGCTCGATCGCGCCAGGTACAC
This sequence comes from Pseudomonas sp. Tri1, assembly GCF_017968885.1. NCBI lineage: Bacteria > Pseudomonadati > Pseudomonadota > Gammaproteobacteria > Pseudomonadales > Pseudomonadaceae > Pseudomonas > Pseudomonas sp. Tri1. Next base: position 2,753,443 of record NZ_CP072913.1, on the reverse strand, counting down.
CGCCGTATTGAGCGTATCGCCGCCGAAGGTCTGGGTGATCGCGGCGCCCGGTTCACCGCGCATCTCGATCATGCACTCCCCCACCAACGCCACCTTCAGCGGGCGGGCAGAGCGGGTCTGCGGGCCATGGTCAAGCGTTACATCCATAATCAACGCGCCTTTTTTATGTTTTTAAAACGGCGTTTCATTTTCTTTCAAGGCCCGAGTCTAATCAGATTTCCCGGCTCGTCAAGCAAAAATGAAACAGCGTTTTGTTCTGCTTGCGTATATCCTTGGGTTTTACTTTTCACGTTGGAGCCTTCATGGACCACAGCGTCATCCCAAACAACGAGCTGGTATCGGCGGTGGGCCGGACCATGGCCGTTCTCGAGGCCCTGGCCGAGCATCCGGAAGAAAGCGGTGTCTCGGAAATCGCCACCAAACTGGACATGTCCAAGGCCACGGTTTATCGCTTTTTGCAGTCGCTCAAGGCGCGGGGGTATGTGGTGCAGGATGCCGAGGATCGCTATCGTCTCAGCGTCCGGTTATTTGAACTGGGCGCCCAGGCCCTGCCCCACCTGGATATCGTCCGGGAGGCGGAGCCAGGCATGCGGCGGATCAACGAGCTGACGGGCGAGACGGTTCACCTGGGGATTCTTGACGAAGGCAGCATCGTCTACGTGCACAAGATCGACTCCAAGTACAACCTGCGCATGTACTCGCGTATCGGTCGGCGAGCGCCGCTGTATTGCACCGGCATCGGCAAGGTGCTGATGGCCTGGCTTGAAGAAGATGAGTTGCTCGCGCACCTCAAGGAAGAAAGCTTCGAGCGCCGCACGGCCAACACACTGACCAGCGTCCAAGCCTATCTGGAAGAATTGGAAACCGTTCGCCGACAAGGCTATGCCGAAGACCATGAAGAATTCGAAGACAACATGCGCTGCCTGGCGGCGCCGATTCGCGACCGTTTCGGTCACGTGATCGGCGGCATGAGCGTTTCATTCCCGTGTTTTCGCTTCCGGGAAGAGTTGAAGCAGGACTACGTCAAGCAACTGATGGAAGCTACGCAACAGATTTCAGCTCAGTTGGGCTGGCACTCGCGTTGAGTCTTCTCTGCAACTGTACGGTGACGATAACCCGCTACATTGATCCAGAAAGGCACCACGGGAAACTCATTGACCATCTGCGGCCCCGCAATCCTGTGAGTGCTGACCCCCATGCGCCTGAGCAGGCGCTCGTTTCCCGGCGCACTGAATGCGATCAACCGCCGTGCGCCGAGGGTCTGCGCGACGCCGATAACCTTGCTCATCAGCCATGTGGTGTCGTGCCAGGCCCGCATGACCTGGGCGCGTCGCGACAGTGGACGTCGGCTGGCGAACCGCGACAACTCCCAGACGGAACTTGAGGACGGTAACGGCGTGTCGCCCATCAACTGGGGAAACACCTCCCCCAACAGAAAGGGACGATCGGTAGGAATCAACCGCGCGCATCCGACGATTTCCTGCCTACTGTCGCGGGCCAGGACATACACCGTATCCGGCCGATCAAAGTCATCCACCTCAAAGCCCTCGGCGCAGGGCAATGCCCAGCCGAGGCCCTTGACGAACACTTCATACCGATAGCGCGCCAGTGCCTTGAACAAGGCCGGGGACATCTCGCTGCGGGTGCTGGCAATCACTTCTAGCATGGTCGATCCCCCCCGGCACGGGAGGTTGATAGGAACCCTGTGATGGCCGCGACCACCTCGGCACCCCGTTCAAGGTAGGGCACATGCCCGCAGTCCTCGATGACCTGACCACGGGCATCGGGCAGTTGTTGGAGCAGGTTCTCCAGGGCGACGGGCAGGAACACTTGGTCATGTCGCCCCCAGATCACCAGCGTCTTCGAAGCGATCTGCGGAAGCCGTTCGAGAAGGACGTCCAGGCCTTCGCGGCGAAAATCCTCGATGGCCCGCTGCACGGCAGCAAACCTCGATTTACCGCTGGCTGCCATGGCCTGCGCCAGGCGTCCTCGCACCTGGGGAGGCCGCTTGAACACCAGGCTCCAGAAGCGCTTCATCTCCTCGACCGTACGGTAGCCGAAGACGGTTCCTTGCCCTTGCAGGCTGGCTTGTAATGCCGGCCCTAACACCGTCGGACCGAGGCCAGCCGGTGCCAGCAAGACCAGATGACTGACACGCTGCGGGTACTTCGCGGCATACAGCCCGGCCACGCAACCGCCTAAAGAGCTGCCGACCAGCACGAAGGGCCCCTCGCCTACCGTTTCCAACAAGCCCTCCAGCGCTGGCAGCAAGGCCTGCGGTCCGAAGCCTGCACGCGACTCGTACAAGGATTGACCATGCCCTGGTAAATCGACGAAAACACAAGGGTAATGGCGCGCCATGCCCAGCATCGCGGGCCCCCACTGGTCCTTGCTGGCGCCCAAGCCATGAAGGATGACCAGTGTCGGCCCCTTCTGAGGCGCAGTGCCTTGCAGGTAGGCCAAGCGCCCTTGCCCACTGGTGTGCCAGCGCAGCCTCAAACCGAACCGCCAGCGCTGGACCAGGCGCAAGCTGCCAAGCAACAGTCGATCAACGCTGTTCATCCGCCACTCCTTGCCCTTTGCTAGCGCCCTTGAGAAAGAGTTTTGCGGGCAGCCGTAGTTGGCAGAGCGCCACGCCGGACAACGTCAACACGGCCCCGATCAGCAGGCGCTGGCTAATGCCTTCGGCGAGCATGATCTGGCTGACGGCGATCGCAAACATTGGCACCAGAAGCAAATACGGACTCAGCTGCTGCATCGAGTTGCGTCCAAGCAACCAGAACCACAGACCGAACCCCAGCAGACCACCACTGAGCGCTGTGTACAGCACTGCCCACCACGCCTGAGCGCTGGCCGTATGGATGCTTGCCCATTGTCCGCCTTCCTGGATGAAGGACCACAGCAACAGTTGCGGTGCGGCGATGACAGCGGTCCAGGCACTCAAGGCCAGCGGGTCCAGCGGCCCAAGACGCTTGGTCAACACCGATCCGACAGCGAATGCCAAGGCCGCGAGCGCCACCAGGAGCATGCCGACGAAGGTCCCGCTCGCCGACGGTTTGACCAGCAGTACCAGGACGCCGGCGAACGCCAGCACAATGCCCGCCAGTACGCGCATTTTCAGGACTTCACCCAATAACGCGAACGCCAGAATCAGGGTAAACGGGGCCGTCAACTGATAGATGATTGCCGAGGTAGAGGCGTCTACCCGGGCGATACCGCAATACAGCAAACCAAAATGCAAAGTGCCGGTGATCGTGGCGATCACGGCCACGGCCCCGAACTGCTCACGCTTGACCCGCTTGAGCAAGGGCAGGAGAAACAGCGCCATGATCGCGTAGCGCATGGCGACCATGAGGATAGGCGGCAGCTCGGCGCCCCCCATCTTCACGGCGGTAACCTGGGCGCCCCAGAGCAACGCGACCAGCAGCGCCAGCAATGAATCTTTCAATGGCATGACAGTTATCCCTTCTGAAATTGAATGGGCCGCAGGATTCTTTCCGGCTTGCTTGTGGCAACCTCCGTTGGATGAAGTCGACGGTAGTGCTCACAGAGCCGGTCCAGCGTCTCGCACAAGGCCTGTTCCGCTTCTGGATCGTGGGCCAGCTGTGTCTGGAAGCACGGCGGGAATCCCGAGCCGACGAGAATCATCTTGTTGAGCAGTACGTTCAGCGCGACCTGGGAGAAAACAGCCGTGTGCCCATAGCGCCGACCGACCACCGCAATCGCCGCGAGCTTGTCGCGCAGGGGACGTTGGCGTGGACGCAGGAAGCCATAGCCGACTCGCTCCAGAAACGCCTGGAAACGACTGTTGGTGCCGTAGGCGTGCATGACGGGGAGATAGAGCACCGCATCGGCGCGATCCAGCCGCGCCACCAACTGCCCGACGTCGTCCTGCAACTCGCAGTCCTGGTCTGAGCAGGCGTTGTCGGCATCGCAATAATCGATCCGGTAGTCCTTGAGCCAGATGGCATCGACCTCGACCTCCTCGCCCAAGTGGCGGCGCACCAGCGCCACCACCCGTGCACTGACACCACAAGGTCGGCTAGAGCCAACAATGATGGTCAGATTCATGATTCAGGAGGCCTCTCGCAGCCCTTCTTCGCCAGCCAGATAGGCTCGCAACGCTTCCTCCATCAACTGCCCGGTCAGCCACAACGTGACGCGTGCCACTTCCTTGATCTGGCGACGATCTTGCTCGGTCTTCACCGCACGCTGCATGGCCGTGCGCACTTCTTCGGCGTGCTTCTCATCGATGGTCGAATGGGCGACGAAGAACGTCATCTGTTCGTCCTTCAAGCCCAGGTCAGTGCGGAACCGGTCCAGGATCGGCTGGATGTGCTCGTAGACGTCTTCGGCCCAATAGCTGTAGCCCAGCCGTGCGATCGGCCCCTTGCGGATAGCCACATCATTGAGAAAGGCGATCAGCGCCTGGGTTGGCGCCAGGGGTGCCGGCATGTCCTGCGGCAGCAGCCCGACCGACTCGAGGTCGCGCAGCACCATGCGCTCGTGGCCCAGCTCTTCCAGGGCGTGCTTGTAGACGAAGCGCAGCAACGTCGTTTCTTCCGGGTCGGCACTGTAGGCGCAAGCCGCCTGGTTGACCGAGTTGTAGCGGGTGTAGTGGTACACCTGCAACATGAGCTGCTGGTAGAGGGCTGGCGGTGTAGGGTTGTCCAGACTGAATTTCCAGTAGGCGCCCCGCTTGATCTGGGCCCAGCCCGCATCGACGATAGCGTCGAGTTCCTTGAAGAATGCTTGCATTTCAATTGGCTCCTTTAACATTGTGGTAAACACTTTCGAGTTCCAGGTACACGAGGCTGTAGCGCCGCTCGACCTGTTCCCCGGTCCAGGTCACGTCTTCCTCCAGCACGCGCCCGCCCAGGCCGACATACAGCGCAGCCAGTTGGCCGCGACACAGTGCCGAGATGAATCGCAGGTGGGTGTTGGCTTTCAGCCAGATCGCCGCCTGCAGGAGAAACATGCGCAGGTGCCGCCCGCCGCGGTAGCGCTCGTCCAGCACCAGCCGATTGGCATCGAAGGCGTCCGTCGACTGCTGGAAATAGGCGTGCACATTGACGGCCCGCTCGACGAAACTCAGGCCATGGCCCAGCGGTGTGACGCGCAGCGTCCCAACCACTTCGTCGTTGTCCAGATAAACCAGGTGGTAGGACATGGCGTCGCGCAGCTGCTCCCTTCGATCGAAGTCATCCTCCTTCGCCGGGTTGGTCCCCAGGTAGCGACTGCGCAGTTGCCTGACGGACTCGAACAGATCACTGGCGCTGTCGATCACGCGAACAGACAAGCTCATCGGTGACCTCACTGGCCTTCGCGTTGATCGACGATGCGGGCTTCTTTCCAGCTGAACCAACTGCCAAGGTTCACGTGTTCGGCAAGATCGCCCACCACCATGACCGTGGCTTCGACGCCCAGCCGTTCGCGCAGGCGCTCCTTGATCAGCAGCACCAGGCGTGCGCGATCGCCATCGAAGAAGCGCGACATCTCCAGCTTGGCGATGACGGTATCGCGCTCATTGGCGCGGCTGAGGACGATCTGATAGCCAAGGCACTGTTCCACGCCTTCAAGCAGCGCCTGCTCGATCTGCGCGGCCGAAAAAGCACGATCGTTCAGTTGCACGGCATCCTTCACTCGACCGACGACCTTGACGGTCTGGCGCATCGATTGGGGATAGCCCGGACGCGACTGGATCGAGACCAGGTCGCCCGTGCGGTAGCGGATCAACGGCTTGCTACCGGGAATCAGCATGGTTACGCACAACTCACCATCGCCGGTACCGCCCAGGCTCTCGCCGGTTTTGGGATCAAGCACTTCGATGATGTAGTTGAGACGATGAGGTACCAGTTGGTCGTTGGCGTTGCACGCCGCGATGATCATCGCTTCCTGGGAGCCATACAGACTGTTGTAGGCTTGCGCACCCCACAGGCTGTAGAGGTTGTTCTTCAACGCCGGAGTGCACAGCTCTCCACTCATCATGAAAGCTCGCAGGGCGAAGTCCTCGCGCGGGTTGAAGCCCTGGCGCTCGGCTTCCTTGGCCATGGCCAGCAACAGCCCCGGTGCGGAAGCGAGTACCCCGATCCGCAGGTCCTTGAGCAGTTGCAGCGCCTTGGGCCAGCCGATCACCGGCGAGTGCGGCCAAATCTTGGCATTGCACACGTCGAGCTGAGTGCAGACATCGCCCAGGGTGTCGCCGAAGGAGTGGACCTCGGTGGGCCCCATGATGCCGACTACGGTCTTCTCACCTGGAAAGTGCTTTTCGATCACCGCCTGATAGGCCATCGCCAGTTGACGATTGCTCGCGTAGCTTTCCTTGCGGTCCCGCGGGCATGGCGTGGCAGGCCCAGTGGTGCCTGTGGTCTCGTAATAGAAGATGCTGTCTTCCAACGGGCCGGACAGAATATCGAACCCGGCTTCGCGCAAGTCATCCTTGGTCGTGAATGGCAAGGTGACGAGGTCATCCAAGGTCAGCGAACGCTCGTCGACCTGGGCGAGGTGCCTGGCATAGAACGGCGAAGAACGCTTCACGTGGCCGATCACTTCCCGCAACTGTTCTTGGTGCCATGCAGCCAGCGCGGTGTCGCTCAGGACATCGGTCCAATAGGCATGATGAATCGGATCGTACCGCTTCTTGAATGTGTCTAAATGCTCTTTCATTTCAGCCGCTCAGGTTTGATGGGTTACTGGAACTCAACGGCCGCTACGTTAGTGACAGAAGTTACAAATACCCAGCTGCGCTATTCCGCAGTTGTGCGCGCACGAGTTTCTTGTTAAGGGCACGCGCGATTACATATGCGCGGGATAGATCAGCTGATCATTGACACTAAGAAAGAATGAAAGATTAATATCCGCCCAACTGTTGACAGCCCTGGGGCGCACTGGTAATTTCGCCGCACTGCCGATCATTCCCGCAGTGCCTAGCCAAGACTGGGATGTCTAAAATGTACTATCACCTTTCTGCTATCAGTTCCTCCCACAGCTATCCCGACAGCTGTTCCCGGGCCATTCTGGCCATCTTCAAAAGCAATATCTGGCGTCGCTAATTCAGCGAAGACCGGAGCCTGTCTGCTGCTTGCCAGCAACGTCCTGATCTTTTACCCATGAAATCGAAGGCGCTCGCGCCTTGTGTCCTGCACATTGCCTGGCCGCAATCCGTTGCAAGCCTTGTATTGCGCGCGACATAAAAAGCGTTCGCCCCGACTATTCAGGATATCCGTCAGCACCCATTTAAAGTGTTCGCGCACTTTATATTCCCGTGGCGCTCTCTTAATGGAGTGCCTGAATCGTTGCACCTAAAAAATGGTATTAACCATGAATAAACATTTAATTGACGTCAATGTTCTTCGCCGCGAAGAACGTCGATCTACAGATGCACTTGGCATATATGCAAATGCCTTGGAACAACTGGGTCGCGAGTCTGTCTTCATTCTTGAATCACTGTCCGGTCCAAGCCGTGATCGCAAGGCGACAATCATTGGGCTCGAGCCCCTTTTCGAAGTGTGTATCGATGAGGGCCAGGCACAGCTGCGCGGCTGTCCTGCGCTTTGTGAACATTTGTCCGCCTGCCTGCGCGAAGCAGACGTGCAGATAGACCACGCGTACAAGATCCATCTGCCGGACAGCGAGGCCGCATGGAACCTGCTCCGGGCGATCCAGGCTACGTTCCAGCCCGCGCCCAATGCCCCTTCCAGCCTGGCGTTCTTCGGTTATTTCTCCTACGACTGCGTGCGCCTGATCGAGCGGCTTCCCGATCTGGCCGAACAGACCTACGACTATCCGCTCATCGCTCTGTCGGTCTATCAGACACTGGTTTATTTCCACAGCAACGGCATTGTCGAGACCCTGATCAACAACCACCCGCTATGGGCACCCCGGACGGTGGAGGATTACCCCTTCCTGACCACGCCTGTGGCGGGCGAGGCAGCGGAGCTGCCACCGTATCCTGAGACATTCGAGGAAGCCCGCACGGTCACTCCGGAACAATTTTTCGAACGTGTCGAAGTGGCCATGGAGCACATCCGCGCTGGCGACGTCTATCAGATCCAGCTTGGCCATGAGATTCGGATTCGCTCGCAGGTTTCGCCATTCGATGTGTACCAGAACCTGCGTCTTCGCAACCCCTCTCCTTACATGTACCTGGCCCATGTGGGCGGTATCGACCTGATCGGGGCCAGTCCTGAGCTATTCGTCAGGATCAAGGACGACTTGATAGAGATGCGCCCGATTGCCGGCACCGTCGGCAAGAAACCTGGCGTCGATCCGACTCAGCTGGTCCTGGAGCTGACCCGTTCAGAGAAAGAACGCGCCGAGCACCTGATGCTCATCGATCTGTGTCGCAATGATATCGGTCGCGTCTGCCAGGCCGGCTCGCTGGAAGTCGACGAGTTCATGCTGGTGGAGGAGTACTCGCACCTCTATCACATGGTGTCGAACGTTCGCGGCCTGCTGCGCCCAGGCCTGGATGCCTACGACGTGATCAAGGCTTCGTTCCCCGCCGGGACCATGTCCGGCGCACCCAAGGTCAGGGCAATGGAGTTGATCGAGGGGATGGAGAGCAATCGCCGGGGTATCTACGCCGGCGCCCTGGGCCTGGTGGGTTTCGATGGCAGCGTCAATACCGCCCTGTGCATTCGCTCGACGGTCTTCGACGAGGGTACCTACCACTTGCGCGCATCCGCCGGGGTGGTCGCCGATTCCGTTCCCGAGCTGGAGTGGAAAGAGACGTTGTACAAGATGGGTTCTGTATACCGGGCAGTGACCGGCAAGGAGATCGCACTGTGAAAGTCTTCCTGATCGACGCCTACGACAGCTTCGTCTTTATCATCAGCCAATACCTGGAACAACTGGGGTTGGAAACCCGCGTCGAACGTCACGACGTGCCCGACCTGATCCAGCGTATCGAAGCTTTCTCGCCGGATTTCTGTGTACTGGGCCCCGGCCCTGGGCATCCGGCCGACGTTGGCTACATCGAAGTGATCCGGCACTTTCAGGGGCGTTTGCCGCTGCTGGGCGTTTGCCTGGGTCATCAGGCCATCGGCCTGGCCTTCGGTGCCCAGGTTTGCCGGGCCCCGCACGTGATGCACGGCAAGGTGAGCAAGATCGAGAACGATGGCAAGGGTGTCTATGACCATACGCAAGCCCGCGCCATACAGGCTACCCGTTATCACTCGTTGATGATCAGCGACCAGCAGTTACCCGATTGCCTGGAGATTACCTCAAGGTCCACCGATGACGGCTATGTGATGGGCGTGCGGCATCAGCACCTACCGGTGGAGGGGGTGCAGTTTCACCCTGAAAGCATCCTGACTGAAAACGGCCTGGAACTGTTCCGCAGTTTCATCCGGTGTCACGTGCACCAGTGATTCGCCAGGAGGGGCACACGCCCCTTCTTTTCCGTGCTCCGGCTGTTTCATTCCCGCGATAACAAGAGCGACTCGTTTATGGACAAACTCAACTCCCCCGTCTGCGACCGGACCCAGGCCGGGCGAACCGCACCGCTGACCGCCTTCATGAGTCTGGCCAAAGATGCCAACCGTTGCGATTGGGAGCGCCTGGTCAACAAAGTTTTGCGCCAGCTCGGCTTCGGCAGCTACCTCATCAGCCTGGGACCGGTAGCACGCCGGGATACCGACCCCCTCGCCGGCCTGATCACCACCTTTCCCAAACGCTGGCTGGAACACTATCGCGGTGACGGGCTGATCGAGATCGACCCGATACTGCGGCACTGTCGACGCGAGCTGGTGCCTTTTTTCTGGGACAGCGAACGCAGGCGCGCCCGTGGACGCTCCCGGCACTTCTGGCAGCAACGCGAGCAACACGGCCTGCGCAGCGGCCTGAGCATCCCGCTGCGCTACGAACTGCTCAGAGGAACACTGAGCGTGGCTTTCGACGACACCCAGATCACCGAACAGGAAGGGTTTTCCAACCCCGCCGTCTACCAGTTGTTCATGCTCATCCCCTACCTGCTCGCCGGGATGCGCCATCAACTGCAGGGGCCCGCCCAACCCCGCCAGGACCTGACGCCCAAGGAAATGGACTGCCTGTATTGGGCCAGCGTCGGTAAGACCACCTGGGAAATCAGCCACATCCTGACCTGTTCCGAGCGCACCATCGACTTCCACCTGCTCAATGCCCGACGCAAACTCGGCTCAGTGAGTCGCCAGCAGGCCGTCAGTGCTGCGGCGGCCTGCGGGTTGGTCATGCCTGCGGTTGTCCCACCGGCTTACAGGCGCCAGAAATGATAACCCTCAGCCTCGTAGGACTCTCGATCCAGGACAGCCTTGACATCGATCACACAGGCCCCGGGCAATAACTTGGTGCGCATTTGCTGCAGTGAGGTGCGTCGATAGACCTCATGCGGCACAGCCACGATCATCGCATCGCCTGCGGGCAACTGCTCCCAACTGCTCAATGCGCAGTCGTACTCACGCATGACCGTCGCTGCGTCGGCCAGTGGGTCATGCACATGGACGTTGACGCCATAGGCTCGCAATTCGACGATGATGTCGTGAACCTTCGAATTGCGTACATCCGCGCAGTTTTCCTTGAACGTGATCCCCAGCACATTGATCGTCGAGCCCTTCACCACACGGTTGGCGGCGATCAGCAGCTTGATGGTTTTCTCGACGATCCACTTGCCCATGCCATCGTTGATCCGCCGCCCGGCAAGGATCACTTGGGGATGGTAACCATGGGACTCGGCCTTGTAGGTGAGGTAATAGGGATCGACGCCAATGCAATGACCGCCAACCAGCCCCGGCTTGAAATCCAGGAAGTTCCACTTGGTGTTCGCCGCTTCCAGCACCTGGCGGGTGTCGATCTTCAGTTCCGAGAAGATCAGCGACAACTCATTCATCAGGGCGATGTTCAGGTCGCGCTGGGTATTCTCGATAACCTTGGCCGCTTCAGCCACCTTGATCGAAGGAGCCCGGTGCACGCCTGGGCGGACAATCAACTCGTACAACGCGGCCACGGTCTGCAAGCTCTGCGGACTGTCGCCGGACACGACTTTGACAATGTCGCAAAGCGTGTGAGTACGGTCCCCGGGATTGATGCGTTCAGGCGAGTAGCCGACCGTGAAGTCCTCTTTCCACACCAGCCCCGAAGCCTGCTGCAAGGCGGGAATACAGCGCTCCTCGGTCGCACCCGGGTAGACGGTCGACTCGTAGATGACCAATGCCCCGGCTTTCATATGCCGGCCAACCGTATCGCTGGCCCGTATCAAGGGTGACAAGTCCGGTTGATTCGCCGCATCCACAGGCGTGGGGACCGCGACGATGATAATGTCCGCGCCACGCAGCGCCGCTGGATCGCTCGTATAAGTGAGCAAGTTCGCCTGCTGCATCTGCTCCTCGTCAAGCTCCCCGGCCGGATCTATAGCATCGCGTAATTGATCGATGCTGTGCTGGCAGATATCGAAGCCGATGGTCGGCAAGCGCTTGCCGAATTCGACCGCCAGAGGAAGCCCGACATAGCCCAGCCCCACCACCGCGACAGTCCCAAAAGTCTGTTCCATACTTCGCTCCTTGAAACCCGGCTGTGCCTTCAATTTCGCAATCCACGGGTAAATGACAACAACGTTTCGTAGGTTTGCATTGCCTGTCCGCTGTCCAGAATGTCGGTCGCCAGCTCCAGCCCCTGGGCGATACTCCCGGCCTTGTCGCCCAGGTAGAGCGCCGCGGCACTGTTGAGCAGGACAATGTCGCGTGGAGCACCTTCCCGACCCGCAAGCACTTCCAGGCATAACGCCCGGGCCTGTTCGATGCTGCTGACCTGCAGGCTCGCCAGATCGCACACTTTCAGTCCGAAATCGCTGGGGTGGAGGTGGTACTGGCGTATGTCGCCATCCCAGAGCTCAGCGACCAGCGTGCTACCGGACAGGGAAATCTCGTCCAAGCCATCCTCGCCGTGGACCACCAGCGCCCGCTCGCTGCCCAGTGCCCTGAGTACCTGCGCCATGATCGGCACCAGCTCGGCACTGAACACACCCAGCAATTGCCTGCTCGCCGCGGCGGGGTTGGTCAGCGGGCCGATGACATTGAAAATGGTGCGGATGGCCAGCTCACTGCGGACCCGCGTCAAGCCCGGCAGAGCCGGTCGATGGACTGGCGAGAACATGAAGCCAATTCCCACCCGTTCCAGGCATGTCGCGATCTGCGCGGGCGTCAATTGCAAATCCAGGCCCAGCGCCTCCAGCACATCGGCGCTGCCACAGGTCGAGCTGACACTGCGATTGCCATGCTTGGCCACCCGCACACCCGCCGCGGCCACCACGAAGCTGGCGGTGGTCGATACATTGAACGTGGCCCGCGCATCCCCTCCTGTTCCACACAGGTCCACCAGCGGACCCGCCACCGAATGCCGGACCGGGACCAGAAATTCACGCACCACACGGGCAACACACTCGATCGCCTGGCTATCGAGGCCTTTCACTTGTAAAGCCACCAGCAACGCAGCGATCAACGAATCCGACAACTGCCCCTGCATCAACGCTCGAAAGGCACTTTGCAGCTGATGCGCCTCGACCGGCTCCCCCTGGCTGTACCGTGCAACCACTCCACGCACGTTCTGCGGCATTGTTTTCCCTCACTTGTTACCTGGGCTTATCCCGCCTGTTGGCAGGCCACGGCGGCTGCCGTCATTACTGATTGCTGCTGCGTTGCACGCGTCGCACTTGCCCGAAGGCGATCCGGGCATTTCGACAGAACTCGTCAATAGCCTGGGGCGACTTGCAACCTGGCGACGACTCCACCCCCGAGGACACATCCACGGCCGCAGGCTCGAGCGCTTCGATCAACGCGGCGACGCTGTTGACCGTCAAACCGCCCGCGATCATCGCCTCCGGGTAGCGCGCTGCCGGCCAAGGATGCGCAATCCCATGGCCTGCCCCGGCATCGACCAGCGGCAGCGCCGAGGCCCTTCGATCGCGGCGGTAATCCGACGGCATCACACGACGGATCAAAGGCCGTCCCAGTTGCTCCCAACAACGCCCCTGCTCCTGGCCATGCAACTGCACCAGATCCAGGTCCAGGGCCTGGGTGGTTTCGTACACCTGGCTGTACGGCTGATTCATGAACACGCCCACGACCCTGGCCCGGTCACCGATCAGATCGCGCAAGATCGTTGCCTGTTTGAGCGACAGTTCGCGCTTGGAACCGGGCACCATGACCAGGCCGATCAGATCGACACGGGCCTGCAGGCATGCCTGGATATCCTCCGGAGTCCGGACCCCGCACACCTTGATCGTTCCCTGTTGCCAGCTATTCATCGCCGCCCCCCGGTCTTGAAAGCCGCCAGATAGTGATGGGCCTGCGTAGCGGCTTCGCTTGGATCATCCAGCCGGCGTGCCAAGGCGCTGCCAATGATCACGCCCTCTGCCTGCTGCCACATGGCCCTGGCCTGCTCGGGGGTGCCGATGCCGAAACCGACAGCCAAAGGCAAGTCAGTAAATCGCCGTACCCTTTCCACGAACGGGCCGATGTCGGCCAGTTGGTCGCGTTCACCGGTCGTGCCCAGCACCGATACCAGATAGATGAACCCCTTGGCGTGTTCGGCAATCGCGCGCAGGCGCTTGTCACTGAGGTTCGGCGTCATCAGAAGGATCTGATACAACCCTTGTGCCTCCAAGGCAGCGCGTAACTCACCACTGGCTTCGACGGGCATGTCCGGGACAATCACCGCACTGATGCCCGCCTCAGCCGCCTGCGCGGCGAACCGCTCGTAGCCATGATTAAGCAGAAGGTTTGTGTAGGTCATGACCACCAGGGCGGGCGCCTGCTCGTCCTGGGGGAGTCCAGCGATCTGCTTCAACGCCAACGTCATGGTCATGCCATTGGCAATCGCTGCGTGGCTGGTCTGTTGGATCACCGGGCCATCGGCGACCGGATCGGAGAAAGGCACACCCAGCTCGATGACATCGGCACCAGCATTGCGTGCGGCCTTTACCAGCTCCGGCAGGCTGTCCAATGCCGGATAGCCGACCGTCAGGTAAGGCATCAGTGCCTTCTCGCCCCGCCGGGCGAGATCGGCGAAACAGCTGTCGATACGGTTCATTGGGGGTTTTCCTCCGCACTCGTGAGCTGGGCAATGGTTTGCATGTCCTTGTCGCCACGCCCGCTGAGGTTGACGATGATTCGCGCTCCCTGGGGCAGTTGCCGCGCGACCTTGATGGCGCCGGCCAACGCATGAGCGCTTTCCAGGGCCGGGATGATGCCTTCACAGCGCGACAGCAGTTGGAGGGCTTGCAGCGCCTCGTCATCGCTGGCCCAGAGATAGTTGGCGCGACCGCTGTCACGCAACTGGGCATGCTCGGGCCCGACCATTGGGTAATCCAGCCCGGGCGCGATGCTGTGGGTCTCACCTATCTGCCCATTGGCGTCCTGCAGGACGTAGGAGCGACACCCTTGCAAGACCCCGGACCGGCTCTGTCCGCCCTGGCCGAAACGAATCGAGTGATTGCCACTGCTCTCGCCCTGGCCGGCGGCCTCGACACCGAACAGTTGCACGCCAGGCTCCTCGATGAAGGCCGAGAACAGGCCGATGGCGTTCGATCCCCCTCCGACACATGCCACCAGCGCATCCGGGAGTGCTCCGTCCTCAAGCGCTGCGAACTGCTGCCGGGCCTCGTCGCCGATGACGCTCTGGAAATAGCGGACTATGGCCGGGTATGGGTGCGGGCCCAACGCCGATCCCAGCAGGTAATATGTTGTGTCGGCATTGGCCACCCAGTCGCGCAGGGCGTCGTTGATCGCGTCCTTGAGTGTCTGGGTCCCGCCGGTGGCCGCCACTACCCGCGCGCCCATCAGGCGTATGCGTTGTACGTTCAGCGCTTGGCGTTGCATGTCACGCAAGCCCATGTAGATCACGCATTCGATCCCCAGCAGGGCACAGGCCGCCGCGGTCGCCACACCATGTTGGCCTGCGCCTGTTTCTGCGATCACGCGGCGTTTACCCATCATCTGCGCCAGCAGCGCCTGTCCCAGGGCATTGTTGATCTTGTGCGCACCGGTATGGGCCAGGTCTTCGCGTTTGAGGTAGGTTTTCACCCCGATTTCCCGCGAGAAATTCTCCACCAGCGTCAAGGGAGTGGCCCGCCCCACATAGTGTTTGAGCAAGCTGCGATAGCGTTGCTGGAACGCTGCACTGGCAATGATGTGCTGATAGCGCTCGGTCAGTTCGCTGACCGGTGGCGAGAGGGTTTCAGCGATAAAACAACCACCATGGTCAGCGAACCAAGGACCTTGTCCCGCCAAGGTTTCCAGCGCCGGCGAACGCCCGCCTCCCAGGCGTTGCGCGACAAGTTGCAGGGCCGCCCTGACTGGCGTGCTGTCGAGTGGCGGCAATACGCACCCTAGCAACAACAGCTCAGAGGTGCTGTCATGCGTAGCGGTATGGACCGTGTCTCGAATGGAAAACAGCGACAGGACTTTCTTTGAGTCACGCAGCACCAGCAGGCCGGCCGGCAGCGGCTCGCGTCCTTGACCGCCGACGGGCTCGTACGATTCGTCCTCGCCAGAGAGGTCCAACAGCACCGGTCCTTCGATTCCCGCGGCATCAAATGCCCCCAGCGAAGTCATGGTAGAGACCGCCACCCAGTTGACCGTGTCGACCACCTCATTTATGCGCGGCAACCGGGCCTGGGCCCGGCCGAATGCACGGTGGATGAAGTTGGCGACCGAAGGCAGGTGCTTGCGCGGGTTGATGCCCGCACGTTGGTAGTAGTTCGCATACGGCGCAATCGACGGATGGGTCAACAACGCGTCCTTGTCCACACCTGTCCATGCCGCGCGGTTGGCCGACCAGTCAAGCCCTGCCCCATCGACGCTTCCCACACCAGGCAGGCGCATTGCCAGGACCCTGGCGCCTGGGAACTGCTCACGCGCCGCTGCCGATACATTGATCTCGAATATCTCGTTCATTGTTCTTCCTCGAAGTGCAGGTAACTGCCTAAGCCGCAATCCCTGAGGGTGCCACCGGTCAGCAGGTCGTCCGCCGCTATCAGGATGTTGTAATGGTTGGGAAAATGGCATTCGTCGAAGCCAATGACCCGACCAACGCAGGTATCGCCAAGCAGCACTCGATCACCGCGTTCGATGACCCCGGCCTGCTGGATTTCGACGAAACCGATGAAGCCGACCCGCTCAATCCGGTCGCCCGGCTCGGCCCCTGCCTGATCGGTCGTCACTACTTCGTGCAACTCGCCGCGCCGTACACAACGGGAGCGGTGCTCGATCAGCGTCATGCCACGTGCTTGCTGAGTGTGATAGAGCAGCTTCACCAGCCGTGCCTCGAGCCTGGCCTTGGATGGCCGACGGGGCTGTTCAGCGAGCATCGCGGGCCTCCATCGCATAGGTGGCGCGCACCAGCCGCACCGCATCGACACCGATCGAGCCGTCTTCGGCCATGCCCTGGATGCTCCGGGCGAGGTGGGCGATGACACCCTCGTATTCGTGATAGAGGGACGTCTTGAAACCCACGCTGTCCTTGAGCAAGTCGACGACGACCTGGCGTCCGTCGGCGTAGTCGATCACCAGGTCCTTCTGTTCGCCGTGGGCGTAGTCCCAGCTCAGTTCAACGCTCGCCTCAAGCCCGTCCGCGTTGGTTAGCGTGACCAACGCTCCCATGTCGATCCCCATCGCATTTCGACGAACCTGCGCCCCGGTGACCTCGAACCGACCCAGTACGAAGCTCAGCGTGTCGTAGACATTCGGGCCATTGTCAGCAATGCAGCCGCCGCCACAGGAAGCACTGTCCAGGTACCAGGTGTCATGGCCGGCATGATCTTCGATGCGCTCGTGATAACGCGCCCGCACATGCACCGCGTCATTGAACAGACCTTGCTTCACGGCATTGAGCAGGTGGATGTTGTAGCGTCGGTGAAAGGCCGTGAGCAGGGTCAGGTTCGAGCGGCGGGCCATGTCGCGCAACTGTTCGGCCTGGTCCAGTTCGAGGGTCAATGGCTTCTCGCAGCACACATGCTTGCCCGCCTTCAGGGCAGCCATACAGGCGGTGAAATGAAGATGGTTGGGCAGGTTGATGATCACCGCGTCGAGATCCGGGTCGGCGAGCAAGGTGGTGTAATCGGTGTGGCAACGCACATCCGTCGCTGCGAATGGCGCCAGCCGTTCGGACGCCTTGTCGCACACCGCCACCAGTTGGCACAGGGTGCTGTCTTGCAGCGCCTTGAGGTAGTAATGGGAAATCACTCCCATGCCGATGATGCCAAGCCTGATCGTCATGCCGCTGTCCTCGTGATCGGTGAAATGCCGAGTTGTCCCGCGATGCTGTCGAGCTGTTCCAACAGTGCGGCATCGACGGGAATGCCCTGTGCCAAGCGCTCGGTACGCACCCTCAGGTCAGGCGCGCCGGGATAGCTCAGCGGGTCGAACGCCGAATGCACGGGCGCCTGCGTGATGTACTGGAGTAATCGGTCCATCGATGAACGAAAGCCTTCGCCAGCGCCAAAGGCATCGGGAGACAGGGCCAGGAAGAAGTGACCGATGCTATTGCGCCCCGGTCTGGCATGGTCCGCACCCGTCTGGGCGCCACTGAGCACCCCACACAGGATCTCGACCATCAGGCCCAGCCCCAGGCCCTTGTGTCCGCCCTGCTCCGCGTAAGCCCCGCCGAGCATCGGCAACATCCCGCTGCCGTTCAGGTACGTGCCAGGATCGGTGACCTCGCGGCCCTCGGCATCGTGAAGCCAGCCCGTGGGAATGGTTTGCTGGCGTCGAATGGCCTGTTTGATCTTGCCGCTGGCGCAAACTGTAGTGCTCATGTCCAACAGGAATGGCGCTGGCATGGCAGCCACCGGAGCCGCCAGGCTGATCGGGTTCGTACCCATCAAGGGCGCCACACTGCCCAACGGGTGAGCGACGGGCTCACGACCCAGGTTGGTCATGGCCATGCCGATCATGCCGTGTTCCAGCGCCATGCTGGCGTAGAAACCCGCCGCGCCGAAGTGGGAACTGTTGCGCACCACCGCACAGCCAATCCCAAAGTCCCGAGCCTTCTCGATGGCCCGTTCCATGGCCTGCTGTCCCGCCAACAGCCCCAGCCCGCCATTGGCATCAAGGGTGGCGCAGGCCCCTTGGTCGCTGATCCACTGACCGGTGGCGGCCAGATTGATTTCGCCACTCCGGGCGCCGGCGATGTAGACATTGGCCAGGTTGGCAATGCCATGGGTATCGTGGCCGTTCAGATCGGCATGCAATAACACGGGCGCCGCCTTCTGGGCCTGGGATGCGGTGAACCCGGCTGCCTTAAGGGCAGCCACAGTGAACCCATGCAGCTCATTGGCTGCAATGCAGAAGAAATCCATAGTGTTTTATCCTTGCTTGAGAGTGTTTTCGATCGGCTCGGCAAAGCGGCGTAGCAGCCCCTTCACAGCAACTGCGAAGGTTTCCAGGTCATTGATCGAAACGAATTCACGGGAGGTATGCGCACCGTTGTCGGCCAGTGAACCCGGCCCCCAGACGATGCTGTAGGCGCCGTCGCCCTGAGCCCACATCGCATCGCAGGTGAAAGCCTGTTCGGCATCCGGGTTCGCCACGATGCCGGCCTCGCCCAACAGGCGCTGCAAGGCCACATGGTGGTTGTTCAGGACCGGCAAGCCGCGCTTGAGCCAGCGAGCGCTGCAGGTGGTACGCAGGCGTTCGAGGGTCATGAGGAAAGGCGGGCTCTGGGCGAAACGTGAACTGCATTGCTGCAACGCCTGGTCGAACGCCTGCTCGACCAGCACCTCGGCATCCCGCGCCTGAGCGGCACTGCGATAGGCAAAATTGAAGAGGCAGTGCCCACTACCGTAAACCCGGTTGTGGTGCATGCCCGTATGCAGACCGGCCAGGGTCATCTTCACCTGCAGCACGTGCAACGGCTCTGCCAACTGGGCAGCCATGGCCTGGGCGACAAAGCCCAGAACCAGCGTTGCATTGTCGCCCTGGTGCGGAAAGTCGTCGGTCGAATCCCTGCCATCCATCCGTACTTCGTACGTCATCGAGGTGGTAGAAGCATCGAAGTAACCAGGTCCTGTCGGCTCCACGAAGATGTTCAGACAGCCCAGGTGGCCTTGCTCGCACAGGTAACGGGTACCATAGACGCCCATGGCGCCCCCTTCTTCACCGGCGACCACCTGGATCAGCACGCGGATATCATCCAGTGCCCGCGGCTCTTGCATCTGCAAGGCCTCCAGCGCTGCCAGCACCGCCAGGCCTGGCCCCTTATTGTCCACCGCACCGCGCCCCTGCACGCAGCCATCGACTACCTGCACAGGCAGGTGGGGCGACACAGTGTCCATGTGGAAATTGAACATGACCGTGCGTTCCCGCGGCCCGTTGCCGATCTCCAGCACGCTATGGGGCTGCCAAGCCAGGAACTGCGGCGCCTCGTTCATCCGGCGCTGTACCGATACCGGCACCCGCGCCTCATCGGGCAAGGCACCAGGACCGTTGAACACCTCGCGCATGCCCACTGCCTGCGCCCACTGGGCGAAGAGCGTATTGGCCTGTGCGATGCCCGAGGGCTGGCCGGTCTCCATCGGGGTTACCGTGTCGATGCACAGCAGTTGCTCAAGCCGGTCTACGTATTTATCCGTGAATAGCATGTTTCGCCTCCTGGCACGATTGCAGCAAGTCCCGTGCATGCCCGGCATAGGCCTGATAGATCTGCCGTTGTCGATGCGGATCCGTAGCCGACTGTTTGAGGTGCGGGATCAGGCACAGGTGCGGCTCGATCGAAAACCAGCCGTCGTAACCCTTGTCCAACAGCAGATTGATGCAGTCTTTGGCCCGCACCTGACCTTCCCCGGGGAAGGTGTAGTGCACTTCGTCCGCTTCCCGGCCCCCATCCTTCAGATGCACATGCGCCACATGCGGGAGAACTTGGCGCAGAAACGCCAAGGCGTCATAGCCATAACTCAAGCCATTGCCGATATCGAACAACAGCTTCAAGTGATCCGAGCCAACGGCATCGAGCAATTGCAGGGTCTGCTCGGCTCCCTGGCCGGCCCACCCGGCACAGTTCTCGTGTATCAGCACGACGTCGGCATCTTCGGCCACCTCGACCAGACGCTTGAATCGCTCAATGACCGCATGCCGCCAGCGAGCCTCTTCCCAGCCACAATTGGGGTAGGACATGACACGGATCATCCGCGTCCCAAGACGCCCGGCCATCTGTAACAGGCATTGCAACTCGGCCCGGTCGGTCTGCCAGTCGGTATCGATCCTGCTGCCCCAATTGCCGA
Source organism: Pseudomonas sp. Tri1 (assembly GCF_017968885.1). Taxonomy (NCBI): domain Bacteria; kingdom Pseudomonadati; phylum Pseudomonadota; class Gammaproteobacteria; order Pseudomonadales; family Pseudomonadaceae; genus Pseudomonas; species Pseudomonas sp. Tri1. The sequence goes on along the minus strand of NZ_CP072913.1, from coordinate 2,733,195 downwards.
TCTGCGAGGCCAAGACCACCACTTCCACGGACTGTGCGAGCAGCGAATCGCACATCGATACGCGTGATCGCTCCGACAGGTTGGCCAGCGGCACGCTGTCGACACTGCGCAGCTCCAGATGCCGCCAGCCCAGTTCCGCATGACACGCCAACTGCTCGGCCAAGGACGCGCAGCCTTCATCGGCGATCCCCGTGAGCTTAAATGACCTCGGCATGGCTGAACTCCTTCAACGCCTCGATGACGCGCGAAACCTGCCCGTCACTCATGCCGGAGCACAGGGGCAATGCCAGGCATTGCTTGCCCAGCAGACGCGCATTGGGGTAGTGCGCCGGCCCTGCGGACCATTGGACAAACGCCGGCTGCTCGGGCAGCGGCACAGGAAAATGCACGCGGGTCTGGATACCGCGGGCGGTGAGATGCTTGGCCAGCCTCTCACGCTCTGCACTGCGCACGACGTAGGCGTGAGGGGAGAAATCCGAGGTGCCGCGATGCTGGCCGAGCAACACGCCATCGCAAGCTTCGATGGCTTCGTCGTAGGCCTTTGCAATCGCCTGCTTACGGGCCAGATGCAAGTCGTTTTCCCGCAACCGGGCCTGTAGCCAGGCGGCATTGGTCTCATCCATGCGGCTGTTGTATCCCAAGCGCTGGTGATAAAAGCGCCGGCGGCCGTCCTGCCCATGATTGCGCAGCATCCGGACGGCTCCCGCTACCTGGTCGTCGTCGGTAATCACCGCGCCACCGTCGCCGATACCGCCCAAGGGTTTGGCCGGAAAAAATGAATACACACCAATGTCACCGAGCGTGCCGGCATGACGGCCGCGCAGGCGCGCACCGAATGCGGTGGCACTGTCCTCGAGAATCAGGACATCGTCGGGCAGTGCCTCACGCAACGCATCGATGTCAGCCAGACCGCTGAACAAGTGGGCGACCAATACCGCCCGCGTCCGAGGGGTCAGGGCGCGGACAACGGCCTCGGCCTCGAGCACGCCGCTGCTGGGGGCTACGTCCACGAATATCGGCGTTGCACCCGCCTGCACAATGGATGAGGCGGCCGATACGTAGCAGAAAGCCGGCGTTATGACCTCATCTCCCGGGCCGATACCGGAGGCAATCAGCGACAGAGTCAGGCCGGAGGTCGCAGAACTGACACAGACAGCGTGGCGCGCGCCGACCTTGGCTGCCAGGGCTTGCTCGAAAGCCAGGACCTGCTGTTTGAGAATGAAATCGCCTTGTTGAACCCGGGCAGCGAGAATCTCGAGTATCTGTGTCTGGGCATTGGGATAACGGCGTTGGAAATCCTGGTACTTGATCATGACAGGGCTCCGGCAGTGGCATAGAACTCGGTGATCGCCTGGCACACGCGGGCAACGTCTGACGCAGTCAGATCGGCATAGAGAGGAAGCCCCAACGCCCTTGTGGCGGCCCGCTCGGCGACCGGGAAGCGGCCCTCGGCATGGGTTGGCCCGGCACACACCGGTTGCAGGTGCAGCGGCAGCGGGTAATAGGCCTCGACCCCAATCCCTCGCGCAGCGAGATGCTCAGCCAGGCCGTCACGGTTCTGAGCCTCGATCAGGTAGACATAGTCAACGCATCGCTGGCGCGCTGCCCGGGGCAACGTGACCGGCACCTGCAGGTGTTCACCCAAGGAGCCCAGGTGCACGTCGTAGGCATCGCGAAGCGCGGCACGCCGTTCGATTTCCTGGTCCAGCTCGGGCAATCGTGCCCTCAGCCACAAGGCCTGCAGGTCGTCCATTCGGCTGTTGTAGCCCAGGCACTGCGCAAGCCCGCTGGCATCGCGGCCATTGTCCAGGATCTGTCGCACACGCCTGGCCAGATCCGCATCGCGAGTCAGGACCATCCCGGCATCGCCGAGCGCACCCAGGGTCTTGGTGGGGAAGAACGACAGTACGCCAAGGTCCCCAATCAGCCCGGCATGCCTGTCATTCCAACGCATTCCGATGCCTTCGGCGCTGTCCTCGACAACCCTCAGCCCGTGTCGGCGGGCGATGTCCATCAAGGCGTCCATGTCGGCCATTTGCCTGAACAGATGGACCGGCATGATGGCCCGAGTACGCGGGGTGATGCACGCCTCGATCAAGCAGCAGTCGATTGCGTAGCTGCCAGGTTCGATATCGACGAACACCGGCGTCGCCCCCACTTGCAAGATGCAGGAGACCGAGGCAAAAAAGCTGTAGCAAGGCACGATGACTTCATCACCCGGACCGATGCCCAAAGCCATCAGGCAGATGATCAGCGAATCGGTAGCGTTGCCGGTGGCGATAGCATGGGGCGCGCCGGTATAGGTTGCGATGGCCTGCTCAAAAGCCCGTACCTGTTGGTCATTGACCCAACCAGACTGTCGATGAAACTCTGCCAGTCCCTCCTCCAGCAGCGGCAAGGCGCGGGTGAATCCTTCGGTGATCTGGAAAAACGGAACACTCATCGAACGGCCTCCTTGGCCATATGCATATTGATCGACGCCAATGCGCTCGCAGAGGCAACGCCGCGAGCCTGCTCCAGCAACTCGACAACCTGCTGGTTGAACGCCACTGTGCCGCTGCGAGGCATATCGCCGCCGTGACCTTGCAGATGGTTCCTGAAATAGCGGTAGTACTCGCCCACACACGTTGTCAGGGGTTCGTCAGCGAAGATTTGGTGAGCGGTACTGCTACTGTGCTCGGTGTCACATCTGAGCTGTGCATAGCTATCGTCGGCACCGACAGGGAAAAATCCTTCGCAGCATTCGCCACTCTCCAGTTGCAGGCGCACACTGCGTTGGCGGATCGGGCTGGCAAGATCCGATTCGAGCAGCACCTCGATGCCTTGCTCATCGTGCCAGCCGATGCTGCCGGCCTTCATGGCCTGACGCAGCTTGCCTTCGACGCGCAGATCTTCGGTGTGCGCATGAAACCCGGACGCCGGAGCACCTGCGAACAGCAAGGCCAGGCTGACTTGGTGCGGCATTTCAATGTCGAACAGGTGTTCGCCATGGCGGGTGAAAGAGCGCGAAAAACGAGGTTTGTCATGGATGACGTGCACGCTGCGAAGCGGCTGCCCACTGGCTTCCAGCCATCGGGTGAGCCGTGGAACCAACTGGCTGTGGCCCCACACTGAAACCACCAGGATCTGCGCGCCATATTGTTGTTCCATGGAGCGCAACGCTTCGGCCTCGGCCAGGTTCATCACCATGGGTTTCTCAATGATGATGTAGCGGAAACCGGCCATAAGCGCCTCGCGCACATGACGCAAGTGCAGGGCCGGTGGCGTACAGATATGCACGACACCTACCTTGCCCTGTAGGGCCGACGCCTCGGGCAGGCAGCGCTGCATCACCAGGCCATCGACCAACCCACTGCCAAGTTCGGGATCCACGACCGTGATGGTGGCGTCGACGTCGGGCAGGCAGCCCTGGCGATGCAATGAGCGCAGGCTGGCCAGATGCAGGTTTCTTCCACAGTGACCAAAGCCAAGGATTATTGAGTGCAGCATCGTCATACCGACTCATCCGTGCCCAGCAAGCGACGAGCCTCCAGGCAAGGGTCGGCAGCCGTCAGCAGGCGTTCCCCCACCAGCGCGGCGCCAAAACCGATGCGCTCCACCAACCGCATGTCCTTTGGACCGGCAACACCACTTTCCGCCACGGCAATGACCGACGCAGGCAGGAGCTCAAACAATTGGGCGGAGCGGTCGAAGTTGACATTGAAAGTGTCGAGGTCGCGATTGTTGATACCGACGATCGACGCGTCGACCGACAGCGCCTGGTCGATGTCCGCCTCGTCGAACGTCTCCACCAGTACATCCAACCCCAACTGGTTCGCCAAGGCATGCAGCCGCGCAAGGCTGCCAGGCGGCAGGCAGCGGACGATCATTAACACCGCGTCGGCCCCCAGTGCCCGGGCCTCGTAGACTTGGTACTCATCGACGATGAAGTCCTTGTACATCACCGGCAATGTAATTTCAGGGTGGTTGGCCAGCATGCCAACGACATACGGCGCATTACCGAAAAAGCGACTGTCGGCGATGACCGAAAGGGCACTGGCTCCTCCAGCCTGGTATGCCATCGCCAACTGCAGCGGATCATAGTCGGCACGCAACACGCCCTTCGACGGCGAGCGGTATTTGGCTTCGGCAATGAGGGCGATCCCCTCGCCCGCCAGGGTGCCGGCAAAGGGACGGGGCGCTCGCGCGTCACGAATTCGCTTGAGCAGGGCATCGATACTGTGCGCCTGCTTACGCTGAGCCGTTTCCTGGACTTTGTATCTGACAATCTCTTCGAGCATGGATCGACCACCGTCAATGAGTTTGGGACAGCGCCGGTAACAAGGCTCTGGAGCAACAGTGAGCATGTCCCCTGTCCGCCGGCGAGGAGCAAACCTAATGACAGTGAAGGGTTAAAACCACCTACCCAATGGGGTAGGCAGACAGCAGAATGCCATCGCAGGTGGGCTTCGCCAGCCCGAGGTGGCACTGCCCCTGAAGACTTTCCAAGCTGATTTCGCTGGGGTATAACGAACCTCGGGAACAGCATTCGGAAAGGGAGATTCGATGCGTACTTGGCTCGCAAGCCTGCTGGCATGGACAAGCTCGGTCAAAGACGAGCAGGCCTTGGTGAACGGCGTTCAACGCCTTGCCTGGGAGCTGGATTTCGAATGGTTTTCGTTCGGTGTCTGTACAGCCCTGCCCTTTTCTAATCCCGTCATGCAGATGCGTTGCAATTTCTCGAGCACCTGGCAGCGCCGATACAGCGAAGCCGAGTTTCTGCTCGTCGACCCTTCGGTACAGCGCGCGCGCGCCTGCACCACGCCCTTTTTGTGGCAGGGAGAACTCTTGCGCAAGATGCCGCAGTTCTGGGAAGAAGCTCGGGCCGCAGGCCTGAGGTACGGCTGGGCCTGCTCGCGCACCAACGCCTCGCGTCACCAGAGCATGCTGACCCTCGCCCGCAGTGGCTCTACGCTGAATGTCACCGAGCTCAATGCCAAGGAACTCAAGATGCGCTGGCTCGCCGAGACCATCGCACCAGTGATGGAAAGGCTGCTGATCGCCCCTTCACATCAGGCCCAGAACTACCGGCTGACGGCACGGGAGATCGAGGTGCTGCGCTGGACGGCCGATGGCAAGACACAGGAAGAAATCGCGCAGATCCTGGCGATTTCCTTCGACACCGTCAAATTCCATGTGAAAAACGCCGTGAGCAAACTCGGCGCCACCAACAAGACCGCAGCGGTGGTCAGGGCGGCTGTCCTGGGCATCATCAGTTGACCCCACACCTACCTCACAGGGAGCGTCACCGTGTTTCCGATGGATATCTGGTTCACTTACACCACCGCCTGCATATTGCTGGTCCTGTCTCCAGGCCCTGACAATCTTCTGGCGATAGGCCGCGGCCTCAGCCAGGGTCGCCTGGCCGCTCTCGTGTCGGGCCTGTCGTCTGGCCTGGGCATCCTGTTTCACGTCACCACCGCTTCGCTGGGGCTGACGCTGCTGATCCAGACCTCGACGGTCGCCTTCTGGGTCGTCAAGTTGGTAGGGGCCGCCTACCTGCTCTGGCTCGGGATCAAGGTGCTGCGCGCCAAAAGCCTGATCACCTTCGCGCCCGCCGCGCGACAGCCCCTGCGCAGCATCTTGTTGACTGGCTTCCTTTCAGCGGCGCTCAATCCCAAGCCAGGGTTGTTCGTGCTGGCGTTCATCCCTCAATTCATCAACCCCGCGCTCGGCTCAGTCACGGTGCAGATGCTGGTCTACGGGTTCTGGTTTGCCCTGTTGACGGCCGTGGGGTTCTCACTGATGGGCATCTTCGCCACGCGCCTGTCGCAATACATTTGCCAACGCCCGCGCCTCGCCAACGGGCTCAACCTCGGCGCGGGCCTGACCTTCATCGTGTCAGGACTTTCCATCGCAGCCCTCAGCCAGAAATAACGCTCAAAGGTTTGGTCGATGCCATCGGAAAAGCCGCGATCGGCCTTCAGCGGTCGCGGCTTTTCTTCAAGAGCGCTCAGGCGACGAGGATTTCCTCGAGGAACTCAATGAACACATTGATGCGACTGGAGCCGCGGTGGTTGGGCAGATACAGCGCGTTGATGCAAGAGCTGGCGGCCCCGGGATTGACTTCGTAGTGTTCCAGGATACGGCTAAGACGGCCCTGGCCGACATCGTCGCGCACCAGCCAGTCGGCCAGCAGCGCCACGCCGCCACCGGCCAGCGCCGCCTCGCGCAGGATGTCGGCATTATTGCTCTGCAAGCGCCCCTGCACATTCAGGCTCAAGACAGCTTCGTCACCTTGGAAAGTCCAGGCATGGTGCACTGCGCCATAATCAAAACGCAGGCACTGGTGTTTGAGCAGGTCATTGGGATGGCGTGGCAGGCCGGTCCGTGCCAGGTACTCGGGGCTGGCCACGACCCAACGCTGGAAATGGCCGATCCTTTTGCTGACGATGTCATCGCTGACCACCGACGAACCGAGACGCACCGACACATCGATTCGCTCGCTGATCAGGTCACTGACCCGATCGCTCAACGACAGGCTGATTTCCAGGCCGGGATGACGATCGAGCAACCGTCCCAGATGGGGGGCGATGATGCGTCGGCCGAACTCCACCGGGACACTGACACGCAGATGCCCTTGGGGCTCGGTGCCACGGTCGGCGACAATGGCATCGGCTTCGTCGATGGACTCGATAATCGCCAGGGCCTTCTCGAAATAGGCCTGCCCGGCGACCGTGACGCTGGTGTTGCGCGTGGTGCGATTGAGCAGGCTGGCGCCCAGTTCCCCTTCCAACGCCGCCACCTGCCGGGTCACCGAAGACGTGGAAATGCCCAGCTTGCGCGCCGCCGATGAATAGCCGCCACAACGCACGGTTTCAACAAACATCTTCAGCGCCAGCAACTTGTCCATAAGCCGATTCCGAGAGCGAAAAATCACCTCGACGACTATGCCTGAGCACGGGCGAGCTGTCTTGTATGACTGTGCTCAACCCTTGCGATAGCGACGGCTTAGGAACAGCACCAACGCCAAGCCTGGAACACAGGCGATCGCAGCCGCCGACAGGTTCCACCCAACCTGTTCATACAGGGGGCTGGCGATCAACGAACCCAGGGCCCCGCCGACAAAGATACTGGTCATGTACACGGCATTCAGGCGCGCCCGGCTATGGGGATCGATGGCGTACACCTCACGTTGGCCGAGAACCATGTTGAGCTGCACGGCAAAATCCAGCAGCACGGCGCACACCACCAGCCAGAGATAACCACTGCCTGGCAGGGCCCCCAACCACAACGCAACAGGAGCCAGTATCAACGCAGCGAGGGTGCCACGCTGGCCATGCCCTGCGTCCGCCAATCGACCGGCAATCGGGGCCGCGATCGCACCAACGGCGCCTACCAAGGCAAACATCGCGACCTGCGCCTGGCTGAAACCGTGTTGGCGAATCAGTTCAATGGGCACGATGGTCCAGAACAGGCTGAAGCTGGCGAACAGCAACCCTTGATACAAGGAACGCTCTCGCAGGCTTGGGTGGCGTCGCGCAAGGGCAAATACAGAGCGGATCAACTCGCCGTAAGAGGACTGATGTGTCGGCATGCGCCGTGGCAGGGCAACGGCCATGACCAAGGCAATCAACGCCATCAGGGCCGCGGCGCTGAAGAACACACCACGCCAACCGACCGCCTGTGCCAGCAGGCTCGACAGTGGGCGTGAGAGCAGAATCCCCAGCAGCAAGCCGCTCATGATATTGCCAACGACACGGCCCCGGCTTGCTTCGGGTGCCATGTGCGCCGCCAGCGGTACGAGAATCTGCACGGCCACGGAAGTGAGGCCTATCAGCAATGAGAACAACAGGAACAACGAAGGCGAGTCGGTGAAGCCTGCCGCTACCAGGCACAGGCTGGCGACGAGCGTGAAACCCACCACCAGGTGACGATTTTCCATCAAGTCAGCCAAAGGCACCAACAGCAGCAGGCCCACGGCATAGCCTAATTGGGTCAGCGAAACGATCAGGCTGGCGTTGGCGCTGGACAGGCCGATTTGCGGGGCGATCAGCTCGACGATCGGCTGGGCGTAGTAAAGGTTGGCGACGACGGCCCCACAACAGAAAGCCAGCAAGGCGACCAGGGTGCTAGAGATTGGAGCCGGTCGCTCGCCTGCCTGTGCTGTATTTGCCGTAGTCGCAAAGTTGCCGGTGGCCATGGTGAAACCTCATTCGATTGGAGAGAGTGTCGCCAAGGCTAGGCGCGACGCTCGCCCAGGAGAATCCGTCGCTGGGGCAATGGAGCGATGCGTATGGCGCAACGACCCCAGCGTTGCCGATGACGCAAAACGTCATTGCGCGTGTTGGCAATACCGCAACCCATACCCCTTCGCTACGCTTGGGCACTGGCTATGGAGAACCGGCGAATGAAGGGGCGAATCATGAAAACCAAGCCGCTGTGGGTGGGCGCTGTCGTACTCGCCTTGGTGGGTGGAATAGGTGCCGCGTTGTTGATGTGGCGCCCGGCGATCGCTCCCGCCAACGCGCCATCACCATTGAATTCCAGCCAAGTGCAACGCGGGGCGCGGGTAGCCGAAGCCGGTGACTGCGCGGTCTGCCATACCCGTCCCGGCGGTCAATACCTGGCCGGAGGGTTGGCGCTGGTCACACCGTTCGGCACGCTCTATAGCACCAACATCACGCCGGATATCGAGACCGGGATTGGCCAGTGGTCATTGCCAGCGTTCCAGCGAGCGATGCGCGAGGGCGTTTCCCGGGATGGGCATTTGCTGTATCCCGCTTTCCCTTACGCGTACTACCGGCGCATGACCGACGAGGACATCGCGGACGTCTACGCCTACTTGATGAGTGGCCCCGCTGTACACGCACCAGCGGCGCAAAACCGGATGAATTTCCCGATGAACATCCGGCCATTGGTGTCGTTCTGGAACCTGCTGTTTCTGCATCAGCAACCCTTGACTCCCGTGGCCCAACAATCTGCAACCTGGAATCGTGGACGTTACCTGGTCGAAGGCCCAGGCCATTGTGGTGGCTGCCATTCGCCGCTCAATCCGTTGGGCGCGGAAAAATCCGACCAGCATCTTGCTGGAGGGCATGTAGATGGATGGGAGGCCCCTTCCCTGCTGGGTATGGCCAGCCGGACATTCCCCTGGAGCAGCGAGCAACTGGCGCGCTACCTGCGGGCGGAGGTGGTCGAGGGCCATGGCACTGCCGCGGGACCGATGCGGCCGGTCAGCCTCAGCCTGGCCAACATGCCGGCCAGCGATGCCGACGCGATCGCCGAGTATCTCATGAGCCTCAAGGCCACCGCGCCCAACCCGGTCACGCCCTCGATCAAACCTCCCAGCGAGGTGATCGGGCAAACGCCTGGCCCTCTACTGTTCCAGAGCGCCTGTGCAGGCTGCCATGGCCCGGCCGCGCCCATGCGCGAGATCGATGGGCGCCCTGCACTGGACCGTACATCGGCGCTGCATGCGGCGAGCGCGCGCAACTTTCTCAAGACAGTGCTTGAAGGTGTGCCCGCCACCCCGGGGCGCCCCGGACCGAGCATGCCACCTTTCGCTGCCAGCCTCGACAACCGCCAGCTCGCCGCCCTGGCCGGGTTCCTGCGCGAGCAGGCCAAGCCTGGCCAGCCGTGGGCGGATCTTTCTTCCACTATTGATGAGTTACGTCAGGAGGCGCAATGACCCAAGTGACCCTCAACGTCAACGGCTCGCTCCATTCGCTGGAGCTGGAGCCGGATATGCCGCTGCTGTACGCGTTGCGCAATCACCTGGGGCTCAACGGCGCCAAATACGGGTGCGGCCTGGGCCAGTGCGGAGCCTGCACCGTGCTGGTCGATGACCAGCCCGTGTTCTCCTGCCTGACGCCCTGCACGGGCCTGGAAAACAAGCACATCCGTACGGTCGAAAGCCTGGGCACGGCGGATCGTCCTGGCCCGTTGCAACAGGCCTTTATCGAAACCCAGGCCGCACAGTGCGGTTACTGCATCGCCGGCATGCTGATGCGCGCCCAGGCGTTGCTCGAGCGCAATCCCCATCCGGACGAACAGACCCTACGCGAGCACATGGCAACCAACTTGTGCCGTTGCGGAACCCATTTGCGCATCATCGACGCCATCAGCCGCGTTGCCAGGCCAGACAGGAGTGCCACATGACCCTTCGCGATGAAGTCGACCAAGGACGCCGCGCTTTCCTGCGCGGGGGCGCGCTGGTGCTGGCGTTCACCTTGGTACCGGCTGCGCGCCATGCGCTGGCCGATAGCGAGGTCGACACCCTTGGCACGGTCGTGCTGGCACCCGATCTTCCAGGAAGCCTGCGCACCAATCCCTACCTCGATGCGTGGATCCGTGTCAGTGCCGAAGGCATCACGGTCTACACCGGTAAAGTCGAATTGGGGACCGGGGTAAAAACAGCCCTCCTGCAGATTGCCGCCGAGCGCCTGCACGTCTCGCCTGGGGCGATCACCCTGCTCACCGCCGACACCGCCCTGACCCCGAACGAAGGCTATACCGCCGGCAGCCACAGCATCTTCGACAGCGGCACCGCCTTGTTCAACGCCGCCGCTCAGGTGCGGCAATTGTTGCTGGAATCGGCGGCACGCAACTGGGGTGTGGAAGTCGCATTGCTGGTGACTGACGAGGGCGTCATCCAGGGCCCGGCTGGCCAGCGAATGTCCTACGCCGAGGCCGTCAAGGGTGTCGATTTGCACCTTTACGCGAAGGCGCAATCGCCATCGCTGCCACCGTCTGCTTTCAAGCTGATCGGCCATTCGCTACCACGCCTGGATATCCCGGCCAAGGTCAGTGGCGGCGCCGCTTTTGTCCAGGACATGCGCCTGCCAGGCATGCTGCATGCGCGGGTCATCCGCCCACCACGTCCCGGTTGCGCTCTTGAAGCCTTCGATGCCGAGTCGATAAAACGCCTGCCCGGCGTCGTACAGGTGGTGCGCGACGGCAACTACCTGGCGGTGGTCGCCCGAGATGAGTGGCAGGCCATCAAGGCGATGCGCAGCGGCTATGAGCTGGCGCGCTGGAGCGGCGCAGAACCGATCCCCGACCCTCAGGACATCCACGGATTACTGACACGCCTGCCCGCCCGCCGCTACCCGATCAGCCATGAAGGCACACCTGCGACCAGCGCCAGCGCGAGCTACCGCGCCCGAGTCACCAAACAGTACCTCATGCACGGCTCCATCGGCCCGTCCTGCGCCGTGGCCTGGTTCAAGGATGGCCTGCTCACCGTTTGGACTCATACCCAAGGGGTCTATCCTCTTCGCGCGGGAATCGCCGAAATGCTGGGGCTGGCAGTCGAACGAGTACGCTGCATTCATGTCGAGGGCTCCGGTTGTTATGGCCACAATGGTGCGGACGACGCCGCAGCGGATGCCGCATTGATCGCAATGCGCGTCGCCGGCACGCCTGTGCGCGTGCAATGGATGCGCGAGCAGGAAAATCTCTGGGAGCCCTACAGTTCCGCCATGCTCACCGAGGTCCAGGCCAGCCTCGATCCGCAGGGCAAGTTGCAGGACTGGACCTATGAACTGTGGACGACGCCGCACAACGAACGCATCGTAAACGCCGGCCGGCTGATTCCGGCCCGGTTGTTGGCTCGCCCGTTCGTTTCCGCGCCGTCGGTGCCGATCGCCCAGCCCGAAGGGGATGGCGATCGAAATGCAGTGCCGCTGTACAGCCTGGCATCCACCCGCATCGACATGAACTTCGTGACCCAAATGCCGTTTCGCACCTCAGCCATGCGGTCGCTGGGGGCGCATATCAATATCTTTGCCATCGAAGCCTGCATCGATGAACTGGCCGTCCAGGCCGGCGCCGACCCAGTCGCCTTTCGCCTCGCCCATCTCACAGACCCACGGGCACGTGCGGTGATCGAGCGGGTCCGGGACGCTATCGGCTGGCCGCACAAAAGCAACGAACCGGGTTCAGGCATAGGGTTCGCGTTTGCCCGCTACAAAAACATCATGGGTTACTGCGCCCTGGCTGTCCGTCTACAGGTGCATCCGCTGACAGGCGAGGTGCAACTCGATCACGTGGTGACAGCCGTGGACGTGGGCCAAATCGTCACCCCCGATGGCCTGCGCAACCAGGTGGAGGGCGGCATCGTGCAGTCCGCCAGCTGGACGCTGTTTGAAAAAGTCGGTTACGACCCCGGTGGCGTACGCAGCTACGACTGGAGCGGTTATCCGATCCTGCGCTTCACACAATTGCCCAGGCAAGTCGATGTGCATCTGCTCGATCAGCCGGGACAACCCTTTCTCGGTGCCGCCGAGATCGTCCAGGGCCCCATGGCCGCCGCCCTCGGCAATGCCGTGGCGAATGCCACGGGCCGGCGCTGGCTGAACCTTCCCCTGACCCGGTCAGCGCAGGCGCGATAGCCCGGCCTCACGCCGCCCCAAAGCGTTGCGTTTGACGCAATGCAGCGTAGAGCTTCGACTGGATTATCACTCGACGCCGGGAGGATTAAGTTAGTGCCCAACCGCTGCACTCTGCCATATCGTCACGAGGAACATCCATGACTCAGCACCTGCTTGAACCCATTAAGGTTGGCCCCTACACACTTGCTCATCGCATGGCCATGGCGCCCCTGACGCGCTCCCGCGCCGGGCAGCCGGGCGACCTGCCAACCGCCATGAACGCTGAATATTATCGGCAACGCGCCAGCGCCGCGTTGATCATTACCGAAGCCACGCAGATTTCCCGCCAAGGTCAGGGCTACGCCTGGACACCAGGCATCTACAGCGACGAGCAGGTCGATGCCTGGCGTCAGGTGAGCACACACGTGCATGAAGCCGGCGGGCGGATCTTCATGCAGCTGTGGCATGTTGGACGGGTTTCTCACCCCAGTTTCCAACCCGATAACGCCCTGCCGGTTGCCCCCAGCGCACTGCCCGTTCCAGGCAAGACGTTTATCGTCGATGATCAGGGCAACGGCGTTTGGGAGGATGTACCCACACCCCGCGCCCTGGAAGCATTTGAGATCGCCGACATCATCAGCGACTACAGCCGCGCAGCACGCAACGCCTTGAGAGCCGGCATGGACGGCGTCGAGATTCACGCCGGCAACGGTTATCTGCTCGACCAGTTCATCAATAGCAACAGTAACCAGCGTGAAGACCATTACGGCGGCAGCGTGGCGAATCGCGCCCGGCTCTTGCTGGACGTCGTGGAAGCGGTTGCCGATGAGGTAGGGGCAGAACGCGTGGGCGTACGGCTGACACCCATGGGACGCTTCATGGGCATGGGTGATGCGACACCCGAGGCCACATTCGGCTATATCGTCCGCTCGTTGAACCGCTGGCCCCTGGCCTACCTGCATCTCGTGGAGCCTGCCGTGGTAGGCACCGTCAAGGACGAAAACTTCGATCCGCGCTGGGACGCGATCATCAATCAGCTGCGTACGCAATGGAACGGTGTGCTGATGATCGCCGGAGGCTATGACCCGCAAACAGCTGAGCAAGCCCTGGCCGCCAACCGTGCGGACATCATTGCCTTTGGCAGACCGTTCCTGGCCAACCCTGACTTGCCACGACGGATCCGCGACGGGCTAGCGCTCAATACCCCAGACCCGAGCACCTTCTTTGGCGGTGACCAGCGCGGATACATCGACTATCCCACTCACCCATAAGGGAAACCTTATCCCAGGCTCGGTCTGCCGGGTGCGCTGTCCTTAGGCGCCTGGCGATCGAGCAGCGAAGTCGCCAACAAGGCATCCAGCCCCATCGGCTTGGCAAAATAATAACCTTGGGCCTGCCCTGCCCCCATTTCACGCAGCAAGAGCAGCGTCTCTTCATCCTCGACACCTTCGGCCACGACGCTGAGGTCCAGAGACTCGGCCATCCGCACGATTGCCCGGACGATGGCGCGACTGCGGGGGCTACTGGTCAGTTCGAAGATGAACGACTTGTCGATCTTCAAGCCGCTGAAACGGTATTGATGCACATAGCTCAGGGAGGAAAACCCTGCACCGAAGTCATCGAGCACCACCGACATGCCGTTATCGGCCAATTGCTGCATGGTCAAACGGGCAATGGCTGGCTCGGCCACCAGCGCGCCTTCGGTCAGTTCCAGGCAGATCCGCGAGGGCGCGACGTTATGCCGGGCCAACAGTGCAAGTACATCTTCGGCGAAGTCCGGGCGTGCCATGCTGTAGCTGGAACAATTGACATGCACCGGCGGCCAATTGGCATGCTGGGGCTGAGCAAGGATCACGGCGATGCTGGTGAGCATGTACAGGTCCAGTCGCCCGATCAGACGCAACCCCTCGACATCCGGCAAAAACTGGCCCGGCGCGATGATCCGACCGCCCGGCTGATGCCAGCGGATCAGGGCTTCAAGGGCCACCAGCTCGCCGCTTTCGACACTGACAATCGGTTGGAAATACGGCAGCAATTCGTCGGTACGCTTGAGCGCATTGCGCAAGGCGCCTTCACGCTCGACCTGGTCCGAAACCTCACGGCGCACTTCCTGATTGAACACCGCGTAGCTATCGCGCCCGGCACTCTTGACCCGGTACATCGCCGCATCGGCATCGCGCAGCAAGTCGGCGGGCTCGAGATGGAACTGACTGTCGGCACTGACAATACCGATACTGCAGGAGGAAAAAACTTCGTGGCCATTGATGAAAAACGGCAGGTCGAACACCGCCAGGATCCGATCGGCGATTTCGATCACCACCTCCAGCGGCGCCTCGGGTGCCAACACCGCAAACTCATCGCCTCCCAGGCGCGCCAACATGTCGGTTTCACGCAGGCAACTGCGCAAACGGTGGGCAGCTTGCATCAACAGCAGGTCGCCAAAGTGATGGCCAAAGCTGTCATTGACCATCTTGAAACGGTCAAGGTCGATGAACATCACCGACAGTTGCCCACCTTCGTTCTCGAACCGCGACCAGGCCAGATTGAGGCGCTGTTGCAGGTAAGTGCGATTCGGTAGCCCGGTCAGCGCATCATGGGCGTTTTCGTGTTGCAACTTGGCGTTGGCATGATCGAGCTCGCGGGTGCGGTCCTGCACCCGGGCTTCTAGCTTGAGGTTGGCGGCATGGATCGCTTCGGCCGCGGTGCGGCGCGACAACGCTGTATCAATGTGTCGCGACACGAACGTCAGCAGCTCCTGGTCGCGCAGGGTATAGCGCACCTGCGAGGTATAGCTTTGCACCGCCAGCACACCACGCACCACGCCGTCATCGAACAACGGAATGCCCAGCCAGGAATGGAATCGGACCGACTCGTAGGTCACTTCCAGTTCACCTTGCGCAGCCAACCGGTCAGCATCGAGTGGGTCAATCAGGCAGGGACAACGCTGACGGATAACATATTCGGTCAGGCCCCGGCAGCCGCGTCGCGCCGCCGGCTGGGTCGTGTCCCGTTCATCGACGTAATACGGAAAGGTCACTTCACCGATCGCATCGTCGAACAGCGCGATGTAGAAGTTCTGCGCGAACAGCAGTTCGCCGACAATGCCATGCAAGGTTTGAAACAGCTCGGCCATGTCGCCAGGTTGGCTCGACAGCTCAGTAATCTGGAACAACGCACTCTGCAGGTGCTCGGCGCGCTCCCGCTCGGCCACTTCCTGGCGCAATGCGTCGTTGAGTGCCGAAAGCTCCAGTGTGCGCCGCCTCACCGTTTCTTCCATGCCCTCTCGGTTCAGGATCCGGTCCAGGGCCATGGCCACGTGACGGGCCACCACCAGAAACAACGCGCGGTCTTCGGCGCTGTAGGTACGCGCAACGTCGTAGACCTGCATGGCAAGCATGCCAAACACTTCATCCGCGGCATTTTTCAACGGTGCGCCCATCCAGAACTCGGGACGATCACCCACACAATAGAAACGGTCCTCGGCCTGGGCCGCGCAAATGCCGGCGGCGTCGATCAGCAGCGGCTGGCCGCTGGTCAACACCTGGCCGGTCAATGACAGGTGCGCAGGGTCAAGGTATTCGTAGTGCTGCGACTCCACGGCATCGACGTCGATGATGTCGACGTAGTACGGGTAGTCAATCTTGCCTGTGCGCGGGTCATACAACGCGAGATAGAAGTTCTCGGCGTCGATCAGGCTGGCGAGCAGTTGGTGGACCCCCACCAGGAACACGGAACGGTCACGGGTCGAACTGGCCAGGTAGGTGATTTCATACAGCACACGCTGAGTGACCTGGGCACGGGCAAGGGTGTTGGTCTGTACCTGGATGCCCAAGCGCTGGGCAAACTCGGCAAGCGCCGGCTCCTGGGCAGCGGTCACTGGCGCCAGTAGCCACCCCAGCACACTCTCGCCTCTACCGGTCGGCCAGCGGTACAACCGCCGGGTCCGGCAGAACGCCTCGAACTCCGCATTCGCAACGCTTGACGGCCACTGCATGCGTGGGTCGCCCTGCCCGACCAGGTGCATTTGTTCACCGGCGCGATACACCACCCACTGGGTGGTATGGGCCCAGTTGCGTGCTGATTCCAGCAATTGTTCAATCGTGTTTTCTTCGCCAGCGTATGCCATGCCGACAGGATCCGGGGTTTCTTGCAGATGAGAGGTGGCCACGTAATTGTTCGACTGCTGCGGGGAATCGCTCAATGGACGAACACTCATCAGCGCTCCCTGAGCCAAAAAATGGCGTTATTTTACTTATCGATTGCCAGCAATATGCCAGAGAGCCCCCGATGTAAAGCGTCTAGAGGTCTTTTTCAATAGTTTTCGTCGGGCATGCCTTCGACAGCGCTCGTCATCACAGATTCCTAGCCATCTGCCACAACGACGCCCCCACCCCGGTAATGCTCTCCCCGGCAATCAACCCTGCTGCCGCCGTGATGGCGAAGCGTTCAGTGAGGCTCGGCCAGCGCCAGCTCACCAGCCAGGTGAGCAGCGCGCCGAGGGCCATCATCAGCGACACCGAGGCTGGCAGGATAAAGGCCAGGCCCAAAGCCGCCGTGCTTGGCAGGTAGCGGGCGCGATGCCCGGGCAGCACGCTGTCGAGAACTCCCAACAGCAAGCCGACCAGGCCGCCGATGAATATCGCCCAGCGGATGCTCGCAGAGAGCGAGTCCAAGCCATGGGTCAAGGTTTGCGCCACGGCTTTCCAAGTGGCGACCGCCGGAGCCGGCCACTCCTCGGAGAGCAACATGGCTTGCGGGTCCGGGATCAGTGCCAGGTAGGCCAAGACCCCAACGATGCTGCCGACGAAAATCCCCAGCGTCTGGGCGATCAACTGCTTGCGCGGCGTGGCGCCAATCGCCCGGCCCACCTTGAAGTCATTCATCAAATCCGTGCATTGCCCCGCCGAACCGCCGGCGGTGTTGGCGCTCATCAAATTGATCGGCACCTGCCCCGGCGCGACGATCCCGAAGCTCAACTGGGACAACTGTCCGATGGCACCGATGGGTGGAATACCCGTGGCGCCGACCACCCGGGCAGCCACCGCAGCCAGGCAAATCGCCAAGGGGATGGTCAATAGGGCCATCCATAGATTGATGCCGAACAACAGCGCTTGCAGGCTCACCACCAATGCGATCGACAGTAAAAAACCGGCGGCAGGGCCGGCCTTGGGTATCGCCCAGATCGCCCCGCCGCCGGCCTTGGTAGACCGGTGCAATGCCCACAAGCGAATCGCCAGGGAGGCCAAGGTCGAGCACACCATCAGACTCACGCCCGGCCACAGCAGCCACTCCACCAGCGCCGCGAACTGCGGGCCGCTGCTGTCGGGTGGCAACGGCACCAGGCCCTGCGCCAACACCCACGGCGCCAGGGCGCCCCATGCCAGCAAAGCTCCGAGCAGCAGGGTCAGGCCGACGCGAATACCGATGATCGCGCCGAACCCCACCAACAGGAGCGAAGGATCTGCAGTAAACGTCAGACGCTCCAACTGGGCCGTCGGCGACCAGCGCGGCAAAGCCCACAGGAAGGTATCGACCCACTTCACCGACCCGGAGAGCAAAGCGGTGCCGAGCAGCACCTTCAAGCGCGTCGCGGCTTCATGACCGTGGTTGTAGATGTGCAGCAGGGTTTCCAAGGTCGCCATGCCTTCGGGAAACTTCAGCG
Organism: Pseudomonas sp. Tri1; assembly: GCF_017968885.1. Lineage (NCBI taxonomy): Bacteria > Pseudomonadati > Pseudomonadota > Gammaproteobacteria > Pseudomonadales > Pseudomonadaceae > Pseudomonas > Pseudomonas sp. Tri1. Next base: position 2,715,180 of record NZ_CP072913.1, on the reverse strand, counting down.
CCTTGTCATTGAGCAACGACGGTCGCAAGTACCAGGCAATCCAGATCCCCAGGAAACTCACCGAGAACACCCAGGCGATCATCGGGAGGGCATCCAGTTGTTGGCCGGTCAGCAAGGTGTAGGCCGGGATTGGCGCAACCAACCCACCGGAAATGATCGACGCGGCGGCAGAGGCCACGGTCTGGTTGATGTTGCTTTCGTGCAGCGTCCAGGGCAGTAGCCCGGCTGAGCGCTTGGCCAGGCCTTGCCAGATGCCGTAGCCGACCAGCAAGGCAATGATCGACATATTGAACGACCAACCGATTTTCAACCCAGCGTAGACATTGGAAGGCGTCAGCAGGATACCGAGCACAATCCCCGTTGTGACGGCGCGCAGGCTGAGCTCACGTTCGACAGGATTGGCCAGAGGGATCGATGGCGAGGTATCAAGCATGCGAATTCCTTATCGGCAATGGGACGACGCGAACACGCAACGCGGCGACCTAACAAGTGAGCGCAGTATTGACGCAAGGTTCATCTGACAGAGGGAAATCCTGGCGAACGTTGCACGCTCGAATCCAGGCATCACCCTGATGCGACTCCAGGCGCCTTCCGAATATCTGCCTGGTTACCGACGCAGTACATCAGTGTCCAAGGCACGACTTGTCCCCCCTCGAAAAACTGTTGCTGCAGAAACAGCAGGTCAACTGTTGCCCGGGCAACAGCAACTCAACAATTCATCCGCCAGAGCAACAGCCAGAAAACCCTCCAACCCCGCAAAGCCCCGGGATTACTAGGCTTTGCCCGTTGGTACGGCCCTTGCTCAAGCCTTTGCATCTCAATCGACAGTCCAACAGGAACACTAGGATGAGCACTCCCTTGAAAGTCGTCGCTATCTCCGGCGGCACCTCCCGCCCTTCGCGCACACTGGCACTGACCGAAGCCATCCTGGGCGAACTCGGCAGGCATCTGGCCATTGATCCCCACCTGATCGAACTGGGCAACATTGCCCGGCCGCTGGGCGGCGCGCTGTGGCGCAAGGAGTTGCCGGAAACCGTCGAGCACGAACTGCGCCTGATCGAGTCCGCCGACCTGCTGGTGGTGGCCGCCCCGGTCTATCGCGGCACCTACCCGGGACTGTTCAAGCATTTGTTCGACCTGATCGGCCAGGACGCCCTGGTCAACACCCCGGTGTTGCTGGCCGCCACCGGTGGCAGCGAGCGCCATGCGCTGGTGCTCGATCACCAACTGCGCCCGCTGTTCAGCTTCTTCCAATCGCTCACCCTGCCCATTGGCGTCTACGCCAGCGAGTCCGACTTCGCTGACTACCGCATCGTCAGCCAGACCCTGCAAACCCGTATCGAGCTGGCGGCCGAGCGCGCCGGCCGGCTGTTCAGCGACCAGGCGCGCGCACTGCGCAAGATCGCCTGAGAGGCCCGCATGAATCACTACAACGTCTGCCCGGAAGGCCAATTTGCGAGGGACATCGCGTGAGAATCCATCAACAACCCGCGGTGCTCACCCCACTGCAGACCGCCCGCCGCCTGGCGGCGGAATTTGCCGAGACCGCCATCGAGCGTGATGAGGCCGGCGGTACCCCCAAGGAGCAACGCGACGCCATTCGTCAGAGTGGTCTGCTGGCCTTGAGCATTCCGACCCAGTTCGGCGGCCTCGGTGCCAGTTGGAGCGAAACGCTCGGCGTGGTTCGCGAGTTCGCCAAGGTGGACAGCTCCATCGCCCATGTCTTCGGTTTTCAGCACCTGATGCTGGCCACCGTGCGCCTGTTCTCGCGCCCCGATCAATGGCAACCCTGGTTCGAACAGACCGCCCGCAAGAACTGGTTCTGGGGCAATGCGTTGAACCCGCTGGACACCCGCACCGTGGTCAAGACCTTCGACAGCTGGCGCGAATTCTCCGGCAAGAAGAGCTTCTGCTCCGGTGCCAGCGACTCGCAAATGCTGATCGCCTCGGCCATCGACGAAGGCGCTGGCGGCAAGCTATTGATCGCCGCCATTCCCAGTGGCCGCACCGGCATCACCCTGCACGGCGACTGGGACAATATGGGCCAGCGCCAGACCGACAGTGGCAGCGCCACCTTCGAGCGGGTACGGGTGGAAGAGAACGAGCTGCTCCTCGACCCCGGCCCGCTGAGCACGCCTTTCGCCTGCCTGCGCCCACTGATCGCCCAATTGCATTTCTCCCATATCTTCCTCGGCATCGCCGAAGGCGCCCTGGAGGAAGCTCGTCAGTACACCCTCAAGGAAGGGCGGCCGTGGTTCCGTTCCAAGGCCCAACACGTCAGCGAAGACCCTTATGTACTGCGCCATTACGGCGAGTTCTGGGTCGGCCTGGAAAGCGTGCGCCTGCTAGTGGAGCGCGCAGCCGAACAACTCGATGAAGCCTGGCACAAGGGACACGCCCTGGGCGCCGAGGAACGTGCGCAGCTGGCACTGTCCATCGCCACCGCCAAGGTGGCCTCTGTACGCACCGGCCTGGATATCTGCAGCCGCCTGTTCGAAGTCACCGGCGCGCGCGCCACCCATGCGTCCCTGCGCCTCGACCGCCATTGGCGCAACCTGCGGACCCAGAGCCTGCACGACCCTGTGGATTACAAACTCCATGAACTGGGTGAGTGGGCACTGAGCCAGACGCGGCCTACCCCCACCTTTTACTCATAGGGATGCCCATGCAACTGCTGACTCTCCCCCCTTCGCCGACACTGGCTACCTCGATCCGGGCGACCGCACAGGTCTTCGAAGACCCTAGATCGCAGGCGCTTCTCGCCCACGTGCAACAGGTCGCCCCCAGTGAGGCCAGCGTCCTGATCATTGGCGAGACCGGCACGGGCAAGGAACTGGTCGCACGCCACATCCACAATCTCAGCGGTCGCCGTAGCGGCCCCTTCGTCGCTGTCAACTGCGGCGCCTTCTCCGAATCATTAGTGGAGGCGGAGCTGTTCGGTCACGAAAAGGGCGCCTTCACCGGCGCCATCGCCGCCAAGGCCGGCTGGTTCGAGGAAGCCAACGGCGGCACCCTGTTCCTCGACGAGATCGGCGACCTGCCGATGGCCATCCAGGTCAAGCTGCTGCGCGTACTGCAGGAGCGCGAGGTGGTGCGCCTGGGCTCGCGCAAGAGCATCCCGATCAACGTACGCGTGGTCGCCGCGACCAACGTACAACTGGATAAGGCCATTGGTGCCGGAAACTTCCGCGAGGATCTGTATTACCGCCTCGACGTGGTCAGCCTGCAACTCTATCCATTGCGAGAGCGGCCGGGCGACATCCTGCCGCTGACCCGTCACTTCATCAAAACCTACTGCAACCGCCTGGGTTACGGTGAAGTGCGCCTGACCCCGCAAGCCGAGCACAAACTGGTGAGTTACAGCTGGCCGGGCAACATCCGTGAGCTGGAAAACGTTATCCACCACACCCTGCTGGTGTGCCGCAACGGTCTGGTGCAGGAGGATGACTTGCGCTTATCGGCCCTGCGCATCGAGCGCCAGGAACCCCTGGCCGCCACCGGCGAGAGCGCCGACGAACAACTGCTGCGCACCTTCCACCGGTTGTTCGAAGAACAGGCCGGCGGCCTCCACGAGAAGGTTGAAGACAGCCTGCTGCGCGCCGCCTACCGCTTCTGCCACTGCAATCAGGTGCGCACCGCCAGCTTGCTCGGCCTGAGTCGCAACGTCACACGAGCACGACTGATCGCCATTGGCGAGTTGGTGGTCAATCGACGCCGCCCCGACACCAACACACGCCCGGATCGGGCGCTGCAACTGTCGATCTGATCAAAATAAAACCAGGTGATGCGGCCCGGCCGACAAAGCCCCAATACGCCAAGCGTTGCGATACCGGAAGGGCTCATGCGCCCTTCCAGACTCCCAACCGCATAAGGATCAAACCCCATGAGCCTGGATATTTTCTGGTTCCTTCCCACCTCCGGCGACACTCGTTATCTGGGACACTCCAGCAGTGGCCGACCGGCGACCAATGCCTACATGCGCCAAATCGCCGTGGCCGCCGATCAGCTCGGCTATGACGGCCTGCTGATCCCTACCGGCGCCAGTTGTCTGGATCCCTGGGTGACCGCCGCCAGCCTGGTTCCGGTGACCCAGCGCATCAAGCTGCTGGTGGCCCTGCGCACCTCCCTGGGCAACCCCACTGCCTCGGCGCGCCAGGCCGCCAGCCTGGATCAGGCCAGTGGTGGCCGCCTGCTGCTCAACGTCGTACCGGGCGGCGACGCCACCGAACTGGAAGCCGACGGTGTGTTCCTCACGCACGACGAACGCTATAACGCCTCCGATGAATTCCTGACCATCTGGCGCCGCCTGCTCCAGGGCGAAACCGTCGACTTCGACGGCAAGCACCTGAAAGTGCGGGGCGCCCAGAACTTCTTCGCACCCGTGCAACAACCTCACCCGCCACTGTACTTCGGCGGTTCATCAGAGGCCGCCCACGAATTGGCGGCCAAGCATGTGGATGCCTACCTGACCTGGGGCGAACCACCGGCTGCCGTGGCCGAGAAAATTGCCGATGTGCGGGCCCGTGCCGCCAGGCATGGCCGCAGCGTGCGCTTCGGCGTGCGTCTGCATGTGATCGTGCGGGAAACCAGCGAAGCCGCCTGGGCCGCTGCCGACGAGCTGATCAGCCACCTGGACGATGCCACCATCGCTGCGGCCCAGGCCAACTACGGCAAAATGGATTCCGAAGGCCAGCGGCGCATGGCTGCGTTGCATGGCGGCGACCGCAACAAGCTGGAAGTGGCTCCCAATCTGTGGGCCGGTGTCGGCCTGGTACGTGGCGGTGCCGGTACCGCACTGGTCGGCGATCCGCAAACCGTCGCCGCTCGTTTGCTCGAATACGCCGACCTGGGTGTCGACAGCTTCGTACTCTCGGGCTACCCACACCTGGAAGAGGCCTACCGCTTCGCCGAACTGGTGTTCCCGCTGTTGCCGGGCAAGGGCAAGGTCACCGTCGAAGGTGCCTTCACCGGCGGCGCCTTCGACGTTCGCGCGGGCAAGGAGAAAGTCGCATGAAAGTCATCGACCTGCGTTGCCGCCCGGCCTACCTGCACCCCTTCTTCGGCGGCGTGCCAGGCTCGCCCGAACACGCCGTGGCGCGTTGGCTCAACCGACGTGTCGGCACCCGCGGCCCGGACGATCACTTCGAGCGTTCGCTGACCCCGCAGGGGTTTCTCGCCGAGGTGCGAGAGGCCGGACTGGACAAAGCCGTGGTAGTCGGCCGTCACACCCCAGGGCAGCACTTGCCGAACGAACGCATCCACGAAATCGTTCACGGCCACAACGAGTTGATCGGCATCGGCTCGGTAGAACCGGTACTGCAAGGCATCGAAGGCGCCCTGGCGGAAATCGACCGGGCGATCGACCAACTGGGCCTGGCCGGCATTGATCTGGAGCCGGGTTTCGCCGAGCCGGCCCGGCACCCCGACGACGCACTGTACTGGCCGATCTACGAACACCTGCAAAAGCGCGGTATCCCGCTATTCCTGATGAGCGGGCCAACCACACCGGACCCGAGCTACAACGACCCGGCGCGCCTGGCCGCCGTGGCTCGAGCGTTCCCGGACCTGACGATCGTCGTCTACCACGGCTACTGGCCCAACGTGCAGCAGGCCCTCGGTGTTGCGTTCCGCTTTGAAAACATTCACCTGGTGCCAGACATGTACCTGTTCCAACCGGGCAGCGAGGGTTACGTGCAGGCCGCCAACGGCTACCTCTGCGAGCAATTGCTGTTCGGCTCTTCCTACACGTTCCGACCGATTCGTCAGAGTATTGAGGATGCCCTGCAACTGGGGCTCAAGGACGAGGTGCTGGAGAAGTTCTTCCACGGTAACGCGCGCAGGGTATTGGGGCTGGCCTGAGCTGGCGTCGATTCTGTTTCCCGTGCAGCGTTTCCTGCGGTTCAAACCCGGCCGCAGGAAACGCCAGGCTTCTTGAGCGAACAACCCGGGGAGCGCTCCTGCACTTCCCGGATCCATTCACCTACCCAGCCCATCTCCTTGGCCGTCGGCCAACGCAGCGCCGTTGAGGTAATGATCACCAAGCAACCGACGCTGGGTCAGCAATGCCGGTTCGGCGTTGTCAGGCGAGGGCCGTGGCAGGCTGCGCCCGGCGAGCTCGAAATACACATGACCGCTCAAGCGCGCCGCCTCAGCGGCGGCCAAGCGAAAAGCAATGGCGGCCGACTGGGACTCGTCGGCGTACTCCAGCAAGGCGTCAGCAGCGTCGATACGGATACGCAGCTCACCGACCGCGGCGATTACCAGGGCTTCATGGCGGGCACTCTGTCCACGCAGATAATCGATCAGCGCCGCCTCGGTATGACGGGCATGGGCCAGGTCGCTACGGCCGTGGGAATGTAAGTTGGACATGCGCGATACCTCAGTTCCAGGAATGACGTTGCGGCTTGATGCCGTTGAGAAGCTGGTTGCCGACCAGGTGGTATTTCCAGCGCACCGGATCGTGTAGGGTGTGGGTCCGCGCATTGCGCCAGAACCGGTCCAACCCCTGGCTGGCCGAGACGCTGCGGGTGCCGCCCAACTCCAACAGACGGCTGGAGGCCTCCAGGGAAATCTCAGTGGACAACACCTTGGCCTGGCCGACGATCACCGAGGCTTCAGCAACACGTTCCTCGTTGGGTTCGGCGACGGCACGGTCAACCGCCTGCGCCGCGCGCCGCAAAATCGCTTCGGCCGCTTGCAGGCGCCAGGCCAGCTCGCCGATCAGCGCTTGGCCGAGTGGGTCCTGCCAACCGTGTTGCAGCCCGCTGTCAACCCAGGGCCGCGACTGGCGCGCTACGCGCAACGTCTCGGCGAAAGCGCCCCGGGCGATGCCGGTGTCGACTGCCGCCTGGATGATCTGCGAGATCGGACCGTCGGAGGTGGGTTGGTCATAGGCCTTCCAGGCCGGCACCACATCGCTCGCCGGCACCCGCACGCCTTCGATGCGCACCTGGCCGCTGGCGGTGATGCGCTGGCCGAAACCGTCCCAACTGTCGATCACCGTCAGGCCTGCGGCATCGCGTGGAACGAGGGCGATATGGACGCGGCCCGCTTCGTCCACCCCGGCGACCGGCACGATGTGGGCGAACAGCGCACCGGTGCAGTAGGCCTTTTCGCCGTCGAGTACAGCTGTGTCGCCGTCGAAGCGGATCTGCGTCTGGAAGGTGGTGACGTACTGGCTGCGCGCCTCGGAAAAGGCATTGCCGAAGCGGTGACCCTGCAGCACTTTGGCGTAATAGCGGCGTTTTTGCTCCTCACTGCCGGTCAGGCTGAGGTTGCTGAGCACGCCGAAATGGTTCTGCGGTAACTGGCCGAGGGATGGATCGGCAGCGGAAATGATCGCGATCACTTCGCTGAGGGTGGCATAGGACACCTCGGCGCCACCGTATGCCTTCGGTACGCGGATCGCCCACAGGCCACTCGCGGAAAAGCGTTCGATTTCCTCCCAGGGCAGCCGTCGTTCACGGTCGCGCAAGGCCGCCTCGCGGGCGAAATCCTCGGCCAGGCGCTGCGCCACTTCGATGGCTTCGGCGTCGCTACGGATGATATGGGCTGGGCTCCGAGGCACCGGGCGGGCCTGCTCGGGCAGATTGGAAGACAGTGAGTGGGTCATGTGCTACTCCATGCATAACGGGTTCCCCAGGGCTAAAGCACAGCCCGTACCAACCTGTAAAACTCTTTAAATTCAATAAGTTGAATAAAAACCAAAATCCCCGTGAAAACCCCGGGAGCGGCAAACTGTGGAAGGACTGTTGCCCGGCCAACAGTTGCGTTGTCCATCCATCAACCGGCCTTGCCGCCTAGATAGAAATGCTGGATGTCTTCCCGCGCCGCCAGCTCCGCGGCGTCGCCCTCACCCACCACTCGACCGTTCTCCAGGATGTAGGCGTAGCGGGCGTGGCGCAGGGCGACGTTGATGTTCTGCTCAGCCACCAGAAAGCTCACGCCCTCCTGGGCATTGAGCTGCGCGACGATGGCGAAGATCTCCTCGACGAGGATCGGCGCCAGGCCCATCGAGGGTTCGTCGAGCAGCACCAGTCGAGGCTTGGTCATCAGCGCCCGGCCGATGGCAAGCATCTGCTGCTCGCCGCCCGAGGTCAGCCCGGCCTGGGTCTTGCGTTTGGTCTTCAAACGCGGGAACCAGGCATAGATACGCTCCAGATCCTGCTCCAGCTCCCGTCGCGTCGGTTTGCGCAGGAAACCGCCGCTGCGCAGGTTCTCCTCGACGGTCAGGTGAGCGAACACATGCCGGCCCTCCAGCACATGGACGATACCCTGGTGTGCCAACACATTGGCCGCAACACCGGCGGTATCCCGACCCAGGAAGCGGATGTGTCCACGGCTGACTTGCGCCCGGTCGGCCTGAACCAGCCCGGAGATGGCCTTGAGGGTGGTGCTCTTGCCTGCCCCGTTGGCGCCGAGCAGCGCGACGATATCGCCCTGCCCAACCCGCAGGGATACCCCGGCCACGGCGAGAATCGCGCCGTCGTAGATCACTTCGATGTCTTCCACCGCCAGCAACTCGTGGCTCTCAGTGACAGGAAGGGTCGCAATGGCCATTGTTTCTATCCCTTGGGCGCCCTGCGCCCGGTTGTCTTCGATTGGCTGAGTGATAGGAGCGACTACTGCGTTGCACAATCGCGGGCGGTCACGCCCTTCTCTTTCGCATACTCGGCCGCCTTGGCGTCGATCAGTGGGCGTAATGTGGCGCGGTCGGCCTGGACCCAATCGGTGATCAGCTTCCATTGCTGGCCATCCCACTGTTGGACCTTCGCGGCACCGCCGCCCTCGTGGTCGCTGCATGACAGCTTCAGCGGCTGCATCAACCCCAGGAAGCCGATTTCCTTGAGGCGCGCATCATTGAGGTCGAGGTGCTCCAGGCCCCAGCGCCCCTCCTCACCATTGAGCGGGCGGTTGCCGAAGTGCTTCTGCCCGGTGCGGATCGCTTCGACGGCAATGGCGGCATTCACCAGGCCGGAGTTGTAGTACACGCTACCGAAGCTCTTCGGATCCTTGAGGTCGCTCTTGCCGGTATCGAGGATGTACTGACGGATGCGCTGGTGGATGTCGAAGTCCGCGCCGCCCGGATAGGGCGTCAGTGCCAGGTAGCCCTTGCCTGCCTCGCCAGCCGGCAACACGTCTTCGTTGGAACTGGCCCAGATATCGCCGACGATGCGCTCCACCGGGTAGCCGAAACGTGCCGCGGTCTTGATCGCCACCGGCGTGGACACGCCCCAGGTACGCAGGAACACCCAATCCGGCTTGATTTGGCGCACCTGGCGCCACTGCCCGGCCTGCTCGTTACCCGGGTCAGCCACCGGAATCTGGATATTCTCAAAGCCGTACTTCTGCGCCAGCAACGCCAGCGGTCCCTGGGTTTCCCGGCCGTAGGCCGAGTCGTGGTAGACCGTGGCAATCTTCTTGCCCTTGAGCTTGTCCAACCCACCCTCGCGCTCGGCCACGTAATTGATGAACGCCGAGGCCTCGCTGTAGAAGGTCAGCATGACCGGAAAATTGTAGGGGAACACCCTGCCGTCGGTGGCCTCGGTACGGCCATAGCCTAGGGTGATCAATGGAATCCGGTCGGCTTCGGCCTTCTCCGCGAGGGCATAGGCAGCCGGTGCGCCGTTGGGCTGGTAGACCGCCACTGGTGCGCCATTGAGGCCGTTCTTGAAGCGTTCGTAGCATTCGATGCCCTTCTCAGCCGTCCATTCGGTCTCGCACTCCTGCCAGACCAGCTTGACGCCGTTGATCCCGCCTTCCACTTCGTTGATGTAGCGCAGGTAGTCGATCATTCCGGCCCAGACCGGGATGCCGCTGGAGGCATAGGCACCGACCCGGTAGGTGGCCAGTGGAAAGAACTGTTCATTGGCTGCCTGGGCAGCCGTTGTCAGCACCGTGCAGAAGCCAAGGGCCAGGCCAATGGCGGCGACGCTACGTTTCAGGGTTGCATGCATGGTTTTTTCTCTGCTCGCTCACCCGGCACGCAAAAGCGGCCAGGCGAAAGTTATCGACGGCGGTTCACTGTTCGCTGGCGCAGTCACGTGGGGTGATGCCCTTTTCCTTGGCGTAGGCGGCGGATTTGGCTTCGATCAATGGACGCAAAGTGGCGCGGTCGGCCTGGACCCAGTCGGTCAGCAGCACCCATTTCTCGCCATCCCATTGCTGCACGCGCGCCGCACCACCCCCCTCATGGTCGGAGCAGGACAGTTTCAGCGGCGGCAGCAGGCCTTCGAAACCACTGGCCTTGAGCCGCGCGGCATCGATGTCCAGGTGTTCGAAGCCCCAGCGCGCTTCTTCGCCGTTGAGCGGACGGTTGCCGAACTTGGCCTGGGCCGTGCGCAGCGCCTCGACGGCGATGGCCGCATTGATCAGGCCGATGTTGTAGTAGACCTTGCCGAAGTAGCTGTGGTCCTTGAGGTCGCTCTTGCCGGTGTCGAGGATCGACTGGCGCAAGCGCTTGTGGATCTCGAAACCGTCGCCACCCGGAAACGGCGCAAGCGCCTGGTAACCCTTGGCGGCCGTACCGGCCGGAATCACATCGGCCTCGGAACCGGCCCAGACATCGCCAATGAGGTGATCTACCGGGATGCCGAATCTTGCGGCGGTCTTGATCCCCACCGGGGTGGAAACACCCCAGGTGCGCAGGAATACCCAGTCCGGTTTGATCTGGCGCACCTGACGCCATTGCGCGGACTGCTCATTGCCAGGATCGGCTACCGGAATCTGGATGTTCTCGAAACCGTACTTCTGCGCCAGCAAGGTCATCGGCGCCTGGGTTTCCCGGCCGTAGGCAGAATCGTGGTAGACCGTAACGATCTTCTTGCCCTTGAGCTTGTCGAAACCGCCCTCGCGCTCGGCGATGTAGTTGATGCCTACCGAGGCCTGGCCGTAGTAATTGAGCAACAATGGAAAGGCATAGGGAAACACGCTGCCATCGGTGGATTCGGTACGCCCGCCGGCGCCGTCGATCAGCGGGATCCGATCCGCCGCGCCTTTCTCCATCAGCGCATAGGAACCCGGCGTGCTATGGGTGAAGAAGAACGCTGTTGGAGCGCCGTCGAGCCCGCCCTTGTAGCGTTCATAGCACTCGACGATGCGGTCGACGTTCCACTCGGTCTCGCATTCCTGCCAGACCAGCTTGACGCCGTTGATGCCGCCCTCCACCTCGTTGATATAACGGAAATAGTCGATTTCCCCAGCCCACCAGGGGATGCCGCTGGAAGCGTAGGCGCCAACCCGGTAAGTGGCCATAGGAATGAACTGCTGGTTGCCAGCGGCCTGGGTGGTGGCCGGCAGCAGGGCCTGGGCCCCGAATACGAAAAGACTGGCGAGCAGGAAGCGATGCAAGGTTTTATGCATGGTCTGTACTTCTTGTGGAGTGTTGGAAACCTCCTTTCCCTGGGTCGGGTCAAGGTCAGTCGAGTCGTGGGTCGGCGCTCAGAACCGCAGCGGCCAGACCCGGAAACGTTCGCGCAGGTCGCCGAGCAGGCGTACCAGCCCCTCCGGCTCCTTGATCAGGAACCAGATGATCAGGCCGCCGAAAAGCACCTTCTGCAGGTTCTGCAGTTGCCCGGCGTCGACATTGCCGTTGAACAACCATTGCCCGGCATGACTGAGCAGGATCGGCGTGAGGCTGATGAAGGCGGCGCCGATGAAGCTGCCGGCGATACTGCCCATGCCACCGATAATGATGATGAACAGAATCTGGAACGAACGGTTGATATCGAAACTGCCGGCACTGGCCGTACCCAGGTAGGCGAAGGCCCAGAGTGCCCCGGCGATTCCCAGGTAAAAGGAACTGACAGCGAAGGCCAGGCGCTTGTAGCGCTCCACAGGAATGCCGATCACCGCGGCAGCGGTATCCATGTCGCGGATCGCCATCCAGTTGCGACCGACCTGGCTGCGCACCAGGTTGACCGCCACCCAGGTCAACAGCACTACGCAGGCCAGGGTCAACAGGTAGCGACCCAGTGGGGTGGTCAGGTTGTGGCCGAACAGTTCCAGGTGCGGTGCGCTGATGGTGCCGGACGAGGCGTAGTTGTAGAACCAGGGAAACTTGGCGAACACCCACTCCAGGAAGAACTGCGCGGCGAGCGTAGTGACCATCAGGTAGAAGCCCTTGATCCGCGAACTGGGGATGCCAAACAGTAGTCCCACCAGCCCGGCGATCAGGCCGCCACCGAGCAGTGCCAGCGGTAACGACAATCCCGGCACGCGCAGCAGCAGGCCGTAGGTGGCAAAGGCGCCCACCGCCATGAAGCCGGCGGCGCCTACCGATGTCTGCCCGGCGTAGCCGGTCAGCAGGTTCAGACCGAGGCCGGCCAGCGACAGCACCAGGAAAGGAATCAGGATGGCGTTGAGCCAATAGTCGTTGCCCAACCAGGGCAGCCCGACAAAGGCCACCAGCAATAGCAACAGCAGGCCCGGCGACCAGCGCCGACGCACCAGGGTCAACGGCGCTTCATCGAAGCTGGCACTCAGGCGCGGAACAATAGCGGTCATGGCGTCATACCCGTTCGATGGTCCGGTCGCCGAACAGGCCGGCCGGACGGATGTAGAGGAAAATCAGGGCGAGGAAATAAGCGAACCAGGGCGTAATGCCACCGCCGATCAGCGGACCGATATAGGCCTCGGCGAGATTCTCCGCAGCACCGACGATCAGCCCGCCAACGATGGCCCCGCCAATCGAGGTGAAACCGCCGATGATCAACACCGGCAACGCCTTGAGCACAACCAGCGAAAGCGAGAACTGCACGCCCTGGCGCGCGCCCCAGAGCAGCCCGGCAACCAGCCCGACCACCCCGGCCACAGCCCAGACGATCTGCCAGATACGGTTAAGGTTGATACCCAGTGACAGCGCCGCACGGGTATCGTCGGCCACCGCGCGCAGGGCAACACCGATACGGGTCTTGTTGAACAGCAAGGCCAGCACCGCCACCAGCAGCGCAGACACCCCGGCAGCGATCAGGTCGAACTGACTGATCATGATCTCACCGATGAACAACGGGACGTCCTCGATACCCAGGTCCAACGCACGCACCTGAGCGCCCATCAGTCCTTGGGCCAAGCCTTCGATGACGAATGACAGGCCGAGGGTGGCCATGAACAGGGTAATCTGCGAGCGATTGACCAACGGCCGCAGCACCAGGCGCTCGATCAGCAGTGCGCCAACGATCATCACCAGCACTGTCAGGGCCAATGCCAGGGCGAAGGGGACGCCCTGTTCGTGCAGGCTGACGAAGGTCAGAGCGGCGAACAGCAACATGGCGCCCTGAGCGAAGTTGAACACGCCGCTGGCCTTGTAGATCAGCACGAAGCCGATGGCCACCAATGAATACATGGTGCCAGCCAACAGCCCGCCGATCAGGGTTTCCAGGAAGAAGTTCATGAGTGCGGCGTCCCCAGGTAAGCGGCGATCACCTCGGGATTGGCCTGGACTTCGGCCGGCGTGCCATCGCCGACCTTGCGTCCATAGTCCAGCACCACCACATGGCTGGACAGGCCCATGACCACCTGGATGTCGTGTTCGATGAGAATCACTGTGGTGCCGAGGTCGCGATTGATATCGGCGATGAAACGGCTCATCTCCTGTTTCTCCTCGGCGTTCATGCCGGCCATCGGTTCGTCGAGCAATAGCAGGGTCGGCTGCGCGATCAACGCCCGGCCCAGCTCCACGCGCTTCTGCAAGCCGTAGGCCAGGCTGCCCACAGCGACGTCGCGCCAGGCTTGCAATTCGAGGAACTCCAGCACCCGCTCGGCACGCTCGGCGAAAGCGCGTGCCTCACGCCGCGCGCGCGGCAGGCCTAAAGCCTGTTCGAGAAAAAACGTCCGCTGGAAGCGCGACAGGCCGGTGAGCAGGTTGTCCACCACGCTCATTTTCTTGAACAGCGCGTTGTTCTGGAATGTCCGGCCGATACCGAGCCGCGCCGCCTTCAGCGGATGCGGGCGGCGCAACGGCTCGGCGGCGAAGAACAACTGGCCGGCATCGGCCCGGTAGACGCCGTTGAGGATGTTCAGCAGCGAACTCTTGCCCGCGCCGTTCGGCCCGATCAGCGCGCAGATCTCGCCAAGCTTTACGCTGAACGAGAGATCGGAAATCGCTTTCACGCCCCTGAACGACAGCGACACGTTGCGCACCTCCAGCAGCGCACTCATGCCGCGCGCTCCAGGTACTCTTGCAACCACGATTGACGCGCCGGGCCATGCAGCACCGCGTCTGCGGGAACGCTCGGCACCTCGATCCGGCGCAGCCGCTCAAAGCCCAGCAGGTGCCGCACCCGCGCCTTGAGCCAGCGTCGCAGGCCACGCCGCGGATCATCCAGGGTCCACTCGCACAGGCGGCGTCGCCAACTGCCTGGAAGTGGCAGGCGAGCTTCGATTTCCGCCGCCAGCGATTCGACTCGCGCAGCCGACAGCAGCAAGGCGGTCGGGGCGATCTCGCGCCGATCACGGCTGGCCGACTCGCGGGTTTCCGGAAACGCCAGGGCTTCGCCACGCTGCAGCCAGCGACTGAACAAGTGGGCCAGGCCGTCGCGCCATTCGGTGCCTTCATCGACCCACACCACCTCATCTCCGGCGACCTGCGTCCAACCCTGACGCTGCGTCGTCGGTGCCCCACCGACAAACAGTTCCGACAGCGACTGCACCTGCCACAGGCCACTGCTCGTGGCATTGGCCTGGGCCGAGTACAGGCGCAGCGGCCACTGCTCGTCGAGGCCGCTGTGCAGCCAGTGCGAGACACTTTCGCGACGCTGGACGAAGGCGAACGCCGGGCGGGCCAGGCGCAACTGGCGCTGCAGGTCCTCGCCACGGCTGTCGCGGCCGATCACCACGCTGTGTCCGCCAAGCTGGCGGGCGGCCAGCGCCAGAATCAGCAGGCTCGGCTCGAAGGCACCACTGAGCGCCAGTCGCGCGCCAGGGACAAAGCCCTGCTGGCGCAAACCATCGCAAACACGCTCGACCTCGCGCTGCACATCGATCCAACGCCAGGCCTTCCAGAGGCCGAGGCGCCGATGGCGCAGGGCGATCTGCGTCGGGCGCTCCCTGGCCCAGCGCTGCAATGCCCCCAGGGCGTCGTCGGCCACCAGCTCGGGCGGTGAAGCATTGAGTTCGTAGACGCTCATACGGCTACTCCCCCGCCAGCCAAGGCCGGCTCGGCAAGGTTGGCACGCTCGGCCTGGCGGCTCAGGTCCCGATAGCCCGCGCCGGGATGGTTGGCGGGTAGCCGTGGACCGTCGCCGAACAACTTGTCGCGCAAGGTGCCTGGGCGATACTCGGTCTTGTACGCACCGCGCTTCTGCAACTCGGGCACCAGCAGTTCGACCACATCGCGAAAGGTTTCATGGGCCAGGGCATAGGCCAGGTTGAAACCGTCCACGTCGGTTTCCTCCACCCAGCCCTGCAATTCATCGGCCACGGTTTGCGCACTGCCGACAATCAACGGGCCGAAGCCGCCGATGCCGACCCAGTCGGCCAGTTCCTGTACCGTCCACTGCTTGTCCGGGTCGGCGGTGGAGAAGGTCTCCACGGCCGACTGAATGGCGTTGGTATGGATGTGCTTGAGCACCTGGTCGGGCCGGTACTGGCCGAAGTCGATGCCGGTCCAGCCGGAAATCAGCGCCAGCGCGCCCTCATAGCTGCTGTAGGACTTCAGCTCTCGCCACTTGGCCTGCGCCTTGGCGTCGGTCTCGTCGACGATCACCGTCTGCAGATTGAAAATCAGCACCTTGCGCGGATCACGCCCCGCCTCGGCGGCGCGGCGGCGGATATCAGCCACGGTCTTCTTCAGAATCACCTTGGACGGTGCAGCGACAAACACGCATTCGGCATGCCCGGCGGCGAAATCCTTGCCACGACTCGACGCCCCCGCTTGATAGAGCACCGGCGTGCGTTGCGGCGAGGGTTCGCAGAGGTGAATGCCCGGTACCTGGAAGTGCTTGCCCTGATGACGGATCTCATGGACCTTGCTCGGGTCGCTGAAAATCCCGCGCTCACGGTCGCGCACCACCGCGCCCTCCTCCCAGCTGCCTTCGAACAACTTGTAGAGCACCTCCAGGTATTCATCGGCGTAGTCGTAGCGCGCATCGTGGTCACTCAGGGCTTTTTGCCCGAGATTGCGCGCTCCGCTGTCGAGGTAGGAAGTGACGATGTTCCAGCCGATGCGCCCCTTGGTCAGGTGGTCCAAGGTCGACAGGCGACGGGCGAAAGGATATGGATGTTCAAAGGTCAGCGAAGCGGTGAGGCCGAAGCCCAGGTGTTCGGTCACCAGCGCCATCGGCGTGATCAACGCCAATGGGTCGTTGACTGGCACCTGGGTGGCCTGACGGATGGCGGCATCGCCGTTGCCGCCGAGCACGTCGTAGATACCGATCACATCGGCAATGAAGATACCGTCGAACTTGCCGCGCTCCAGCAGCTTGGCCAGGTCGGTCCAGTAGTCCAGGTCCTTGTACTGCCAGGCGCGATCTTTGGGATGCCTCCAGAGACCAGGCGACTGATGACCGACGCAGTTCATCTCGAAGGCATTCAAACGAATTTCCCGTGGCATGGTAACTCCCGCTCGATAGATTCAGCACCACTTCCCGGTGCCTCTCACTGCTCTATCACACGATTCGTGCCAAGAAATAATTCGTTTATTTACAGCTAGTTAGATAATCATCCAGGCAGTGACCATGCCTGTACAGAGACACCCCTGTTGATCAACTGTCCAGCGTCAGACAGTGTGCGTCGAGCGGAACCACGGCCGCTCATTCGATTTTTCTCGCCGACCAAGTCTGTCAGGCCAATCACACCCGGCTCGAAGGCCCGGTCATCGGTTCTCCGGGCACTGGAATCGCAACCCAGAGGCGCCTACCACACTGCAATATGCGAATCCGCCCTGGGCTCGGTACCGCCACACAGCACGCCGCTGACCGGGTCGCGCAGAATGATTTGACCCCGCCCGTAATCGGTCAGGTCGCTGGCGATCTGCACCTCATGACCTAGCCGCGCCAGGGCATTGGCCAGGTCGCGGGAGGCGCCATGCTCGATCCCGACTTTCATTTCGCCCAGCCATTGCCAGCGCGGAGCATCCAGGGCCGCTTGCGGGTTCAGGCCGAAGTCCACCAGGTTCATCACCATCTGCACGTGGCCTTGAGGCTGCATATAGCCGCCCATCACGCCGAAAGGGCCGAGGGCCTGGCCATTCTGGGTGAGGAAGCCAGGGATGATGGTATGGAAGGTCTTCTTGCCCGGGGCCAGGCAATTGGCGTGACTCGAATCGAGGCTGAACTCCTGCCCGCGATTCTGCAGGGCAATACCGCTGTCGGGCAGCACCACGCCGGAGCCAAAGCCATGGTAGTTGCTCTGGATGAACGAGACCATGTTGCCTTCCCCGTCCGCCGTCGCCAGGTACACCGTGCCGCTGGCGTGGGGATCACCGGGCTTGGGCGCCCGCGCTTGTTCGCTGATCTGGGCGCGACGGCGGGCACTGTACTCGTCGCTCAACAGGTCAGCCACCGCCACGCGCATGTGCAACGGGTCGGTGATGTAGTGCAGGCCGTCGCTGTAGGCCAGCTTCATGGCCTCCAGTTGGCGATGCCAGGTTTGCTGGCTGTCGCGATGATCGAAGTTGAAGCCTTCCAGTATTTTCAGCGCCATCAAGGCCACCAGGCCCTGCCCGCTCGGTGGGATTTCCCAGACATCGACGCCTCGGTAGTTGATGTGGATCGGCGCCACCCATTGGGCGCGGTAATCCTGCAGGTCCGTGGCGCGAAGGTAGCCACCGCTGGCCCGGGAGTGGGCATCCAGGCGCTCGGCCAGGGCGCCGCGATACAGGCTTTCGCAGCGGGTGGCGGCCAGTTCTTCAAGGGTGCGGGCCTGGGCCGGGTTGCGAAAAATCTCCCCAGCCCGTGGCGCGCGCCCGTCAATCAGAAAGGTCTCGAACCAGGCATTCAGGACTTGATCACGATGGGGCGTGAACTCGTTCAGCGCGATCTGCCATTGATGGGCAACCACCGGCGACAGCGCGAAACCGTCCCGCGCCAGGCTGATCGCCGGCTGCAGCAACACGGCAAAGGGCAGCTTGCCGAAACGTTGCGACAACTCGGCCCAGGCCGATGGACAACCCGGGACCGTCACCGGCGTCCAGCCATAGAGCGGCATCTGCTCATGACCGGCCGTCTTGACCGCCTCGATACTCAAGGCAGCCGGTGCATGGCCATTGCCGTTGAGGCCGTGCAGTTGGCCTTTGCACCAGACCAAGGCAAAAGCATCGCCACCGATACCGCAGCCAGTGGGTTCGACCACCGTCAGCGCCGCCGCCGTGGCGATGGCGGCATCAATGGCGTTGCCGCCCTTTTGCATGATCTCGATGCCTGCCTGGGCCGCCAGGGGCTGGGAAGCGGCGACCATGCCCCGGCGGGCAAAAACGCTTTGGCGTTGTGACGGATAAGGGTACTCGTGAGCAGAAAATTTCAGCATGGCAAAAGGCTCTTCAACACAAGGATTCATTGGCAGGACTTAGGGCGAACACCCTGGCAAAGGTCATAACACGCGGCTGAGAAAAGCCCGGGTTCGAGGGTGCGTGGGGTGACTGAAGATCTGCTCCGGCGGGCCTTGCTCGATGAGCTCACCCTGGTCCAGCACCACCACACGGTCTGCCACTTCGCGGGCAAAACCCATTTCATGGGTGACTACGACCATGGTCATGCCCTCCTCTGCCAACGCTTTCATCACTTGCAGCACCTCGCCAACGGTTTCCGGATCGAGAGCGCTGGTGGGCTCGTCGAACAACATGGCCTGGGGTTTCATCGCCAGGGCGCGGGCTATCGCCACCCGCTGTTGTTGCCCGCCGGAGAGCATCGAGGGGTAGTGGTTGGCCTTGTCCGCCAGGCCGACCCGCTCCAACAGCTTGCGAGCCTGTTCCAGCGCTGCGGCGCGAGGTATGCCGAGCACCTGGATCGGCGCCTCGATGATGTTTTCCAGGGCCGTCATGTGGGGGAACAGGTTGAAGCGCTGAAACACCATGCCGATGTCCCGGCGCTGGCGGGCGATGTTGCGCTCCGAATCGCGCACCAGGCTACCGTCAGCCCGCTCGCGATACCCCATGGCCCGGCCATTGACGCGGATGCGCCCGCCCTGGATGTCTTCCAGCAGATTGATGCAGCGGATAAAGGTGGTCTTGCCCGAACCGGAAGCGCCAATCAGCACCACCACTTCGCCACGCCGTACTTGCAGGGATATACCCTTGAGGATCTGCAGCTCGCCAAAAGACTTGTGCACATCCAGGGCCTCGATGATCAGCTCTTCGCTTTTGTGCGCCATGGTTAACGTGCCCTCAGCAGGTTCAGGGTGCTGCGACCGAACATCCGCGTCGACGCTGGCGGTGGTGACGAGGGCCGGTCCGATTGACCGAAACGGGCCTCCAGCCAGCGCTGGAAAAAGCCCCACAACGTGGTCAGCAACAGGAAGTAGATCGCCACCACCAGGTACAGCTCGAACACCCGGAACGTTGCCGACGTGACCATTTGGGTGCTGAGCAGCAGCTCCTGTACGCCGATCACGCTGACCAACGTGGTGTTCTTGAGCATCACGTTGAATTCGTTGCCCAGCGGCGGGACGATGACCCGGAACGCCTGGGGCAGGACGACACGGCGCATCAGCTTGGCGAAGGTCATGCCCAGGGAACGCCCGGCTTCGTATTGGCCCTTGTCGACCGCGCCGATGCCGGCCCGAATGATCTCGGCCATATAAGCGCCTTCGTTGAGGCCCAAGGCAATGATCGCCGCCTGGATATTGCCGGGGATCACCAGGCCGAACAGGTCAATGTCTTCGAAGCGGAAAATCCCGCCGGCAGCCAGTGCGGTGTAGAGAAAAACGATTTGCACCAGCAGCGGCGTGCCCCGCATCAGCCATACGTAAAAGCGCACCGGCAGGTTCAGCAACGGGTTACGCGACAACCGCAGCAACGCCGCGGCCAGCCCCAGCACACAGCCCAGCAGCATCGCCAGCACGCTGATCAGGCAGGTCAGCCAGAGCCCGGTGAGGTAGACCCCACTGGGTTGTAGCAGGTACTGCCAGAACACATCCCAATTGAAATTCATCGATGGTTCACCTCAATCGAGTGTGTCACTGGCGACATGCCATTTACCGAGCAGTTGGCTGTAGCTGCCATCACTGCGCATGTCGCTGATCACTTGCTGGACCGCAGTGGTCAGTTGCGGATCATCCTTGCGAATGCCCAGGCCAGTGAGAATCCGGCTGAAGGCTGGGACCCCTTCTTCAAACAGGTCGGGGGCCATGGCAGCGTAATACCCGGCGGTTTCCACGGTGGTGCCGTAGGCGTCCACCTGACTGATGCGCAAGGCTTGGAAAGCATCGGTGTCGGTGTTGTAGACCACCAGTTTCATTGCAGGCTTGCCGGCCTTGGCCAGGGTTTCGTTCTCGGCGTCGAGCAGGGTCTTGATGGTGGAACCGTTGAGCACCGCGACCTTGTGCCCGGACAGGTCCGACAGCGTCTTGAGACCCTTTGGATTGCCCTTGGGCACCACCACCGCCTGGCTGGAATACATGTAGTTGACGATGTCGATCACCTCGCGGCGCTCGGGCTTGTCAAACAACTGGTCGACGATCATGTCGCACTGCTTGGCCAGCAAGGCCGGGAGCAGTCCGGAAAAGGGAATGACCCGCCACTCGACCTTCTTGCCGCCCAGGCGCTTGGCGATTTCCAAGCCCAGGTCGACGGTCAGGCCACGGGGTTTCTGCGCTTCATCGAAAGACACCAAGGGTGGCGAATCCATGCCCGAGCAGTAGACAAGTTTATCGACCTTGAGCAAGCGCTCCGGAACAACGGGCGCGGCAACCGCCCACTGAGCACAGAATCCCAAGGATAAGGCGGCAACCAACACGCGAGGCTTATGCATGACCAGACACTCCAGTTCAGTTAGTAACGGGCAGTACTCAAAGTCAAAACACGGCAGGATCTAGTGTCCTGCTCTGGTTATTTTTTCGATTGCAGGAACTCGATCAATTCAGGAACGGTGCCTTCGATGTGCGCACGCACCACCGCCTCGGCCTTCTCGGCGTCGCCAGCACGAATCGCGTCGAGGATCAGCATGTGCTCCTGGCGTGCACTGAGGGGTTTGTCCACGTGTTGCAGCCACAGGCGCATGGGCGCCTCGATCAATGAATAGAGGGCACTGATCTGTTTCAGCAAGCGGGGTCGACCGCTGAGGCTGCACAGGTATTCATGAAAGGCGCGATGCCGGCTGACCCATTCGGCGCTTTCCTCGCGGTAATCGTCCATCTCGTCCAGCAGCCGCTCCAAGGCAGCCAATTGACGCTCGCCGATCCTGGCTACCGCGACACGGATCGCCAAGCCTTCAAGGACGCTACGCATCTCGAAGACTTCATGCAGCTCTTCGATGTCCAGGCCACTGACAATGGCCCCGCGATTGGGCCGAAGAGTCACCAGGCCCTGAGCATCCAATCGACGAAACGCCTCGCGCACGGGCATGCGACTCATGCCGATTTCGCTGGCGATGTCTTCGGCGATCAACCGGTCACCCTTGCGGAATCGGCCGCCGCAAATGGCATCCAGCAGGAAGTTGTATGCCTCCTCCTCGGCCGTCATCGGCGGGCGTTCAACGTAACTCGGAGCGAATTGCATGGCTGCACCTTTTGAATTTTTGTATCCAATTATCCATAAATTCAAAAAAGCAGGTTGCGTGCCAACTGCATGGATTGGTGTGCAAGTGATTGATTTAAGGGAAAGAGTCTTGCTGTGGGGCATGCAAGGCCCCGGCGTTACTTGGGTAGACGTGCTACCAAATGGCTCAGGCTGCGGCCATTACTGTGCACAGCGGTAGCCAGGTAACACTCAATCATCCAGCCCTGGGCGTGTCCGAAGGTGACTCACCAAACAGCGTTCGGTAATGCGTCGCGAAGTGGCTCAGGTGGAAGAACCCCATGGCGACGGCGATCTCACCGACATTCAGCGTGCTTGCACAGGTCGTGATCAAGCGCCGTCGTACGGCATTGAGCCTCAGGTTACGCAGGTACTCGACCGGACGCATTCCGGTGACCGCCTGGAAACTGTTTTGCAGGGTCCTGCGGCTCACCCGTAATTGCTCGCACAGATCAAGAATGCTCAGCGATGTATCACCACTGTCGACGACCAATTCCTGGCAGCGCTTGACCAGGTAGGCACTGACGGCGACGTTACCGCGACGGCCACGAACCTCGTCCGAGGCGTGACTGAACAAATCGAGGAAGGCGTTGAGCAGCACCTCTTCCAACATTTTTTCCGAGGCTGGCGTGATGGCATC
This sequence comes from Pseudomonas sp. Tri1, assembly GCF_017968885.1. Lineage (NCBI taxonomy): Bacteria > Pseudomonadati > Pseudomonadota > Gammaproteobacteria > Pseudomonadales > Pseudomonadaceae > Pseudomonas > Pseudomonas sp. Tri1. The sequence continues at coordinate 2,692,873 of NZ_CP072913.1, read as the reverse complement.
CGCTTGTTCCAAAAGGTGACGGAACAACGGATGAATCCTTTGCTGGACCCTGAGCAGCACCGCTTCATCCACGCTGATCTGGGACTCGCTTTTCAAACGCTTGAGCTGTTCGTTCGACAGTTCGTAGGCCGCCAGTTTAGCGAAACGAACAGTGTCAACGTTGACCGCGAAAAAGTGCGTACCTTCCGGGGCATGCAAGACAAAGTCCTCGCCATCGCGCAGCAACACCACGCTGTGGGCGCCGACCTGATGCCCTTGGACCACCGGCGCACTGCCCAGCGACATGGCAATGCACAAGCGCCCTTTTGGTGCGCAGCCGCGTTGCACTACACGTTTATCCAGCACTTCCTGGAAAATCTGGAAGCGATCAGCGCAAATCTGTCGCAGCTCGCTGGAAAGGCATCCGCGACCGAGTTGGTCATAGACTTGTTGCCAGCCCAGGATGGAGCCGGCGTGTTGCTGGGGATCATTGAAGGTACGGACTTCGGCGAGCATGGTCATCGTTCCTCGGTGGTCCGGTTCTTATTGTCGGCTCATGAGTTGCTCGATCCTCCCTGACGATGGCCGTGGTTCACGCCTGGAAAACCAAAGCCAGTTCCATGCCAAGCATGTGCAACCGGTACTCGCCCGCCTGGATAGCCATGGGTGGCAACAACGCTCCGGACAGCACGACGTGGCCCGCCTCAACGCACTGCCCGTCGGCCAGCAAGCGTCGCACCAGCCAGCACAGGTTTGCCTGGGGTGTATCCTCGCGCGCCTGGGCATTGCCTTCGCCGCAGGGCACCCCGTCGCACTCCAGGCGATAGGTCACGTGGGCCAATTGCTCAGGATGAAACCTGATTCGCGAGCCAAGGCAATAAAGCCCCGCGGCGGCATTGTCGGCCAGAAACGCCCCGACGCCGAAACGCCAACCGTCCCAGCGACAATCGGCAATTTCGAACGCCGGCGTGACCTCTGACACGGCGGCCAGAATATCTTCGTCGCTGTAAAAACCAGGCACCAGCGTACGCCCCAGGACAAACGCCAACTCGATTTCCAGCTTGGGCTGGATCAGCCGGGCAAGCGCCAGCGTACTGCCGGGCTCCACAGTCATGGCATCGGTCAGCCCGCCCAATACCGGTTCATCAATACCAAAACGGTCCTGGGCAGCGCGGCCAGCGAAAGCCACCTTCCATCCGGTCAACTGCTCACCCGCGACCTGGCGTCGGCGCAATGCCTCGCGCTGCAAGGTGTAGCCCGCCGATAGGTCGAAGGCATGAGGCTCCAACGAAGGCAGGGCGTGTACGGCCTGCGCAGCATCGTGAAGCCGGACCAGCAGATCATCTTCGCGCCTCATGAGAGTTGCTCCGCCAGTTTGCGCAATACGCCTTCGAGCCGCTCGGGTGTGGTGATCGCCGCGACAAACCGATCCGGCCGTACCACCACGATGCAATCTCGCACCTTGGCAAACCACTCGCCCAGACGGTTATCGACGTCCTCGACGCAAATGGCGCCACCGGCAGACAAGGGCTGGTTACGCCCCACGCCACTGCGCGAACGATTGATCTGGATGAAGCGCGTGTCCCAGCGCGCCCACCAGGCGGCGGTCTGCTCGCTGAGCTGTTCGCTCGGATTGACCCGATACCCCAGCACCGCATAGGAATGACCCAACACCTCGTCCAGGCGCCGGCGCTGGCCCTGGGCATCTTCGATAGACGGCTGGATGAACAACTGCCCGACCAGATCATCCTCATGCAGCTCGGCGCGCTCGTGATAAACCAGGCCTTTGGTAATGGTCGCCTTGGGTTTGAACTTGAATTCCAACAAGTGCGAACGCAGGTTGTCGACGCTGTTGACGGCCTGGAACAACCAGTCCCGGACACCGGCCATCAACGGATTGGTCAGCCCCAGGACGGCGCCCATGTTGTCGGCCAACGCGATGAGATCGGTCGCATGCCCACGGCGCTCCTGATCGTAGCTGGCAAGAATTGCCGGCGACGCGCGCCCTTGGAGAATCGCGGCAAGCTTCCAGGCGACGTTGGCGACATCCCGCAGGCCCGAATTGAGCCCCTGCCCGGCCCAGGGCGGGGAAATATGCGCCGCATCCCCCACCAGTGCCACCCGGCCCTGGACAAAGCGCGCCGCGACCCGGGAGTTATGGGTGTAGGCGCGGATCCGGATGATTTCCAGTTGATCGACCGCATCGCCGATATGCCCACGGATCAAGTCCCGGATCGTCGCCTCCTCGCACATCCTGGTCTCGTCTTCGCCCTCCAGGAGCATGAACTCCCAGCGCCGTTGCTGATACGGCAGGTAGATGCAGACGAAGGGGCGCTGAGGGTCGGCATGCAGGGCCGTATAAGGTGCATCCAGGGTGTCGTTGGCCGTGTCGATCACCACCCATTTGCGCGGATGGGTCAGCCCCAGGAGTTCGATACCGAGTTTCTTGCGCACGCTGGAACGTCCGCCATCGGCACCGATCACGTACTGCGCCTGCAATTGATAGAGCTCGCCCCCGGCATCGCGCACCTGCAAGGTCACGCCCTCGGCATCCTGCTCCAGGTCGAGCATTTCATGGCCCTGGCGCAACTGGACGCTGGTGTGTTTGCCCAGTTGCTCGCGCAACGTCGTTTCAAGCAACTGTTGCATGAAGATGTTGCGCATCGGCCAGCCATAGTTAGCCGTACTCGGCTTGACCTCGGCAAAACAGACGCCGCGCGCATTGTAGTAACGCAACGGCACGTTGCAGATCATGTCGCGCGCGGCCAGCTCGGCGATGCCGATGCCTTGCAACACCCGCAGCGCCTCGTCATCCATGCCCACCGCGCGGGGATACGGCAGGACGCCGTCAGCCAGCTCAAGGACGACGCAGTCGATTCCGTACAGCCCCATGTAATGAGCAGCCGTGATCCCGTTCGGGCCGCCACCCACAATGACAACCTGGGTTTTCTCCTGCTTCATCGCTATTCACCGCTTTGTTGTTGTGGTTGTAGGCGTTGGTCGTGCAAATAATCCATGACGACAAGGTTGAACATTTCGCTCTGGTCATCATGGACGTAATGACTGGCGTCGGCGATTTCCTCTGCCCGTACCCATGGATTGGCTTGCTTGATCGCCTCAAGGGTCGCCAAGGGCAGGAAATCGGAACGCGCGCCACGGATGAACAGCGTCGGACAATCCAGTGCCCGTACCGCAGGCCAAAGGTCAGTCGGGGTAATACTCAGGCGCGCCTGGGCAATGCCTTGCTGATCGTGACGCCATTCGATTCCGGACAGCGTTTCTTTCATAGAGTGCATCAATCTGGAAGCCAACCCCTCCAGCGACAGGCCTGGTCGGGCCTGGCGCCAGAATTGAGCGGCACTCTCCCAGTCAGGAAACACCAGCGGCGTCTGGCTCATCTCGCGCCGAATGCGTTCGGCGCCATCACCACTGACCGAAGAGCCGGGACCGATGTCCTCGATCACCAAGGCTTGCAGTCGCCCCGGATTGAGTCGCGCATACTCCAAGGCATTGGTGCCGCCGAGGGAATGCCCCACCAGGACAAAACGCTGCAGTCCCAAATGCGCCACCAGGTCTTCAAGGTCGCTGACATAGGCCTCGGTCCGGTAACTGGAGGGATCCGCCCAGTCGCTGTAGCCACGACCGCGCTGGTCAAGGGCATAGCAGCAGTAGCGCTCGCCCAGCGCATTGGCCAGGCCATCCCAGGTCTGGGCGTAGGAGCGCAGCCCGTGCAGCAACACCACCGCGATGCCCGACGGGTTGCCCCACGACAGATAGTGCAGGCGCATCTGCGAGCGATTGGTGAAGAAGTGGCTGTTTGCAGACATTCGTTTGCTCTCCACGATCAACCCACCTCAATGCAGGCCATCATTGCCCTTGATGTCTGCGGCCTGGAGACCGCCCAGGCGTGCATGCAAACGCCCGCGCGTGGCGAAGGCCCAGATGATGATCAACTCGTCCGCCGAGGGTCCATCACCGAACGACAGCGAAATGCTGTCGTAGTGCGAGCGGACATACAGCGCGTCCTTGTGAGCCAGCGGCACATCGATGGTCGCGCCAGGCCCGCCACGCTTGCCCGTGGAAGGGACCCAGGACTTGCCACCGCCCAATGCGACGCGGATCGGATCCGCCGCCGGATTGGTCAGCAATGCGTTGCCATGCTCGTACTCGCCCTGGCTGCCCACCAGGCAAGCCTTGCCATAACTGACAACCTCACGCTGCCCCGCCAGTTCCTGTATGCGACGGCCAAATTCCTGGCCCAACAAAGGGGATGGCTCGATCAGTTCGGCCAGACTTTCGCTGTAGCGCCCGGCATAGGGATTGGCGATCACTGCGGCAATGGCGTATTTGAACAATGGTTCGCCATCGGCCAACTGGCCACTTTCGTTGGCCAGGGTTTCCTCGACGAAGCTATACCATTTGCGGATGTGGTAACTGGCGAAATTTGCGGTTTTCATAAGACAGGTCTCTTTAAAGTGGGTCGAGATCAAAATTGCGGCTGGGTGCTCCGGCGGCCTTGAAACGGGCCTTGCCTCGCTCATCGTCGTGTTCGGTCTCGAGAAAGAATTCCATGCGATTGCCGTCGGGGTCGTTGAAGTACACGCCGTTGCCGATTTCGTGATCGGTGATCTTCACCACCTCGATTCCCTTGGCGAGCAACATGCCGTAGAGCTGGCGCAGCGTGGTCATGTCACCCGCGATTTCCAGCCCGTAGTGCTGCAGGCCCAAGCCGCCCTGATGGGCCCCCGGTTCTGCGCGGATCAAGGCAATGTCGTGATGCTTGGCACCAAACGCCATCATGACCCAGCTATCACCCCTGGCGCTTTCGTGCATGCCCAGAACATCGGCGTACCAACGTGCCGACGCTTCAGGATCGCTCACGAACAGCGACAGGTGAGTTCGAACGACCTCGACTTTCATCGTGCGATACCTCAGTTTTTCTTGACGATGGATTGATGCCCGGACTTGATCTGTGCCACGGCGGGCGTCCAGAGCACATCGGCGATTTCACTGAACTCACGCCACTGCTTCTGCCAGCCGTCACCGCCGTTTTCGGAGGTGAACAGATGTCCGTACTTGGTCCCGGCGACGATCTGGCGAGGGTCGGCAGGGTTGAAGGCAATCGCCCAGATACAGGAATTGGGTTGTTGCGGCAGTGGCAACACTTCCCAACTGAGGGCGGCATCCCGAGAGATGAGCACCTTGCTGGTCGTGCCAGGAGTACCGTCGGAAATACTCAGGTAGAGGGTGCTTTCACTGCCCAGCGGTGCGTTCATGGCGCGCACGTAGTACAGGCCGAACGTTTCCCGGGCGATGATGCCCGTCCAGGTTTGCCCTTCGTCCAGGCTGCGGTAAACGGCGTTGACGCACACCACCACGATGACCTTCTGGCCATGGTTGGGCAGGACCAGGATGTTGTGGACATCCGAGTTGAAGTCCCACAGCAGCCGATCGTCGACGCGGGTCCAGGAATCACCACCATCACGGCTGTGAAACAACCCGCCCTCTTCCAGGCCGAACCAGAGCTGGTTGCGATCCGTCGGGTCGTAGGCGAAGGCCAGCAAGCGCGGACGACTGACCCCTTCACAGAATTCGGGGATATCCACCGGCGCGCGCTCCCAGCTCAGGCCGGCGTCGAGGGTACGCCACAGCACGGCACGTGAAGGCGCGCCGGTGCCGACGAAAATACGCCGCGCATCCTGTGGATCGACGGCAACCTTCCATACGGTCTGGCCGTTGAACGGCGAATCCACCCGCTGCCAATGGCCGCCGGTGTCATGACTGACGCACAGGCCGACGTCGGTACCGGCATAGATCACTTCAGGCGCGCCGGGATGAACGCTCAGGGATCGGGTGATTGCATCAAACTCAAGATCTTGTCCCAGCCCCAGGCGATGCCAGGTATGGCCATCGTCGGCGCTACGGATCACCGCCTGTCCCACAGTGGCGACCAAAAGGGTTCCGTTACTCATCACTGCTGCTCCTCAAATGAAGATGCCACGGGTCAAGCCGCCATCGATGCCAATGGACTCCCCGGTCACGGCGCCCGCCTTGGGGGAAGCCAGGAAACCGATCAGCCAGCCCATTTCGATGGGCGCCAACGTGCGCCGGATCGGCGTCGCGTCGATGTAGCCCTGCTCTACCTGCTCAGGTGTCTTGCCCTGCTTGACGCCTTCGCGCTCGTACAGCTCCTGGATGTGCGGGGTGTCCACTACACCGGGGTGAATCAGATTGACGGTGATGCCCGATGGGCCCAATTGATCGGAGAGGGTCTTGGTCATGTGGGCGATGGCCAGGTTGCGCATGCCCGAGAGCACCTTGCTGCCACGCCCGGTCAGGCCACCGATGTTGATGATGCGACCGAAACCGCCGGCCTTCATGTGCGGGGTCACCGCCTTGGCGCAACGGAAATAGCCGATCACCTTGGTGTTCAGGTCCGAGAGCAATTCGTCGTCACCGGCGTGTTCGATGTCGTTGCGCACCACACCGGACGGAGCCGCGGCGCCGTTGACCAGGATGTCGATGCGGCCAAAGTGCTTGTGGGCCGCCTCGACCATGTCGGACACCGCCGACATCTGGTTGGTGTCACAGAACAACGGCAGCACTTCGTTGCCGGTCTGCGCGGTGATTTCCTCGGCGGCCTGCTGGAGAAACTCCATGCGCCGCGCACAGATCACCACCTTGCAACCTTCCTGGGACAGGAAACGCGCGACTTCCTTGCCGATACCCATACCACCGCCGGTGACGATCGCCACGCGGCCTTGCAATTCCAGATCCATAGCAGTTCCTCTTGTGATTGTTCGGCTCAGGCGAGATCGACGAAGACACTTTTGGTTTCGGTGTAGGCATCGATCACGTTCTTGCCCATTTCCCGGCCCCAGCCGGATTGCTTGTAGCCGCCAAATGGCGAGGCTGGGTCGACGACGTTCCAGCAGTTGATCCACACCGAACCGGCCTTCAACTGCGCAGCCACGCGATGGGCGGAACGCAAGTCACGGGTCCAGAGGCCGGCGGCCAAGCCATAGGGTGAGTCGTTGGCACGCAGCACCAACTCATCGATCTCGGTCCAACTCATCACGGTCAGCACCGGCCCGAAGATTTCTTCCCGGGCGACACAGGCACGCTCGGCGCGGTCGAGAAACACGCTAGGCCGGATGAAGTGGCCACGCTCCAGGTGGGCCGGACGGTCACCGCCGCAGATCAGTTGCGCGCCTTCTTCCTGGCCCCGTTGCAGGTAGCCACGGACCGTGCCCAATTGCCGCGCCGAGACCAGCGGCCCCATGCTGTTGGCCGGATCCAGGCCAGGCCCCAATACATGGGCGGCCGCGTGGCGCTGGAGTTCTTCCAGCACCTGGTCGAGGACGCTGGCGTGCACGTACAGACGCGATCCAGCGGTGCAGACTTGCCCCTGGTTGTAGAAAATGCCGTCGGCGGCGCCTTTGGCGGCCCGGACGATATCGGCGTCCGGCAGGATGATGTTGGGGGACTTGCCACCCAGCTCCAGCGAAACCTTCTTCATGTTGCCGGTGGCGGCCTGGGCGATCAGCCTTCCCACCTGGGTCGAGCCGGTGAAGGCGATCTTGTCCACGTCCGGGTGCTGGGCCAGCGGTGCGCCGGTATGCATGCCAAGGCCGGTGAGCAGGTTGACCACCCCGGCCGGGAAACCGGCGGCCTCGATCAATTGCACCAGGCGAATGGCAACCAGGGGGGTCTGTTCAGCGGGCTTGAGCACCGCGACACAGCCGGTCGCCAACACCGGGCCGAGCTTCCACACGCACATGGTCAGCGGGAAGTTCCACGGCACGATCAACGCGCAGACACCCACCGGCTCACGCAAGGTGTAGTTGAGCATCGGTGCGCCACTGGAGGGCGACACCGGCAGCGTGCTGCCTTCGATCTTGGTCGGCCAGCCGGCAAAGTAGCGAATGATATTGGCCGCACTGGCCGCTTCCCCGCGGGCGTTGGCGATCGGCTTGCCGTTTTCCAGGGTGATCAGTTGCGCCAGCTCTTCGCGATGCTGGTCGAGCAGTTCCGCCAGGCGAAACAGCAACAACCCACGCTGGGCCGGTGACTGCTGCGCCCAGGGCCCCGTGAAGGCCGCGCGGGCGGCAGCGACGGCGGCATCCACGTCGCGTTCGCCGCCTTCGGCGACTTCAGCCAGGGTCTGTTCAGTGGCTGGGTTTTCCACGGCAAACCGGCGACCATTGGCGGCGTCCTGCCAGGTGCCGCCGATAAACAGGCGGCCCGGTTGCGACAGGAACTTCTCGACGGCAGGTAACAATTGAATCTGGTTCATATCCGCTCCTTCACAGCGCCATTTCAATCAGGCAAGGACCGCCGTCGGCCCTGGCGTTGGCCAGGGCGCGGTGCAGCTCACCATTGGTGTGCACGGTGCTGGCCGGCAAGCCATAGCCCTTGGCCAAGGCTTTCCAATCAATGCGTGGACGGTCCAGTACGGTCAGGCTCAAGGCCTCGGGGCCCAGCTCGGTCATGCCAAAGCGGCGCAGCTCGTTCTGCAAAATCGCGTAGCGATGGTTGGCCGCAATCAGGATCACCACCGGCAGTTGCTCGCGAGCGATGCTCCACAGGGTCTGGATGGTGTACTGGGCACTGCCGTCCGATTGCAGGCAGAACACCGCGTTGCCACGCTCGGCCAGGGCAGCGCCAAAGCCCACCGGAATCCCCTGGCCGATGGCCCCGCCGGTATTGGTCAAGACCCGATGCCGCGCGGCGTGGGCCGAGGCGGTGAAGAATGGATAGCCGCATGTCCCGCCTTCCACCGAAACGATGCAGTCGTCCGGCAGCGATGCGGCCAGCACTTGCCCCACGGACTGGGGCGTCAACGTGGCATCGCCTGATGGCAGCTCGATACCGATTGGCGTTGACACATAAGCCGGCGCCTCAAGCGCATCGGCAAGCGCAGTGAGCGCTCCGGCAACGTCGTCCCCGACTTCCGCCAGGCAGAGCAGGCGTTCACGTTCCGCCAGGCGAGAAGCGATGCCTTCATAGCCGAAATAACTGATCGGTTCCGGCACGCCGGCACAAACCACCGCGTCGTATTGATCAAGGATCTCAATGGCCACTTCGGGGAAGTAAGGCAGGCGATCCAGGTCAGGCAGGCCACCGCCGCGATAGCTCAGGCGCGGAAAGGTTTCGGCGAACAGGCGCACCCCCGGCAACTGGGCCAGGCGCCCCGCCGCTTCGAGCCCGGCCACGGACAAACCTTGGTCGCCAACGATAAAAACCAGGCGCCGGCCATCACGCAGTGCCTGGGCGACCGCCTCGATCCGGTCACCGGCAAAACGCCGAACCGGAGCCTGCAACGTGGTGAAGGCGCGCTCACGCTGTACTTCATGGGCTTGCAGGTCCATTGGCAGGATCAGGCTGGAAATCTGCCCCTTGGCTTGCCAGGCCGCGCGCACGGCTTCCTGGAAATCCTCCCCTACGCCTGACGCGGTGCGCGACGTGCGCACCCAGCCAGAAACGCTCCCGGCCAGCGCCTGGATATCACTGGCCAGCGGCGGATCGTAATTGACGTGCCATGACGCGTGATCGCCGATGACGTTGACGATCGGGGTGTTGGCGCGCCGCGCGTTGTGCAGGTTGGCAATGCCGTTGGCAAAGCCTGGCCCCAGGTGGGTCAGGGTCATGGCCGGCTTGCCGGCAATCCGACCGTAGCCGTCGGCGGCCCCGGTGCATACCCCCTCGAACAAGGACAACACCGGCTTGAGGGCTGGCGCACTGGCCATGGCTGCCACCAGGGGAATTTCAGTCGTTCCGGGATTGGCGAAGCAGTATTCGATACCGCTTGCCACCGCCGCCTTCACTATCAGTTGCGCACCATTCATTTCCAGCCCTCTTGATCGAGCGTTTGCAGTGGCTGAGATTTATCACACAGAAGAACGGACAAAACAAGCTGTTTTCTTGCATTAAAATCATATTTTGAGATTAATGCATTTTTTAAGCGATCAATTCGCTCCAATTCAGCTTGTATTTCTCAGGCATTGGGTTACCGTGACAACGCGCTCCTGAGCGAGCCCGCGGGCTTTTCTTCACCGCCGCGGCTACCTATAGTGCTCACCCAACGACCACCTACGCGCCATTCCCCCCTTTAGGAGCGAAATGAGCAGTCTGAGCAAAATGCTGAGTGTGCTGGACCTCTTCGGCCCGGCAACGCTGAAGATCGACCCCGATACCATCGCCGAGCGCATGGGCCTGTCACGGGCGACCGTGTACCGCTATGTCAAGGACTTGTGTGATGCCGGCCTGCTGGTGCGGGTGGATGCCGGCAGCTATGGCCTGGGGCCGCGCATCATCGAACTCGACTGGATGATGCGCCAGTACGATCCGATCCTCGTGGCGGGCCGCGAGTTGATGCACGAACTGTCCGAAGCCACTGGCCTGGCAGTGTTCGCTAGCGTTTTCTATGACGGGCACATCATCAACACCTACATCGCCGAACCCAACGACACCTACCAGTTCGCATTCGGGCGCGGCCAGCCGCTGCCGTTTTTTCGCGGTGCACAATCCAAGGTACTGATCGCCTTTCAAAAGGGACGGCGCCTGCAACGCCTGTTCGAAGAGCACATGGCCAACGACCCGGACAATGCCTACGACTGGGCAAGCTTTTCCAAGGCAGCGAAAAAGATCCGCAAGGATGGTTATTGCCTGACCCACGACGAACTCAACCTGGGGCTCACCGGTATTGCGGCGCCGATCGTCAACCCAGAGCTCGACGAGGTGGTGGGCAGCCTTTCGGCGGTCGGCAGCACCCACAACTTCAAGCTGCTGCGCCAGGAAACCGTGATTGAGATGGTGATGGACACCACCCGGCGAATCGCTGAACGAATGCACAATCCGCCCGCTGCCGGCTAGAAACCCGAGGCTGCTCACTCAAGAGAAACGCTAACACCGTGGCAAGGGGATTTATCCCCGCTGGGTTGCGCAGCCCCCAAAATGCGCTCACATCTTGCCCATAATCAAGATGAACGTCGTCGCCTTGCCGGTGGAGGTCACGGTGACCTCCACCAAACTATGTTTGTTGCCAGTCGTCTGGTTCAGACACTGTGTCACCACTGTTGGCCATCACTGTCGCTCTCTTGCGACACCCACCTTCAAAAAGAACGTGGCCGTCCTATCGCTAGACATGGCAGTGACCTGCAATACACCCGTTCTGGAACCGGCCACCAGCGTCGGCGACGTTGCATCACCCTCGGCGTTCGTCTGCACGATCGGAGTCTGATCGTCCCCGTCGAACCGCGTCCCTGTCCCACCATCATCAGCAACCGCGAAGGTGACATCCGCGCCCACAACAGCCGCGTCCAGCGGGTCTTTCGCCCGCGCGGTCAATGGATTCGGGAACCGGCTGCCCACCGGAGCTACCTGAAGGTTCCCCGCCTGCACCTGTAGCGACTGAACCTCGCCTGGGCCCCGCGACATCACGTTCAAGGAGATGTTGTTTCCTCCGCGGGCTTGCCCTGTATCGGACAGTAACCGTACCCGGCCGTCGGTGATTTGGCCGTCGGGGGCGGTGTCATCCACGCGGAGCGTCACCGACTGTGCCGTGGTCCAGTCTGCTGCGCTTGGCAGGGTGCATGACGCGGCATTACCGGCCTCGGCAATCCACTTGGTGGTTCCACTCTGGCAGGACACGTCGGTGACCGTGGTATGTGTGGGGGGCTGGTAATACAGCTGTTCACCGGCCGCCCCTTCCACCGGAGCCTGCCCGTCCACCTGCGTCACTCGTACCGGCACCTGTACTGCAACTGCACCAGGCTTGGCCACCGGCACCGTCGGCTGTTCCACTGGGGTACTGCCCTCGGGCAACCTGCCATCGAAATACCGCGCGATACGGGGCCAAATGCTACTCATCTGCGCGCCAGCGTTATATCCTGAACTGAAGCCAAAATTCAGGGCAATTACCGTATTGGTCCCCGCGTCGATCACTGGCGATCCGGAAGAACCCGACTCAGTATCGCAATTGTATTTTGCGAAATCGCTGAGGTCGTTGTTTTGCACTTCAGTCACCCAGCAGGGACGCCCGTCATCGTGAAGGCGCGAGATCCGCTTCGGCCCAGCCTTGGGATGCCCCACAACGTAAACCGGGTCGCCAACCTTCGAGATACGCGTATCCAAGCCCAGATAGCCGAAGGAATCCAGAGCGCCGCTGTCGACCACATCCTGATCCAAAGCAAGTAGCGCAAAATCCTCCCATGCATGGGAGGCCACGACTCGCTCGACCGGTACCCGAATAGCAGGCCGCATGGCATCCGAGTCACAGCTGGACTCCTCGTAATCGAACGCCACGACCATCCGAGTCAGATCCGGGTTCTCACCGACAACATGCAGGTTGGTGAGCACAAGGTTTCCGGGGCCTACCCGCCACGCAGTCCCATAGCTGCGCCCTGTATAGATCCTGCCCACCGCGCGCGAGCGCTGGTACTTTGCCGGATCCGACGCCTGTACGCACCGAGCCTTCTCGAGCTGACTCTCCCCGATGATTTGACCCGGTGTAATCGGGGTGGGAGGCAGTGGCTGCATGCTAGCGACCGCCGCCCCAGCACCCAATACCAACCCAACAGAGGCCAGCATCAATCCACATACAGCCGAGCGCATGGCCAGCGACACGGGCGTTTTTTCCGGTTGGGTCGGCATGCGGGTACTCCAATCGCGTAAGGGACGATGGAGCGATTTATGAGGCGAAACGTACTCGCTGCCTACTGTCAGAGCTGACAGGTTTGAGCAGGTTGCAGACGGATGGTCGAGGCTGGCCAGAGAACCAGCCCCCCGCTTCAGAACGGAACGGCCATCGTCACCTGGCTGTACACGTTGGTGCCATTGCCCGTCACTTGATTCCCCCCCGTCGTTGCATCCCGATCCGGCTTGTAGAGGCCTATCAGCGGGGTGATGATCAAATGCTCGTTGACAGCCCACTCGGCATACACATCCAGCTCACGGGCATCCAGGTTCAGGGCGTTGTCTTTACGCACGGTATTGTAATCGAAGTACAACGCACCAAGGGTCAGGTTTTCCAATGGCGTGGCCTTCAAGCCCACATGGTGGATCCCCGTATTGCTGTTGAATGGCCCGGCGTAGTTGCCCGCGACTTCACCCTGGAACCAGGTGCCATAACCCGTGCTCTGCCCGGTGAACAGCGAGTCCCACTTCTGGGAATAGCGGGTGTAGCGGTACGTCAGCTTGGGCGCCCAGGCGATATCGGCAAAGGTGTAGCCGGCCTCGGTGTACCAGGCGTTCTGTGGGCCGGCGTCCTTGTCCTGCCAGGCGTATTCGAATGCCAGGCTGGCATTCTCGATACCCGCATCGCCTTCACCGCGAATGCTGTAGACGTCCATGCCCTCGCGCTGCTTCTGGAAATCGCTGGCCCACCGCTCATTCACGTCGAGGCCATGCACCCACGTCAGGCCCAACGTACCGGCCTTGGCGGTGTAATCCAGCGTCCCGGCGGCGAGTTCGGTTTCGGCCTGGGCGCGGTTGTCGGACTTGAGCCACGCCACGCTGCCATGCAGGCCGTCCTGCCCACCCAGACGCAGTACGGCGGTTTGATCGAACGCGTGTCGAGCCGCCAGGTAATAGGCGCCTCCACGATTCAAGCGGCCATCGGCCGGCCCTTTGCCCAGGTTCGGCCCGTCATCGTTGATCAAGAATCCCCGGCCCAGCTTGACCACCTGGCGGCCACCGGAGATGTCGACACCGTCCTGCCCCAGCACAGGGAACAGATCGGCGGAGCGCCAACCCAGGTAAGCGTCTTCGATCTTGGTGGTACGCTCGGACCCAAGGGAATTACCGGCCGGATCGCCATCGCCCCAAGTGGCGGAACTGATCAGGTTGAACGCACCATAGGCAGTGCCATGGCCGACCAGGCCCTGGTCGCCGCTGACACCATACTTGATGAAACCTTCGCGCCAGGTTGAACCGCCGGGCGTGCCGTCGTAGTTCTTGCGGCTGTTGAAATGGCCGAACACCGCCAGCATGTCGGTGTTGAAGTGAGTATCTTCGTCGGCATACAACTCATAGGCCTGAACCTGACTCGTGGCACAAAGCGCCAGCGTACAGGCAAGGCCACTGCCGAAAAAATCCATACGCGATAGAGACCGCATGGCTGGAGCTCCTTGTGGTGCACTTTTGAAGGCTGTCTTTATATTCAGGAGCCGGCGCAGGACACTGCGCCGGCTAAACAGGCTAGCGGCAATCGGCGAGTGCGCTGTCCAACGCGCCGACCATCAGGGCGGCCTCGTCGCTGGTGAGGGTCAGTGGTGGCGACATCACGATTTTGTTGCCGATCGGGCGCACCAATACACCGGCCCGGCGCGCTTGCTCGGCGATGCGCGAGGCCAGGCCGTTGGCCGGGTCAAGCGGCTCGCGCGTGACCTTGTCCGCCACCAGGTCCACGGCGATCATCAAGCCCTTGCCGCGTACCTCGCCCACCACCGCATAGCGCTCGGTCAGCGGCTGCAGTTGCTCCAGCAACTGGGCTCCGACTGTCCCCGCGTTACCCGGCAGATCCTCGGCCTCGACAATGTCCAGCACCGCCAGGGCCGCCGCACAAGCGGTCGGATGCCCGCTGTAGGTGTAGCCGTGCATGATCACACTGCTGAAGCCCGGGCCATTTTCGATCGCATCGACGATGCGCTGGTTGAAGACGGTGGCGCCCATCGGGATATACCCGGCAGTAATGCCCTTGGCCAGGCACAGCACGTCTGGCGCGACACCCCAGCCACGGCTGCCCAGCATGCAACCCGTACGACCGAAGCCGGTCACGACTTCATCGGCAATCAACAGAATGCCGTGGCGATCGCACACTTCGCGCAACCTCTTCCAGTAATACTTCGGCGGCACGATCACCCCACCGGCGCCCTGCACCGGCTCGGCGATCAGGGCAGCGATGGTCTGGGCACCCAGTAGCGCGATCTGCTCTTCCAACTGGCGAATGCAGTGCGCGGTCAGCTCTTCCGGATCCCGGCAATCCCAGGGATTGCGGTACAACCAGGGCGTATCGAGCAAATGACAGCCCGCCAACAGTGGCCCGTGGTTGTAGTGGTAGACACCGTTGCCCCCCACGGAGGTACCGCCCATGTGCACGCCGTGATAACCGTTGCGCAACGACAAAAAGCGGATGCGCCCCGGCTCACCATTGGCAACCCAGTACTGGCGCGCCATTTTCAGCGCGGTCTCCACCGCATCGGAACCGCCGGAACTGAACAGCACCCGCGTCATGTTTTCTTGGGCAAACATTGAGGTCAGACGCTCAGCCAGGTCGAACACCCGGGGATGGGCGATGCCGTCGAACGTCTGGTAATAGGCCAGTTCATCCAGCTGCGCGGCGATGGCGGCCTTCACCGAAGCACGGTTATGGCCCACGTTCACGTTCCACAAACCGCCGACGCCATCGAGCATCCGATGACCTTCGATATCGGTGATGTAATTACCGTCACCCCGGGCGATGACCAACGTCTTGGCGCGCTGCGCTGGCGCCGAAGAACTCATCGGGTGCCAGAACTTCTTCTGCGCTGTCTTGTATTGCTCATACATGGTTCAAGTCCTCACTCAGTTTCACGCTTGCGTACAAACAGCAGTTGCTGGCCAGTAAATTCCAGCAACCCTTCAAGGCCGAACTCGACACCGAACCCGGACATCTTGCTGCCGCCAAATGGCGTATTCGGCTGGATTTGTGCGTGGCAGTTGACCCAGGCCACGCCGCTTTCAAGACGACTGGCCAAGGCCTGTGCCTGCTCGACATCAGCGCCCCAGACCGACCCGCCCAAGCCCATCTCGCCGGCATTGGCGCGGCGCAGGACATCCTCGACATTCTGGTAAGCAATCAGCGGCAGCACCGGCCCGAACTGTTCCTCATCCACCAGGCGCTGCCCGTCCGTCACATCGGCGACCAGGGTCGGCGGATAGAAAAAGCCCGGTCGGTCCAGGCGCGCACCACCGCATAGAACGCGAGCCCCTTGGGCCCGGGCGTCAGCCACCAGCGCCTCCACCAGCTCCAGCTGTTCAAGGTTCTGCACCGGACCGAAAGTGACTTCGGGCTCCAAACCGTCGCCCACGACCTGACGCGCAGCAATGCGCGTCAGTGCCTGGGCAAAGGCTTCATATTGGGATTGGTGAATGTACAAGCGCTTGAGGGCGGCGCAGGTCTGCCCCATGTTCAGGAAGGCCGCCTGGAAAATGTCTTCGACCACCGCCTCGATCGGCGTGCCTGGCAGCACGATGGCGGCATCATTGCCACCCAGCTCCAGCGTCAAGCGCTTGAGATTGCCAGCGGCGCCACGCATCACGCTTTGGCCCGTGGCGGTCGAGCCAGTGAAGACAATCTTCTGAATGCCGGTGTGTGCAGTGATCGCACGGCCAAAACCTTGCTCGCCGGTCACGACATTGATCACGCCCCGGGGAACATGACGGGCGATGATTTCCACCAGGCGCAAGGTACTCAAGGGGGTCAGGCTCGACGGTTTGCTGATCACGCAGTTACCGGCACGCAGCGCGGGCATGATGTGCCAGACGGCGATCATGAACGGCCAATTCCAGGGCGTGATCGAGGCCACGACGCCCAAAGGTTTGCGATGCAACTCGATGCGTTGGGTGGGGGTGTCCTCCACCAGTTCCACGGGAATCTGTTGCTCGGCGGCATAACGCGTCCACGCCGCCGCGCCCATGACCTCGAAGACAGCCAGCGCCAATGGCTTGCCCTGTTCCAGGACGATGAGCCGGGCCAACGCCTGGGCATGCTGCTCGATATCCGCAGCGATGTTCAGCAGGCGCCCGCGACGATCCTCGTGAGTGCTGTGTCGCCACTCGCCAAAGGCTGCCTGCGCCGCCGCGACGGCAAGGTCCAACTGAGCCAGAGAGCCGGCGGGGCATTGAGCGAATGCGCTACCGTTCGCCGGGTTGAGCACATCAAAGTGGCCGTTTTCACCCCTGACCTGAACCCCATTGATGAGCATTTGATAATCGTGCATAAGAGCCTCCCTTTCGCGCGCTGACGGGCCGTCCCGAACAGCGTGGATCGGTATTTTCGTGAGAGTTGAACAGTGCCGCGTGATGCCCTGGGGCTAGAGCTTGTGGCTGCCCAGGGCCATGAATCGCTCGGGCGAGACCTTGCGCAGCCGGGCGGCGAGTAACAGGCCGCCGATCAGTGCCGCGGGAATGACGGCGCAAAGGGCATACGACAAGAGTTTGCTGGCGCCGGTCAGCACATCGAAATGCATCACAGCAAGTATCAGGACTGCCACCAACGCCAGGCAGGAGAAGCCGGGCAAGACTTGGCCGCGCAGAACGCCAAGCTTGAGTTCCGGGTGGGCGCGAAAGTAGACAAACACCGCAGCCGAGGTCAGCGCCATGAGCAGAATCACGCACAGCGTGGCCAGGTTGGAGAACCAGGCGAACAGTTGCAGGATCGGATCGGCATCCAACGCGGCGAAAATCAGTACAACCACGGCAGCGATCAGACTTTGCAGCGCCGAACCCATGTGCGGGCTCTGGTGGACGCGGTGGGTAGTGCCCAGTTGGCGGGGCAACAGACCGTCACGCCCGATGGCATAGAAGTAACGTGCGGCGGCATTGTGAAACGCCAACAGCCCGGCGTAGATACTGACCATGAACAGCACCCGGATGATCTGGGTCAGTTGCGGGCCGACAAAATGATCGGACATGCCATAAATGAACGTGGTGGGATCCTGCAGGGCTTGCAGCATCGGAACGATCTTGTCTGCCCCCACACCCACCACCATCGACCAGACCGACAAGGCGTAGAAACCACCGATCAACAATACCGAGCTGTAGGTTGCAATCGGAATGGTACGGTGCGGATTCTTGGCTTCCTCACCGTAAATGGTGGTGGCCTCAAAGCCGATAAAAGCGGCGAAACAGAACAGCAAGCCGATAGAAGGCGTCCCACTGAACACATGGCTGCGGTCGAAGGAATCGAGATTGATGCCACTGTCGCCACCGGTTCTGAGAATGGCGAAATCCAGTACCAGGATGGCCAGGTACTCGGCAATCACCATCACCGACAGCACCCGGGCAGACAGGTCGATCTTGCGATAACCGAGAATCGCCACGCTCGCCATCGCCAGGAGCGAATAACACCACCATGGCAACTCCACGCCGAAGACGCTGGCCATGGTGCCGCTGACGACGCCGCCGAACATGCCGTACAGGCCAACCTGGAGAATGTTGTAGGCAAACATCGCCAACACCCCCGCCGCACCACCGGCCAGGCCACCCAGGCCACGGGCGGTGAACGCGTAGAAACCGCCGGCGTTGGTCAGGTGCCGGGACATGGCGGTGTACCCCACCGAGAACGCCAGTAGCACCAGTAGCGCCAGGATCAGCAAGGCCGGCGTGCCAGCGCCATTACCCAGCATGATGCCAATGGGAAAGCCCCCGGCGATGACACTCAGTGGACTCGCCGCCGAAATCACAAAGAAAATAATGAAGCCAACGCCCAGGGCGCCTCGCTTCAACTCCGTAGAGTTGCTGATCGGGAAAGACACACTCATTTATCTTGACCTTATTGTATGAGGCAGTCGCTGTAGGATCGGGCCGCGGCCAGCTTCACCGCGTTCCAGACGCTTATTGTTTTGGTTGCACGCTGGATTCGATCCTATGCCTTGGCCAAAACCCTTCGCTATCCCAAATCGGCAGCATCCCCGACGACGCCCCAAAGTGGACCACCGCCATGTCAGGCAACACGACCGTTGTTGCCGATTCGGGCTAACTGGCCGGCTCTTCCTCGCGCAAGATAGCCTTGCCCGCCCTTCAACCCCGGTGCCGGTCGCAGAACAATAAAAATCAAATGGGTCGCGCCCTTCCAACACCTGCACAGGTCTTGGCCCGCGCGGCCTGGAGCCCCAGGCGCAGGAATCTCGACATGCTTTTCACTCGCCTCACTATCCAATGGCGCATCACTCTCTTGAGTGGGCTGTCCCTGCTGGCCGTCGTCGGCGCGTTGACTGGCGCGACCCTGTACCAGAATCAACAGGGTGCCAAGCTGTTGAAATTGCAGAGCAGCCAGTTGCTTGGGCAATCGGCCCTGGAAGGTCTACAGGCCCAGGCCTTCGCTCACGGTCAGCGGGTGGAACGGTTTTTCAGCGAAACCGCCCTGTATGGGGAAGGGTTTGCCCAACAGGTCCTGCAACTGCGCGCCCAGGCCCAGAACGGGCGGTTGACCGCCGAGCAATTGCGTCAGGACCTGATCAGCGTGACCCGCCAAACACTGCTCAGTCGCGAGAAGATCCTCGGCCTGTACGTCGTACTGCTGCCCGACGCGCTGGCCGGTAAGGATTCGGTGTTTGCTGGACAACGTGACCTGGCCAGTAACGAACAAGGTCGTTTTTCCCTGTATTGGTCGCAAAGCCAGCCTGGAGACCTGGTTCAGCAAGTGCTCAGCGAAGCACAGATCTTCGCCAATGAGGCGCCGGCGGGTAGCGAACCGGCAAACGCCTGGTACGTCTGCCCACAGACTCAGGAGCGCACCTGCGTGACAGAGCCTTACGCGGTTGAGGTCGAAGGCCAGAAAACCCTGATGAGCAGCATTTCGGTGCCGCTGATGGATAAAGGCAAAGCCATCGGCGTCGTAGGCATGGACATCAGCCTCGATACCCTGCAGAAACTCGCCGCCAGCCTTGCCGCGGACCTGTATCCCGGCCACAGCGAAATCAACATTCTTTCCCCGTCCGGCCAAATAGCCGGCCACAGCGGCAGCGTATCGGGCAGCTCCATCGACGTGCGGCAAGCGGTGCAAACCGTCACGCAAAATGCTCCTTGGCAGTTGCAGATACGCGTACCCGAAGCGCTGGTTCAGGCACCGGCCCTGCAAATGCAGGCCCGGTTGGATGACAAGAGTCGCCAAGCGAATTGGTTCAACCTCAGCCTGGGATTGTTGGCCAGCGGCCTGGGATTATTGCTGATCTGGCTGACCGCCTACGGGGTGACCCGACCGCTGCTCAGTGTGGCTCATATGCTCGATGCCATTGTCGAGGGCGACGGTGACCTCACCCAGCGACTGCCCAATGATCGCCGCGATGAACTGGGCCAACTGGCCAGTGGGTTCAATCGCTTTCTCGACAAATTGCAGCCCATCATCCGAGATATCCAGCAGGCTTCCCTGGATACACGGGACACCGCCGACACCTCTGCGCGGGTGGCCCGGGAGGTCAGTGCGGGCATGCACAAGCAGTATCAGGAAGTCGAACTGGCCGCCACCGCACTGCATGAAATGAGTACCAGCGCCCAGCAAGTCGCCCGCCACTCTCACCAAGCGGCAGACGCTGCCACTGTCGCCGAAAATGCCAGCCGATCAGGCCGGGAATTGTTCGCCAACGCCGTCAATAGCATCGATACCCTCGACCGGCGCCTGGAAACGACACTCGGACAGGTGAAGGTGTTGGCGGAAAATAGCCAACAAATCAACCAGGTCCTGGACGTCATCTGCGCCATCGCCCAGCAGACCAACCTGCTGGCCTTGAATGCCGCCATCGAAGCAGCCAGGGCGGGTGAACAGGGTCGTGGCTTCGCGGTGGTGGCTGACGAAGTTCGACACTTGGCCAGCAACACCCAGAACTCGGTCGAGCAGATACGCACGGTGATCGAAGCGTTGCAACAGCTGAGCCAGGACGTGGTGCACAGCACCCAACTGAGCCGCGAACTGGCCCGGGGCAGCGTCGTTCAAGTCGAAAAAACCCAAGGGGCGCTGCAACACATCACCGACGCCGTGGAGTTGATCGAACAAATGAACCAGCAGATCGCCAGCGCCTCCCTGGAGCAAAGTTCAGTCGTGGAAGACATCAGCCGTCGCGTCAGTGACATTCGAAGCATCAGCGAAACATTGACCGGCCAGATGCAGGAAGCATCCCAGACCAGCCATTCGCTGCATGCCATGGCCAACCATCAGCAGCACCTGGTGGGGCATTTCCGTATCTAAGGACTGACGGATGCCGTCATGCGAGCGCGCACGGCGGCTAACGACTGAAACCCGATGCGAGACACTCAGGCGCTTTCCCAGTCAGACGCGGGAACGGAACCGGACTGGGAAGCACGACTTGGCCTGAAGGTCTCCGGCAAGGCCAGCAGCAGCCCAAATGCCAATGCCGCAATCGCCGCCAGCGTCAGGAACGCAGCGCTGTAGCCGGCCCCTTGCACCACGAAGCCAGCCAGGCTGTTGCTCAGCGCGGCACCCAGGCCGAACACCGTCGACAGCACACCGAGGCTGACGTTGAAACGCCCGGTGCCCTGGGTTAGGTCCTTGACCACCAAAGGGAACAGCGCGCCAAACAGCCCGGCGCCGACGCCGTCCAGCAGTTGCACCGCCACCAGCCAGTAAGGATCGTCCGAGAGTACATACAGCACGCCGCGAATCGGCAGGATCAGGAAACCGGCCAGCAGTAGCGGCTTGCGACCCCAGTCATCGGCCTTGGTGCCGACCAGCCAGGCCATGGGCACCATCACCAGTTGCGCCGCGACGATACACGCCGAGGTCAGCGGCGTGGCCAGGTGCGCATTGGCCAGGGCGAGCTTCTGACTGACCAGGGTGAGCATCGCCGCATTCGCCAGGTGAAACAGCCCGCAGCACAGGGCGAACAACAAGAGCGTGCGGTTATCCAGCAACACCCGCAGTGCCGAGGGCACCGGGCCCTGGAGCGACTGGCCGGCCACCAGGCCGCGCGCCACGTCATGGTCGATGGCCTTGGCGGACACGCAACTGACCGCCACGACGCTGGCCAGTGCCATCGCCGCCATCAGGTAGAACACCGCGATCGGGCCGAACAGCCAGGCGAACCCACCGGCCAGCAACGCTGCACAGGCGTTGCCCGCATGGTTGAACGTCTCGTTGCGGCCAGTGCGCCGGGTGAAGGCCCGCGGGCCGGTAATACCCAGGGAAATCGCGGCAATGGCTGGGGCGAACACCGAGGCCGCCACGGCGCTGAGCGCCTGGGTCAATGCCACCAGGCCGAACGAAGAGGTGAATGGCAGCACCAGGCAACCCAGCGTCACCAGCAATGCCGCAGCGGCCACCACGGCGCGCTTGCTGCGCACCCGGTCGATCAATGCGCCGGCGGGCGCCTGGGCAATGAGCCCGACGATAGCCGCCACAGTCATTACCACGCCAATGCTGGCCGGGTCCCAACGATGCACCGCCAACAAATAGATCGCCAGGTAAGGACCCAGCCCGTCGCGCACATCGGCGAGGAAGAAATTCACACCATCCAGGGAAAGGTCGTTACGACGGTTTTGATCCACATCGGCCTCGGCGAGCACACAGTCCCAAAATAATGGACATCCATGATGCCAGAGAGCGCATCAGAAATTGAGGGTGCTCCCCAACAACGAGACAGCTTGCCTCGCTGCCGGGTTCCTTCCCGCCAATGCCGAAGAAGGTTGGATCAGTCCGCTTGCACCGTGACCTGACGTTGTTCACCCAACCCTGCGATCCCCAAGCGCAGGGTCTGGCCCGGACGCAGGAAAACCGGCTGAGGCTTGATGCCCAAGCCCACACCGGGTGGCGTGCCGGTCGAAATCACATCGCCCGGTTGCAGGCTCATGCAGCGGCTCAGGTAGGCAATCAGTTGCGGCACGCTGAAGATCAGCGTCCGGGTATTGCCGTTCTGATAGCGGTGTCCGTCGACCTCCAGCCAGAGATCCAGGTCATGGGGATCAGCGATTTCGTCCCGGGTCACCAGCCATGGGCCAAGGGGGCCAAAGGTGTCGAAGCCTTTGCCCTTGTCCCAGGTGCCACCGCGCTCCAGTTGCCACTCGCGCTCCGACACGTCGTTAATGACGCAGTAGCCAGCGACATGTTCCATGGCGTTCGCTTCATCGATGTAGCGCCCGCCTTTACCGATGACCACACCCAGCTCGACTTCCCAGTCGGTCTTGAGTGAGCCGCGCGGGATCTGGATGTCGTCGTTCGGGCCGCAGATGGCGCTGGTCCACTTGTTGAAGATGATCGGCTCTTTCGGCACCTCCATATTCGACTCGGTCGCATGGTCGGCGTAGTTCAGGCCGATGCAGATAAATTTGCCGACCTGTCCGACACAGGCACCAATCCGGGGTTGCCCGGCAACGACCGGCAGGCTGCGCGGGTCGAGGGCGGCGAGCGCTGCCAGGCTGTCCGGACTCAGGACCTGCCCGGCGATATCCGGTACGTGGCCCGACAGATCACGGATCTGATGATCGGCATCCAACAGGCCGGGCTTCTCCGAACCTTTTTCGCCGTAACGCAACAGTTTCATGGAGTGCTCCTGTTCAAATTCAAAGTGGGCACGGGTTCAGATACTCATGCCGCCGTCGATGACATGCACGCCACCGGTGGTGTAGCTCGATGCATCGCTGCCCAGATACAAGGCCAACTGGGCGATTTCTTCGGTACTGCCGATACGGCCCATGGGCTGGCGTTCAAGGAATTGCCGGTAGACCTGTACCTCATCCACGCCTTGTTGCGCGGCCTGAACGGCGATGCGCTGACGCAGTGACGGAGAGTCCACGGTACCCGGGCATATCGCGTTACAACGGATGCCCTGAGTGACAAAGTCGATGGCAACGGCCTTCGTCAGGCCCACCACGGCCGCTTTGCTGGCCGCATAGGCAAAACGGTTCGGCACACCTTTGAGGCTGGAGGCCACCGACGACATGTTGATGATAGAACCGCCACCCCGCGCCAGCATGCCCGGCAAGAATGCGCGGATCGTCCGGTACATGGCCGTGACATTGAGGTCCAGCGAACGCGCCCAGGCGACTTCGTCGCATTCGAGGATGTTGCCGCTGTGCACGTAACCGGCGCAGTTGAACAACACGTCCAGCCCACCAATGCGTTCGCAGGCGGCGCTGATGGCAGTGGCCGACGTGACATCCAGGGTGATGGCGGTAATCCCTTCGATGCCCGCCAGGGCGTGGATATCGATGTCACTGGCAAACACCTCGGCACCGGCCCCGGCGAAGGCCACGGCGCTGGCCAGACCAATGCCCTGCCCCGCAGCGGTGACCAGCACCCGTTTGTTCTGCAGGTTCATGCGACCTCCAGGTTTGCCGGGGTGACCACGTTTTTCGCTGTCCTGCCGAGCATCGATGCGGGAATGGCCAGGATCAGCCCGCCACTGACCAACAGACACAGGGCCAGCACATAGGTGCCGTTGTTGATATTGCCGGTAAGGTTTTCCGCCACGGCGGTGATCATCGAACCGGTGAAACCCGACAGGTTGCCGATGGCATTGATCATGCCGATGCCGGCCGCGGCAGCGACACCCGAGAGCACGGTCCCGGGCAAGGTCCAGAAAATCGGCATCAGGCTGAGGATCCCCGAGGCGGAGACACTGAGAAAGAGCACGGACAACACCAGGTTATCGGCGAAGAAGGCACTGAGGATCAGGCCGGCGCCACCGATGAAGGCGGGAATGGCCGCGTGCAGGCGTCGCTCACCGGTGCGATTGGAATGTCGTGCATTGAGCAGCATCGCCACGATCGCCACCGAGTATGGGATGGCGGTCAGCAAGCCGATGTGCAAACTGTTGGTGATACCCGTGCTCTTGATGATCGAGGGCATCCAGAACGCCAGGCCGTAGAAGCCAGTGTTGAAGGTCAGCAGAATCAGCACCAGCAACCACACCCGCGGGTTGAAAAACACTTCGCTCAAGCGTGTGGCCTTGCCCTGGTTATCGGTGTGCAGATTGGCCTTGAGCATGGCTTTTTCCGCAACGCTCAGCCATTTGGCTTTGTCGATGTTGTCGGCCAGGCAGACGATCACCACGAACGCCATGATGATGGACGGGACGCCCTCGATGAGCAGCATCCATTGCCAGCCGGACAGGCCATGCACCCCTTGCATGCTGTTCATCAGCCAACCGGAAAGTATGCCGCCCAGGGTCAGGCTGACCGGCAAGGCCAGCAGGAAACCAGACATCACCCGGCTTTGCCGATGGGTGGGGAACCAGTAATTGAGGTACAGGATCACACCGGGGAAAAAACCGGCTTCACAGATGCCCAACAGAAAGCGCAGCACGTAGAACATGCTGCTCGATTCGATGTGGAAAAACCCCGCCAGCGGCACGGTGTAGGCGACGGCCATGGAGACCAGCGCCCAGGTCAGCATGATCCGGGCAATCCAGAACCGCGCGCCAAAGCGATGCAGCAACAGGTTGCTGGGGACTTCGAAAAGGAAATAGCCCCAGAAAAACATACTGGCGCCCAAGGCATACACAGTGTTGCTGAATTGCAGCTCGTTGAGCATGTCGAGCTTGGCGAAACCGATGTTCACCCGGTCGAGGTAGGCCGCCATGTAGCACAAGAGCAGGACTGGCAGGATCCGCCAGATGACCTTGCGGTAGGTCCGGTCTTCAAAATCGAGCCCGCCAGCTTGCGCCTGGGCGGGCAACTGCTCGGAGATGGTTTGCATGAGGTAACCCCTGATTGTTTTTATTGGGTCACGTCGAATGAGCGAATCATCCGGCGATTGAACGAGGACTCTACTGTCGGGGATCGATTCTTTCCCAATGGCATTTTTGGATTAGTCGATAACGTACTGTTATCGAAGCCGGGGTTTGGCAAGGGGAGCTACTGCGCAGCCCAGCGGGAGCAAGCTCTCTCGCCACAGGTTCGGCGCAGGCTGATCCTGCGCCATCGCGAGCAAGCTCGCTCCCACCGTTGTTTCGTGTTGACTGAAATATCCGCGACACGCCCGCCCCCTTGTGGGAGCGCGCTTGCTCGCGATAGCGGCGGCACATTCAACGGCTCAGACGGGCGTTGTCCTTGAGGATCTCGGCGAACTCCAGTGCCGCGCCCACCAGCGGCTCATCCTTCCGCGTGAGGATGCCGTAGTCCTGTGGCACCAGGTGCAAGGGGGTGTCGAGGGTCTTGAGCTGGCCGCTTTCGAGCAGCGGATCGACCATGGCATTGGGCAGCATGCCGATCATGGGCCCGCGTTGCAGCACCTGGAGGAAGGTCTGCATGGAAATGGTGTCGATGGTGTTGCGCGGCATCCCCACCCCGGCTTCGGCAAAGGCCAGTTCCATGCGAGCGCGGATCGGCGTGCCGACCGGGTAGAGAATCCACGGCAGGTCCACCAGTTGCTGCAGGGCCGTCGGCCCGGCGTTCGCCAGCGGATGCTGGCTGTTGACCACGATGCAGAACGGTTCCGGGGCCAGCGCCTGGAAGTCATAGCGCTGTTGCTGGCTTTGGTCGGTAAAGCGTGCCACCGCCAGATCGAGCTTCTTCTCTTCGAGCATCTCCATCAGGTGATTACTGGTCTGCTCGACGACTTCAATGGACAGCAACGGCCAGCGTTGCTTGATCTGCAGGATCGCCTCGGGCAAGGCCACCGCCGTGGCGGCAAAGATCCCGCCGACCTTGAGGTAGCCATGGCCTCCTTCGCGCAGGCTGCTGATTTGCTCGACGAACGAACGTGCGTCGTTCAAGGCGATCTGCGCGTAACGCAGCACATGTTCACCCAATGCGGTGGGTGGCATGCTCCGGGGTCGACGTTCGAACAGAGCGAAGCCGAGCAGGCTTTCGATTTCCTTGAGCATCTTGCTCACGGCCGGCTGGCTGAGGTTCATCTGCTCGGCCGCCAAATGCATGTTGCAGGTACGCCCCAAGGTATCGATCAGCAGCAGATGGCGGAATTTGAGCCAGCCACAGAAACTGGAGAAAGACAGGTCGGACATGGGCAATCCTCGATGAGGCAATAACCGGACGTTATCGGATACTGAATATATCTCATTGGAGTTCATCAGCAGCGCACCCTAGCTTGAAAGCTTTACGAACCAGGAAGACTGCCCATGTCGCTGATGCTTACTCCCGAGAACACCCTGCCCGTCGATGGCGTGGCCGGTACCCTGATTGGTCGTGCCTGGGTGCCTGGCCGGATCGCCGGGCCTTCGCCCATCGTGTTGCGCAGCGACGGTGTGTTCGATCTGTCGGATCGCTTTGCGACCTTGAGTGACTTGCTGGAAACCGAATCGCCCCTGGTCGCCGTGCGGCAGACACCGGGCACCTTCATCGCCAGCGTCCAAGCCCTGCTGGCCAACACCGGCCTCGATGCCGACCCGTCCAAACCGTCGCTGTTGCCCCCCTGGATCTGCAAGTGATCAAGGCCGCCGGCGTGACCTTCGCCGCCAGCATGATCGAGCGGGTGATCGAGGAACAGGCCGGCGGTGACGCGGCAAGAGCTGAAGCGGTACGTGCCACCGTGCACAGCGTGATCGGCGACAATTTGCGCTCGATCGTGCCGGGCTCCGAGCAGGCCATGCGCCTGAAAGCCTGGCTCATCGAACAAGGCATGTGGTCACAGTACCTGGAAGTCGGCATCGGCCCGGACGCGGAAATCTTCACCAAGGCACCGGTCCTGGCCGCCGTTGGCAGCGGCAGCCGCATTGGCATTCATCCTGGCTCCCAATGGAACAATCCGGAACCGGAAGTGGTGCTGGCGGTGAACAGCCGCGGCCAGATCCACGGTGCCACCTTGGGCAACGACGTCAATCTGCGGGATTTCGAAGGCCGCAGCGCGCTGCTGCTGAGCAAGGCCAAGGACAACAATGCGTCCTGCGCCGTCGGGCCATTCATTCGCCTGTTTGACGAAGGCTTCAGCCTCGACGATGTGCGAGCTTGCGTAGTCGATCTGGAAGTCCAAGGCGAGGACGGTTACCGGCTGCACGGTTCGAGCTCCATGAGCCAGATCAGCCGTGACCCGCAGGACCTGGCAGGCCAGACACTCAATGCCAATCACCAATATCCGGATGGGTTCCTGTTGTTTCTGGGTACTCTGTTCGCCCCCACCGCAGACCGTGATCATGCCGGCAGCGGTTTCACCCACAAACTGGGTGACCGGGTCAGTATCAGCAGCCCGTTGCTCGGCAGCCTGCATAACCAGGTGACCCACAGCTCTGCCGCCGCGCCCTGGACCTTTGGCGTCGGCGCCTTGCTGCGCAACCTGGCCGCCCGAGGACTGCTCACCCGCTGAACCGTTTGCCGATTCGCCTAATTACAAGAGAGAAATGAATCATGACTGACACGCCAAAACGCCGCCTGCGCAGCGAGCAATGGTTCAACGACCCTGCCCATGCGGACATGACTGCCCTGTATGTCGAACGCTACATGAACTACGGGATGACCCGCGAGGAGCTGCAATCGGGACGCCCGATCATCGGCATCGCCCAGATCGGCAGCGACCTGACGCCCTGCAACCGTCATCACCTGGAACTGGCGCAACGGGTCAAGGCCGGTATCCGTGATGCCGGCGGCATTCCCATGGAATTCCCGGTGCATCCGATCGCCGAGCAATCGCGCCGGCCCACCGCGGCACTGGACCGTAACCTGGCCTACCTGGGGCTGGTGGAGATTCTGCACGGTTATCCATTGGACGGCGTGGTACTGACCACCGGTTGCGACAAAACCACCCCGGCCTGCCTGATGGCGGCGGCCACCACCGATCTGCCGGCGATTGTCCTGTCCGGCGGGCCGATGCTCGACGGCCACCACAAGGGCGAGCTGATCGGCTCCGGCACCGTGCTCTGGCATGCGCGCAACCTGATGGCCGCCGGGGAAATCGATTACGAAGGCTTCATGGAAATGACCACCGCCGCATCGCCGTCGGTGGGCCACTGCAACACCATGGGCACCGCCTTGTCGATGAACGCCCTGGCCGAAGCCCTGGGCATGTCGCTGCCCGGTTGCGCGAGCATTCCAGCGCCCTATCGCGAACGCGGGCAAATGGCCTATGCCACCGGCAAGCGCATCTGCGAACTGGTGCTGCAAGACGTCCGCCCATCACAGATCATGACCCGCGAAGCCTTCGAGAACGCCATCGCCGTCGCCTCGGCACTGGGCGCCTCAAGCAATTGCCCGCCGCACCTGATCGCCATTGCCCGGCACATGGGCGTCGAGCTGAGCCTGGATGACTGGCAACGGATCGGCGAGGACGTGCCGCTGCTGGTCAATTGCATGCCGGCGGGCAAATACCTGGGTGAAGGTTTCCATCGGGCCGGCGGCGTGCCCGCGGTCATGCATGAACTGCAAAAGGCCGGACGCCTGCATGAAGACTGCGCCACAGTCAGCGGCAAGACCATCGGCGAAATCGTGCGCAGCAGCCTGACCAGCAACGCCGATGTAATCTACCCCTTCGACACCCCGCTCAAACACCGTGCCGGGTTCATCGTGCTCAGCGGCAATTTCTTCGACAGCGCGATCATGAAGATGTCGGTGGTGGGCGAAGCATTCCGCAAGACCTACCTGTCCGAGCCCGGCGCCGAGAATAGCTTCGAAGCCCGCGCCATCGTGTTCGAAGGACCGGAGGACTACCACGCCCGGATCGACGATCCGGCGCTGGACATCGACGAGCGCTGCATCCTGGTGATCCGCGGCGTTGGCACCGTGGGCTACCCTGGCAGCGCCGAAGTGGTGAACATGGCCCCTCCGGCCGCACTGATCAAACAAGGCATCGACTCCCTGCCCTGCCTCGGCGACGGTCGCCAGAGCGGCACATCGGCAAGCCCATCGATCCTCAACATGTCCCCGGAAGCAGCCGTGGGTGGCGGCCTGGCACTGTTGAAAACCAACGACCGGCTGAAAGTCGACCTGAACACGCGAACCGTGAACCTGCTGATCGACGAGGCCGAGATGAGCCGGCGCCGCCTCGAATGGACGCCGAACATCCCGCCCTCGCAGACGCCTTGGCAGGAGCTGTATCGACAATTGGTGGGACAGCTGTCCACCGGGGGCTGCCTGGAGCCGGCCACGTTGCATCTGCGAGTGATCGCCCGCAGTGGTGAGCCGCGTCATTCCCACTGACGTGGGCAAGCGTGCTCACTGGCCCGCCACCGTGCCGTTGGCAGGTGGGCCAGGTGGCTATCCGACGTCTACCGTCGGATAGCCTGGACCTGGACTCTGTCCAAAAGCTTTCAGCGGTTGGCAAAGTACATGGTCACTTCGAAACCAATGTGCATATCGATATAGGTTGGTTTAGTCCACATATTGAGTTCCTCTGTAGGGTTTAATAGGTCTGGCTCTTTGAAAGGTTCGTCACCCTGGCCTGTTTCCGCTGACAACTCAGTAGAAATAGGCCAGTCGAAACTGCAGCGAATTATCGATTTTCACCCCCTCACGCACCGTCACATCGCGCATCACCTGCCCCATCAGTTGCAGTCGCTTGTTGACCATGGTCGCCACCGTGAAACCTGCCGTGCCGTTGTCATGGCTGGTGGCCAGGGTGGTGCCGTCGAGCGTTTCCTTCGCCCCCCAATTGTGCCGATACGAAATCGCGGCGTAAGTCTCTGGGGTGAAGTTGTAACGCAAATGGTTGTGTAACTGAATCAGCGGATCTTTTTTCGAATCGGAGCTGCGCTGGTCACTGTAGAACTCGGTTTCGGCGATCACATCCCAGGTAATCCTATCTGTCAGTCCCTTGATGTAGCCCACCTGGAAATCCACCGCCCAACGATTGTTGCTCAAGGCAAAACCTTCATCCTTGTCACTGCCGGTAGGCGCGGTAAAAAATACCGACCATCCCAGATGCTCATTACGTTCCAGGTCGGCTATGGTCCATAGCGTACCGCCGAAGGTAATGTCTCCCAGGCCAGAGGTTTTGCTGTCACTCAACCCCACTTCCTGGTAGCCGAAAGGGATCACGATTTGCGGATCCCAGGTGTATCCGGTGCCGAAAAAATCCGTGAAATGGATCAGCCTCAGTACCCCCACATTCATCCTCAAATCAAGGTCATCGGCCACTTTATGGCCGCCCGAATAAACTTCGTCACCCCGCGGATTCTGTTGGTACAGCACGACCACATCGGTGCCCTTGGGTAACGCGGTATAGTCGCCCGGGTCAGGCTTTACATCGGCCAGTGCCGCTGACGACAGTGCGGCGACGGTGGCTAGGGAAGCCACTTTGCACAAGCCGGACATAGCGAAGCCAGCGACGGGAATCGGGGAATTGGACATGGCTTGGACCTCATTATTTTTATTGTTGGCAGCAGCTTCCGGACGGCTCGCGTGCGAGCCGTCAACCGGACGTCGTTAAATGTCGATCAGGGTTGGGCGGAGTCTTTGAGCTCGGCCTGTAAATCGTGGGTACGCTTGACCAGGTACTGACGGATGAGCTCCATATCGTCAGGCTTGAGGATGTCGGCAAAGCTCGGCATGCCACCGCTCATTCGAGCACCGCTGAGAAACGCCGGGAAAGCCGCATGCTTGTCCATGGTCAAATAACGCAGGTCTGGAACTTCGCCTCCGCCGATGGCGTTGAGTCCGTGGCAGCCGGCACACAAGCCATTGAACATGGAACGTGCCTGGACCAGTTGCTCCGGACTGGCCTTGAGCTGCAGTTCGGTCTGCGGCAGTGGCGGCGCTGTCCTGGCCGGTGGCAGCTCAACCTTAGCCCCGAGTTTGAAAGCGATGACCCGCGACTCTGCCAGTACCTTGCCCTTGTTGGTCAAAGGCGCGGTCAAACGCGGGATGATCCCACCCCAACCTACGGAGAAAGCCACGTATTGTTCCCCGTTGACGGTGTAAGTGACCGGCCCGGCCATCACCCCGGAGTTAGCCCTGTGCTCCCAAAGTTTCTTGCCTTTGTCGGCGCTATAGGCAACCACTCGCCCATCAGCAGTCCCTTGGAAAACCAGGTTTCCGGCGGTACTCAGCGTGCCGCCATTTCCCGCGCTGATATACGCTTGCTTCCACGCTGCTTTCTGCTTGACCGGATCCCAGGCGATCAATTCGCCGGACCACGCATCGCGGATCGGTTTCAGCTGTTTTGGGTCTTCAGGCAGGTCGGGCACATCCAGGCCAAAGTTGACCACCGACTTGTTTGGGAAGAACTGCGGCCGCTCAGCAGCCTTGAGCTCAGCCAGGGTCAACTGCGCCGGGATATAGACGTAACCAGTTTTGGGATTGAACGACATGGGATGCCAGTTATGTCCGCCCAGAAAGCTCGGTTGTACGACCTTGGGGCCCGTCGAATAATCGGCCTTGCCGGTGTAAATCGGTCGACCGCTCTGTAGATCGATACCACTGGCCCAGTTGACCGGAACAAAATTCTTGGCCGAGAGAAGCTTGCCATTGGTACGGTCGAGTACGTAAAAGAAGCCATTCTTCGGTGCTTGCATCAGCACCTTGCGCAGCGTTCCATCGATTTCAAGGTCGGCCAGGATCATATGCTGGGTGGCTGTGAAGTCCCATTGATCCTTGGGTGTGACCTGGTAATGCCAGACATACTCGCCGCTGTCTGGCCGCAGCGCGACAATCGAGGAGACGAAGAGGTTGTCACCCTCGCCGTCTGTGCGAAATTTATAGTTCCAGGGCGAGCCATTGCCAGTGCCGATGTACAGCAAATCCAACTCCGGATCGTAGGCCATGGAATCCCAAACGGTGCCACCACCGCCCCACTTGACCCAACCGTCGCCTTTCCAGCTTTTGAGGGCCATCGCCATGGCAGGGTTCTCAGGAGGCAGTTTCGGATCGCCCGGCACAGTGTAGAAGCGCCAGTCTTGCTGGCCCGTTTCGGCATCGTAAGCGGTGACATAACCACGCACGCCAAACTCGGCACCGCCGTTACCGATCAGGACCTTGCCTTTGACAATGCGCGGCGCGCCGGTAATCGAGTAACTCTTGCTACGATCAATAATGGTGTCGACGCTCCAGACCGGCTGGCCCGTGGCCGCATCCAATGCAATCAGACGACCGTCAAAACTTGCGACATAGACTTTCCCATTCCAAACGGCAACGCCTCGGTTGACCGGCCCGCAGCAACCCTGGCTGAGGTTTTCAGGGGGAACTTTCGGGTCGTACTTCCATAGACGCTTACCGGTCGCGGCATCAATCGCATAGACAATGCTGAATGCCCCCGTGGTGTACATCACCCCATCAACCACGATCGGGGTGGCTTCGGTACCCAGATCGATGTCCAGCTTCTGCGTCCAGGCCATGCCCAGCTGCTTCACATTCCTGTCATTGATCGTGGTCAGTGGACTGAAACGTTGTTCGTCATAGGTACGTCCGTGTGACATCCAGTTGCCAGGTTCATTGTTTGCCTGAACGATACGCACGCCATCGACACGCGCCGCCAACGGCTGTGTATCAGCAAATCCGGGCAGACTGGACACCAGCAAAGGCAGCCCCAATAGCAGCGGCAAGGGCAACGTTCTCATGATCAGGATGCTCCAATCTCATACTTATTGTTGTTATTGGCAGTCCACCACACGCACCATCAGCAGCGGTTTGGAATTTGAACTGGCTGGAGTTGATTAGAGCGGGCGCCCGCCGAGGGCGCTTGACTGAGCGTGACAAGGTGGCTTGGCATTTCTTGCCAGATGGAGGCATTTATTGATCGGCCATCGAGGCATTCATTCGATAATCTCGAGGAGACACCCCGAAATGACGCTTGAACGCCCGACTGAAATGAGCAGCGTCGAAAAATCCCCACTTGAAAGCGATCTGCGTAATGGACTCGTGACTGAGCTCGTAAGCGCAAAGATCGTGCGCAACGCGCTCCAGGCGTTGGCCCTGAATGTAGCGGCTTACCGTTTCACCCTGCTCTTCAAACAATCGATACAGCTGTCTGACGGAAAGGTTTAACTGGCGTGCCAGATGGGACGGGCTTAGCGAAGCCTCTTGCAATTGTTCATCGACCAACTTGATCACCAGCCGATACAACTCGCTCGGTTCAAGCTTTCTCCCCATGACAGGTGGTTGCGCTTGATCCGTCAACGCGGGCACCAAAAGCGCCAGCAATGCGGACTGCATTGCGTCTCCATCTTCCTGGGGATACCTGACACTCCCACAAAATTGCGGATCACTCACAGAATGAATCAATGTGCGAATCAGCCGCGTGGACACGCAATTGCGTGACAACTTACCAAATACAGCCCGTCCCTTCAGTTGTTCTTCGACCGTGCTACGCAGCAGATGAGTGGACACATTCTCGATCAATCCGTCTGGCTCGATTTCAAAAATCTTGGCCGAATCGACCAAAGCCAGATCACCGGGAGTCAATTCAATCGTTTGCCCCATCTGCTGGATACGTTGGCAACCACTTCGTTGGAAAATCAGAAAGCAATATTGATCATCACCGTGATCGGCACTGGCATGCAGGCGGGCAATGTGTCCAGCATTGGTCCGGACATGCGCGATGCCCAACCCACCGAAATCCCTCCTGCAAACATCCCCAATGAACAAACCATGGTGGTGCGAGGGTCTTGTGGCGAGGCGCCCGCAGGCAGATCGCAACGAGGCGCTCCAGTGTTCGAACGCCGCAGCATTGTCGGAGGAAAAGGTAGGCCCCATGGATGCACCTCGAAGAGGTCAAGACGTACGTTATTATTTAGTTAACATATTATCTATCTAAATAAAGCGCAAGCACGTCAATGTTTGCCTGCTACGCGATCTCTTGTAGGGTGTCAGGCGAGCGCCTATCCCAGCCTGGCCTGCGACGGATTTTGTACATGTCCACGGCCAGCATCGCCCGCGCCAGCCGCGCCTTGAAGCACCAGCCCTGATATCCTTCCCGTCAGGAACTCAAGCCCAAGCACTTTCAAGGACGAAAATGAATCCACAAAACATTGTGCGCTACTGGCACGCCGTCGAGCTTTTGCAACCCCAGGCCGTCCCCAAGCTGAAAAAGCGCGACAGCGACTACCAGCCCTACATTCAAGACATTCCCGCCTCGGCCCAGATCCTGCCGTGGATGCCATCCAACGCCCTTGGCCGGCAGCGTCTGCCGAACAAGCTCGCATGGAGCCACACGCTCTACGCACACCTCTACGACAATCTGGAGGTCTCCCGCCAGTTGGAGGCGCTCTATGGCGCGGACCAAGGCTACAAGGAGCCGCAACGTCGGCAGTCGGCCCTGTTCGCGCTAAAGTTCAACGATCAGGGCATGATGGTGGCCGACAGCCTGGTACTGTCCAGCGAAGCGTGGTTTGTCGGCTGCGCCCTCCACCGCAAAGATTGGACCCGCGGCTTCGACGAAACCCAGGAGTTCCTTCGCGAACAGGCCAACAGCCAGCTCGCAGGCATGGTCTTGGCTGCCGACCTGGCAGGCATGACCGACTTTATCCGCCAGACACTGGGGCTCGATGCGTTGTTCGGCGACAAGCCGCGCATGCACCGCTTCCGTTCGGCACCGATCAACCCGGACAAGCCCGAACAGGAAGACGATCCGCTCAACAGTTTCCTGCTCAGCGACCTGGCCGACGTGGCCGATGCCCTGGCCCATGGCGAGACCAGCGAACCGTTGGCCCGCTACCTGAGCCTGCACGACTCCAGCCAGCGGCTGCACCTCGACCAACCCGTCGCGGACCTGGCGCTGATTGATCGCCTCGCCCCCTCGCGCTACGCCGCCGGCTGCTGGCCTGCCGAACGGCACCTGGGCCTGGTGCATTCTCAGCAATTGGCGGTCAACAGCCTGCTGCAGACCCTGGCCAACGACACGGGCGTGATGGGCGTCAACGGCCCGCCAGGCACCGGGAAAACCACCCTGCTGCGCGACCTGATTGCCGCCGTGGTGACTCAGCGGGCCGATGTGTTGGCATCACTGAGCAAGGCCTCGGAGGCTTTCGTTCAGAATGGTCGCGAGTCCGCCAACGACGGCGGACGCGAGCGCTACGCCTACCCGCTCGACCCGCGCCTGTTCGGCTTCGAGATGGTGGTGGCCTCCTCCAACAATGGTGCCGTCGAGAACGTCACCCTCGAGTTGCCCCAGCGCGACAAAATCGACCCGTCCTGGCTGCCCGATGCCGAGTACTTCAGCGAGCTGGGCGAGCTTACCAGCGGCAAACCAGCCTGGGGTCTGATCTCTGCGGCGCTGGGCAGCAAATCCAAACGCACCCGGTTCGTCGAACGTTTCTTCTATGGTAAATGTCCACCTAAAGCGGCAAAGGCGGAGGATGAGCCAACGCCTCTGGACCTGAATACGCTCGACAGCCAAGCACAGGACGAAGACCTGTACACTGGCGAGCCCATGCTCTATGCCCCGAAAGCGGACAACGAGCCAGCGCCCAAGGGCATGCGTGAGTGGCTGAGCGAACAGGCCCAGCAGATGAAGCTACTCACGCCCGCCGAAAAAGCCGTCCTCTGGCGTGCCGCTGTTGAGCAGTACCTGGCTGCCAAGGATGCCGAACAGGCGCTGCGCGCTCAACTCAGCGACATCCTCGAACGAATCCAGGGTGTGCTCAGCGCGAAGGCGCGGATCAGACAGAAGGAAGAGGAGCGCCAGGTCCGCCTGACCCAACGCCGCAGCCTCAATGACGATCAAGCTACGCTGGAAACACGGCTCACGTCCGCCCGCGAGCAATTGCAACTCAAACTCCAGACCCTCGACGCACACCTCGCCCAAAAACCCCGGCTGCTCGCCAACCTGCTCAGCCTGTGGGGCGCTCATCGCGCCTGGGCCGCCCGGCAACGCTTGCTCGACAGCGCCCATACCCTGGCCAAAGAGGCCTTCGACAGTGCCCAACGCCAACTGCAACGACTCATTGCCCAGCTCAGCGGACTCAATCGGCAATTGGCCACGGACGAACAAGAGATCAACGAAGCCATAGGCCACGCCACCTTGCAGATCGACAGGGCCCGCCGCATTGCCCAGTCAGGCCGAGCCGAGCACTTGCTGGCCTGGCTCGCGCAAGGCCAGCTCGGCAGAGGCAGCGAGATCGAATTGCTCGAACCCTGGCTCCTCGAAGGGTGGCGTCAGGCCCGGGCCAAGGTGTTCATTGAGGCGCTGAAGCTACACCGCACTTTCTTCCAGATCGAAGCCTCGCGCCTGGGCAATAACCTGGCCTTCATTACCAGCCTGCTGACTGGCAGCCGTTATCAGGGCGTGTCCCAGGCCGCAGTGCGCTCGGCCTGGGCCTCGCTGTTCATGATAGTACCGGTGCTCAGCAGCACCTTCGCCTCATTCGCTCGTTCCTTCGGTAGTCTGGGCTGCGGCGAGATCGGCTGGCTGCTGGTGGACGAAGCCGGCCAGGCCACCCCGCAGGCCGCAGTCGGCGCCCTGTGGCGCGCACGCCGCGCCGTGCTGGTTGGTGATCCGCTGCAGTTGGAGCCCATCGTCACTGTCTCCGACGCCGTGCTTGAACACATGCGCACCCACTATCAGGTCGATGCCCACTGGCTGCCCAACCGCCAATCCGCCCAGACCCTTGCCGACCGCGCCACCCCTTGGGGCCGCATGGCCGGCCCCCAAGGCCAGAAATGCTGGGTCGGCCTCCCCCTTGTGGTGCACCGGCGCTGCGATAAACCGATGTTCGACCTGGCCAACCGCATCGCCTATGACGGTGCCATGGTCTACGGCACCATTGCTCCATCACCCGCGAAGGAAACTCCGGCCCGTCTGCTCACCGGCTGGGTTCACGCAAGTGGTCGCTCCTCCGGCAACTGGGTCGACAACGAAGGCCTCGCCCTTGAACGCCTACTGACCGTGCTCGAAGCCGACGGAGTGCCAATGGACAGCATCGCCGTCATCACACCCTTTCAGGATGTACGCAACCAGCTCAAGGTTCGTCTCCCCGACAAGATCGTGCGCGGCACCATCCACACCATGCAAGGCAAGGAAGCCGCAGTGATCATCCTCATCTTAGGTGGCAACAGCGAAAACCCTGGCGCGCGCAATTGGGCAGTGTCCCGACCCAATCTCCTCAACGTGGCCGCCACCCGGGCCAAGCGCCGCCTATACGTGATCGGCGATCGCAATGACTGGAAGCAGCGCCCTCTCTTCTGCGAGATCATGGATCTGCTTCCCGCCCATTCCCAGATAGCCGCCGACATGCCAGCCTGAAAAACGGCCTTGAGTATTCGAGGCCACCTTTGACTCCCTGTCGATCCCATTGCCATGCAGGGTGTAGAGATCACCAAGGTAGATAACGCTATGCCAGAATTGTCATTGGCCATCAGAATTGTGTTCGCGTGTTGCCTGTGCATAGCAACCGTAAATCACATCCACGCAGACATTTCCCATGGATTGCTCTGGGACTATGGATACGGACCAGACGCTTACTTGGCCAGCCGTATTTTCTGGGGGGCACTGACATTTCTTGATCCACTTGCGGCACTGCTACTTTTCACCAAGCCAAGAACTGGGATCGGGTTTACGGTAACGATCATTTTGGTTGACGTAACTCATAACACTTATTACGTGGCGTTGAAGCAACAGTGGCTCGAACCGTTCTACCTGTCCCAGGTAGCTTTCCTTGTCGCCGTGTTCCTACTCTCGCCTATCGCATGGATTCACCCTGTTCGGAATGTAGTTCCCGCCCGTCCAGTTCGACTTGTTTGACCCCTCCCAAGCACTCAGGAACTCATACGCTTGCCAACGTTCAATCATCCCACCTACCGTCTTGCGCATTTGAGTACAATTGGGTTCCTCCATAGCCCACATCTGGCTTCTCGCATTGATTTCCTTGTGAGTCGAACCAAACCAGGCGATCTTTTCCGTACTGTCCACCCTCCCCATTATCCATATCAACTTCGGTCCTTCCTCTGCCAGTAGCGGGCTCCCAACTACCGGGACTCGTCTTGCCCAAATATCCCGCCACACAAATCGAGTCATAACCTCTCGTGCCTAACTGCATGGCAAATAGTCGAGCAAAGCCGAACCCCCAGCAGGCGAGCATACGAATTTTGCGGTGGCTTTGCGGTAACTCCCAAGTCTTGGCCACAAGTTCGGCCAATGCCCCATCTGACAAATTATCCCCGCCAGACTCAGCGGAGCTGATGATATTCTGAAAGTTGTCCTCACGAAAACCATGACCATCAATGATTAGCGTTGCATACCCTTCAACCGACTTCAGGCAGCCCGGAGTAAGGCGTTCTATCACCACCGCATTAACTTCCTCTTTTAGTTTGTACTTGCTTCGGGATGTCTGAAGCGCCTTATCGCCCTTTCCAAATGGGTTCAAATAATACTGCTTCCTCACTCTTTTCGGGCTCATGGTCACGCCTCCCTGCGACACTCCGGATAGTGTCAATGAGCCTAGTCGTCCGAGTTGGCCCAAGCAAGTGGAACGATCCACGCTGTCGATTGTTCGTTGCCATTGAATGTACATGGCAACTTCACAGGATTTATCCCGTAGGCCCGAACAAGAAGAATGCGTTCCAGGAGCATCGTGCTGTCTTCGCTGGCAGATCCGCCAGCCGCCCCTGCCCCCGCTCTCCCAACCTTGTTTCTCAACCAACGGAGTCACCCCATGCCATTTGCAAACTACAAATTTCCCGAAGGGATCCTGGACCACGCTCGCAAAGAGGAGATCATCCATCGCACCACGCAGATGTTTGTCGAGTACTTCGGCGAGCAGGTTCGTCCGTTCACCATGGTCCTTGTCGAAGAAGTGGCAGATGGCGGCTGGGGCCGCGCCGACGAGACCCTGACGCTTGAGAAGATGGGATTGCCGGCCAAAGGGCAATAACGCCTACGCAAGCCTGAGGTGCACGCCCTGGCGATTGTCGACCTGGGCGCACGCTGACAACCAAGGACCTGCCATGACAACGGAAAACGCATCGTCACCGCGCTCCATAGTGACCTCTACAAATGCACAAGCCGCCAGATTCGAACCTTACCTGTACGCCTTGCTGCGAATCGTCTTTGCTGTCGTGCTTTTTACCCACGGATTGCCGAAGGCTCTGCGCACCTCCCACGGTTCGATGGCTGACCCAATGGCCGGGTCGATCAACCTGATCCAGAACGTGATGGGATTACCCTTTGCTGCTCAGCTCGCCTTTCTAGTCATGCTCTTGGAGACGGCTGGCGCGATCATGTTGGCAATAGGGCTTGGCACAAGGCTGGTCGCATTGCCTATCGCCCTTGAAATGGTTGCAATCAGCTATGCCCTCGGCCCGACCTGGCCCTGGATAGATCGGGGTATCGAGTTCCCAGTGCTGATGGGATTTCTCGCCCTCTACATCGTCGCGCGTGGAGGCGGACCCTACTCTTTGGATGAGCGCTTGAACAGGGCTCGCAGGGTAGCGATTCATCGTTCAGACAGGGATGATCACTGGCAGCGTTAAGTGGCCGGTGGGATGTCTACGAACACTGTGCAAAGGCGAAGATCATGTCCAGGCTCGAACGCCGCTTCAACTGACAGGGAAAACATCCTGCTTCGGCGTGAAAAACCGAGTAAACAGCTCAGATTGTGACTTGATGTTCAACTTGGTGTAGATGTTACGCCGATGAACTTTTATCGTTTCCGCAGACAAGGAAAGCTTTCCGGCAATCTCTTTATTAGAGAAGCCACTCAGCAACAACTTGAGCACATCCTTTTCGCGGGCGGTTATTAGCGTGCCTAGCGAGGCAATTGTTTCCGGCCATGGCGCTGGCTCACTAACATCCTTTGCTACATCAACCTCAAAACACATGCGCTGGTGCATCAGCGCAGTCACCCAGGGTTTGATAATATCAAGCATCGTTATCTGCTCTTGATTAAACCGGACATTACTGCCAAAGGACACGCACAACGTTCTTTCAGCATCGAGCCGAACGTTGTACTGCGCCTCATCCACAGAAATATACTGCTCAAAATACTGGTGATAATACTCTGTTTCAAGAAAGTGCTCTGGCGCGACATCCAGC
Organism: Pseudomonas sp. Tri1; assembly: GCF_017968885.1. Classification (NCBI taxonomy): domain Bacteria; kingdom Pseudomonadati; phylum Pseudomonadota; class Gammaproteobacteria; order Pseudomonadales; family Pseudomonadaceae; genus Pseudomonas; species Pseudomonas sp. Tri1. The sequence goes on along the minus strand of NZ_CP072913.1, from coordinate 2,652,333 downwards.
ATATGAAAAAAGCCGCTCTGTGGATTTTCCCGATCCGCTATATAGAACGGATCCAACATATAAAGCTCCTTCACATAGCGATGGATAAACGCATCGACCTCCTCTGTATCTGCCACTTCTGGAAGGCTCACCACTTGCACTTGCTGATTACTGAAGATCAACACAACCCAGTTATCGATCTGCACATACTCGTTTAACACACGAACCAGCGAACTCCAGAATTCTGGACGATTCAAGCGCATGATCAGCTTTCCAATCGATCGGTGCCAAGCCAGGCTATGAAGGTCGAGTGGCATTTTCTACCCCTTTAGGGTTAGGGATTCGTTGGGCGCGGATAAGTATTCGTAGGTATTTACTATTCGTCAATGCCCGGTATATTCACTTCCCGGGATTACGCTGGCCATGAGGGCTAGCGTCTTGACAAGGATAGTTGTATGAACAAGTCACGTCTGCGCAGCTTTTTTTCAGCCTCTCTTCTTTGTATCGGGATTAACACATCCGCAGGGGCTGTAGAGTCTGGGGTGTATCTGTATAACTGGTTTGGGTTTATCGCACCACAGACGCCGAAGGAGTTTGAGCAGGAAACCGGCACCCGCTTCCACATGGATGCGTTCGACAGCGCCGAAATCATGCAAAGTAAAGTGATGGCTGGGCGCACGGGGTATGACGTGGTTGTGGCCACCTCCAATGTGTTGCCAAGCCTGATCCAGGCCGGCGTGCTTCAGCCTCTGGATCGCAAGCAACTGAGCAACTTGTCACACATCGATCCTGCCATCTTGTCCCAGCTTGCGGTCAATGATCCTGGTAATCGCTACGCTGTCCCCTATTTATGGGGCACCACCGGCATTGGCTATGACGTGGATAAAGTCAAAGCGGCATTAGGCGATAATGCGCCGGTCGATAGCTGGGATTTAATCTTCAAAGAAGAGAACATCAGCAAACTCAAGTCGTGTGGCGTGGCCATGCTTGATTCTCCCAGCGAGATCATTTCGATTGCCTTGCATTACCTGGGGCTCCCCAGCAACAGCAAGAACCCGGATGACTACCAGAAAGCGCAAGCCCTGCTGCTGAAAATCCGTCCCTACGTCGTCTATTTCGATTCATCCCGAATCGACGCTGACCTGGCCGACGGCAACATTTGTGCAGTGGTCGGCTGGGCCAATGGTGCTCTTGCAGCGCAGGCCATAAACGACAAGGCCAACACTGGACGCAAAATCGCCTACAGCCTTCCTCGCGAGGGCGCGCTGGTCTGGTCGGAAAATCTGGTTTTATTGAAAGACGCTCCCCACCCGAAAGAAGGCATGGCGTTTATTAATTACATGTTGCGACCCGACATCATTGCCAAGACTTCAAATCACACGCTGTACCCTAACGCCAATAAAGATGCCACTGAGTTTGTCGAACAAACGCTGCGCGATAACCCTTGGATCTATCCAGACAAAAAGACTGTCGCGACACTTGTTCCTCTTGAACCATTGCCATTGAAATTGGAGCGTATCCGTACCCGGATCTGGACCAAAGTGAAGAGTGGTACTTGACCTGAAGGGTTGTCACCTTTGTTTCTCTGCGCCAATCCTTAATTCAGCTGGGAGGACCTCTTCGACCCTGGCACGGGGTTAGCTGGAGCAATGGAAATCACATGGAGAGCAAGGACAGCCCTGATTCGAGGGCTGTCGCAGAGGTTCTAGGGAAGGATAAAATCATGCACCAAGGTGATTACAACTGCTACGTGGAGTCGGACGAATACAAAGCCTACAAGGAGATCGAGGAACAGATCATCCATTGCACGCCTGAACAAGCCTGGGCCATGTATTCCATCTCGACCGGGATGGTGCGTGTCAACATCACCCAGGTTGTGACGAAGCTCATTGCCGGAGGCAACAAGGCGCTGCAGGTTGAGTTTCCCGAACTTGCACCCGCTGAAAAGGACGTTCACCAATCAAGCTAACGTCCATCGTGCAATCTTTCGGGAGCGAGCCGCCCTGCCAGGCTTCGCCGACAGCCTGCGATGATCATCCCTCTGAACGAAGCGAGCAATGTGGCAGTCGGAATGAAGGACTCTCGGCAGAAAAACCTCGCCCATGCCCTTACGATCCGCTGCCCTCGCTACACTGTTCACACTGGTTGCCAACCCTGCGGCGGCTATGCAAGAGCCGCTACGCCTGGAAACCCTGAACCGCTGCGGTGACCTGCTGGAAAGCCGGCACCAGGACTGGTGCCTGACAGTGCGCGGGCTGAGTGCTGGAACGCCGCAACTGAAACTGGGTGCAAAGGCGATACCCGCGGACACTCTCCAGCGCGAAGGCGAAAACCTCAGGTTGCGTCTGGACAGCGCCGCTTACCAGAGTGGCCCTCTCTGGCTAGAGGACGGTTCACGCACTAGCAATGCAGTTTGGCTGACCCTGCGCAACAGTCACGTACTGGCCGCCGGGCCGGACGAAGTGGCGAAGAACATGGACGGCCTGAGTACCTACGTCGATCTGGTCAGCCTGTTGATCGAGGAAAGTCATGATGGTCGCCAGGAAGCTGAGCGCCTGGCCCGCAAGTACGGCGCGAAGGTCGTCGGCAGCATCGCGCCCCTGAACGTGTACCAGCTGCGCCTGCCGGCCAGGGACTTGGAGCAGCGCGATGCGCTGGTGCTTCGCCTGGGCAGCGAGACCAGCGTGGATGCCGTGGTGGTCGAGGAATCCGCGGCAGAAGAGAACGAGCACGCCACCGCGCCCCATGAAGCCTCGAAGAAACCGGCCCAGGACTCCGACGAATGGGCCGCGAACCGCTTTCTCGACGCGGTGAACTACTACCAGCGGCGCATCCCTGGGCGACAGCCGCCCATCCAGCCGCACCCTGTGCGCATCGGCCTCATCGAGCGTGATGTGGATTTCGACACAGTGGATTTCGCGGATTACCTCGGGGCCTGCTCGGTGCCGCGCACCTGCGTCTACGCACGTGATGCGCGCACGCCGGACAACCACGGCACGACCGTCGCCGGTATCCTCGCCGCAAGCTGGAACAACGGTGGCAACACCGGTTTTCTCCGTGGCCTGGACAAGGCGAGCGGTGGCTTCGAGATCATCGTCGAACGTAATTCCGATGCCGGTATCACGGCCAACATCGCCGCGTCGGTCAACCTCGTGGAGGACGGCGTACGCGTACTCAACTGGAGCTGGGGCATCCACCGTGTCGGCACGAAAAACGTCAAGGGCGATGACGTGGACTCCCTGCTGCGCTCGGGCATCGCGATGGGCGGTTACGAAGAGCTGCTGGAGGAGTTCTTCCTCTGGCTGCGCAAGGAACATCCCGATGTGGTGGTGGTGAATTCCGCCGGCAATGGGTCTTCGTTCTCGGGCAGCGACGAATACCGCCTGCCCTCCTCCTTCATCACCGAGCAGTTGCTGGTGGTCGGCGGGCACCAACGCAGCGAGCGCGCTGGCATCGCCATCGACGACCCGGCCTACGCGGTCAAGCGCAGCTCCTCGAACATCGACATGCGCGTTGACATCACCGCCGCTGCCTGCGCTCACGCCTCGACGACCAACGCCGACCAGGTCGGTGCCGTGCATTGCGGCACGTCCTACGCCACGCCCATGGTTGCGGGCCTGCTCGCAGCGATGCTGTCCATCAATCCGCAACTTCAGCCCGAGCAATTGCGCATGCTGCTGCGCCGCAGCGCGATGACCATCGGCGACAATCACGACTTCGAACAGACCGATGCGCAGGATCTCACCGCACCGATCCTGCCGTCGGAACGCCGCTATCAGCTCAACGACAAGGACGTGGGCCGTTCGGCGCGGCTGGACATGCACAAGGCGCTGGATCTGGCGCAGCAGAGCCGCAAACGCGTGCGCTGAATGCAGCCCGGGCAATCCCTTCAGATGCCCGGTCAGAAGCCCATGTCATGGCGTGATCTATCGGCAAATGGCGCCCATGACCCAGCGGCTGCAAGCATGCGATGACGCACCATCCTGCACGTCGCCACAGCGGTCATTCTCATAGGTAAAAACCAGTTCGCCACCAGAAAACGCCAACATAATGGCGCCGATTTCGCCGAAATAAAAAAATCCCGAAAAAGTGACATTTTTCCGACGATCGGCATCAATATGCCATTGCTGGAGCTCAGAACTCAGGCTCATCATTCGCTCGACCACTGCGCGTTGAAGTACCCCCAACCAGGGCCCACGCAGGATGTACTAATCGCATCGCTCGAGGGGAGCAGCACCAGGATGATGACTGTTTACTTTATGGTTATGGCCATTTGCAGTGGCATCGAAGGCTGTGTTGAGGAACGAAGGCCAGGGCCGACTTACGCCTCCAAGGCAATATGCATGGAGACAGCCAGGGGCATGACGCCACGCAAAGGCATTAAATTCAAATGCCGCAGCGAGCGTTTGTGGCTACCTACCGAGGCGCGCCGCGTGGGCGAGGAAGATTACGGTAGTTTGGTCTCCACTGGCGCCAAGACAGCGCCTTAGCAAGCGGGACACCGAACGATTGATCCAGCCAGGAATCAACCTCAGCGTTTGAACAACTCAGCGTTGATGAAATCAATGAACACCCGCAACTTCGGCGCTAGATGTTTGCTGGAAGGCCATAGCATGCGGAAGGTGGACGGCAGCCACGCAAGGCGTACGGCGACGATCGCTTTTGCTGTTCGCGATCGCCGGCTTCGCCGTTGCCAACATGGTCACGACACTCTCGACCAGCTACAGCTTGACGATCATCGCCCGCTTGTTGGGCGGCGTTTCAGCCGGGTTGCTTTGGGCATTGTTGGCAGGCTATGCCGCTCGCATGGTGCCGGAACGCCAAAAAGGTCGAGCCATCGCGATTGCCATGGTTGGCGCGCCGCTGGCGTTATCCCTGGGCGTACCCGCCGGCACCCTGCTCAGCAACCTGATCGGTTGGCGCATGAGCTTCGCGATCATGAGCCTGTTCGCAATCGCCTTGATGGTCTGGGTGCGCCTGAGGGTGCCTGACTTTCCTGGGCAAGTAGCTAATAAACGCTTTTCCTTGAGTCACGTTTTCACGCTGGCGGGCGTGCGTCCTGTGCTGTTAGTGGTGCTGACTCTGTGGTTAATGAGCGATAGTCTGGTTGCGGTCTATATCGCGATGGGCGCCTGGGGAGTCGCTTTCGGAGGTGCAGGGACGCTATTCCAGACGGCCATTGCCAACACGGCCGCAGACGCAGCGGATGTCGCCCAGTCCATGTTGGTCACGGCCTGGAACGTGGCCATTGCCAGTGGAGGAATTGTCGGAGGCGTGCTACTGGACCACCTGGGTGTCACTGCGTTTGCCCCTGCCCTGATCGTTCTTCTGCTTGTCACGTTAACAGTGATTGGGGCTGCCAGCCGGCATGGTTTTCCAAGGGCGGCCAAGTAAAGCCTCCGCCAGGTCGACATGAACTGCTACCCAACAGACTGGAAGCGTGCACGGTAGCGACCGGGGCTTTCGCCGGTCCATTTCTTGAAGGCACGATGGAAGGCGCTGGGTTCCTGAAAGCCGGTCTGCTCGGCAATGTCACTGATGCTGCGGTCGGTCTGGCGCAGCAACTCGACGGCCAGCCCACGGCGGACCTCGTCCTTGATTTCCTGGAACGAACAACCCTCGCGCTCCAAACGTCGGCGCAAGGTGCTGGGGCTCATCCGCAGTTCACTGGCAAAGGCTTCCAGAGTGGGCCACTGGCTGTAATGACTGCGGCGCAGGCATTGATGAAGGCGGGTTGCCAGGCCATGCTGGTTGCGAAAACGGATCACCAGCCACTGGGGCGCACTGCGCAGGAATACCTTGAGGGAGGCCAGGTCCTGGACGACTGGCAAGCGCAGGTAGCGACTGGCAAATTCGATTTCCGTGTGCTCGGCGCCAAAACTCAGGTTGGGCCCCCAGAGCAACGCGTCGTCACTGAGGGACAGGCGCGACTGACGAAAGTCCGCGCGATCGATAGGAATACGCCGCCCGCCCAGCCAGCACAGCAAGCTGATCATCAGCACAAGGAACGTTTCCTCACCAAAACGGCAGGCATCCGGATCCGCCGAGTACGTCTGCAGACTGATCACCGCCCGCTTGCCACGCACGCTGAGGCTGCCGCGAAAATCCCGCAGGAACAACCCGAAGTTGCCCAGGCACTGACGCAAAGCCTTGCCCAGGTCGGGCTCTTGAATCAGCCCCCGGCAAATCAGGGCAAAACTGCCGACCGGCATGCCGTGGGAGTCCAACTGGAAGAACTCATCCTGTAGTTCGCGAATCTGGATCAGCCACAAAGCGGCAAAGGCGCTCGCTGGAACGCGGGCCTCAGGCTGCCCCAGCAACGCCGGGTCGATACCAGCCTCGGCCAATATCGCCGCCAGCCGTTGGGGCTGGTCCCGCAGTGCATGGATCATGGTGTGCACGAAGTAGACCGCGACCGAATCCTTTTCCCGCATAAACCCAGTTTCTCCCACTTCCTCAATGGCAAAAAACGCCAGCATCGCTGAACAGTTTTGGCATAGGCCCACCCAACGGCGACCTCTAGACTGGCGGCATTAAGGGGGCACGGCGCGGCATCTGTCGAGCCCCTCCAGCAGACCGCGTCCAGGGGCAGGCCAGTGGCCGCACGCTGGAGTGCACTTGATAAGGAAAACAATCCACATGCATCTGCACACTATCGGCGTGATCGGCGCCGGCACCATGGGCAACGGCATTGCACAGGTCTGCGCCCTGGCCGGTTTCGAAGTGACCTTGCTGGACATCTCCTCCACTGCCCTGGAAAAAGCCCTGGTCACCGTCGCCAAGAACCTCGATCGACAAATCGCCAAGCAGACCCTGAGCGAAGCGCAGAAACAACTCGCCCTGGACAAGATCCGCACCAGCACCGATTACGCCAGCCTGGCCGGTGCCCAACTGGTGATCGAGGCCGCCACCGAGAACCTTGAGCTGAAACTGCGACTGCTGCAACAGGTTGCCACTGAGGTCGACAACGACTGCGTGATCGCCTCCAACACCTCCTCCCTCTCGATCACACAACTGGCCGCCGGCGTCAGTCATCCAGAGCGCTTTATCGGCCTGCACTTCTTCAACCCGGTGCCGGTGATGGGCTTGATCGAGGTGATTCGTGGCCTGCAGACCCACGACGCGACCCACGCCCTGGCCCTGGAAATGGCCCGGCGGCTGGGCAAGACCGCGATCACCGCCGGCAACCGCCCGGGCTTCGTGGTCAACCGGATCCTGGTGCCGATGATCAACGAAGCCATCCTGGTCTTCCAGGAAGGCCTGGCCAGCGCCGAAGATATCGACGCGGGCATGCGCCTGGGCTGCAACCAACCCATCGGGCCGCTGGCCCTGGCCGACCTGATCGGCCTGGACACCTTGCTGGCGATCCTGGAGGCGTTCTACGAAGGTTTCAACGACAGCAAATATCGCCCTGCGCCATTGCTCAAGGAAATGGTCGCCGCCGGCTACCTGGGGCGCAAGTCCGGGCGGGGTTTCCATGCCTATGGCTGAGCGTTGCTCGCGCTTCGCCGAGAGCCGGGACAAAGCCCTTGAGCTGTTCGCCAGCAAGGGCTTCGGCCAGGTCGGCATGCGCGAGCTGGCGACCCACCTGGGGCTGACGCCCGGCTCGCTGTATCACCATTACCCGAGCAAGCAGCACCTGCTGGCCGACCTGATCGAGGAGTTTTTCGAAGAATTGCTGGCCACGCTCGGGCGCATTGAACAGCTGCCCCGGGACAAGCGCGGCAACCTGCAACGGTTGATCCGCGCCCACCTCAAGCTGCACCGAGAGATGCCCTGGCATTTTCGCCTGGTGGAGCGCGACAGCGGGTGCCTCAACGTCGATCAGCAACAGCGAGTAGAGCATCTGCGCCAGCAATACGAACAGCGGCTGTTGCTGATGCTGGGCGCTCCCCGGCGCCTCCCCTCCAGGGTAATAGCCGCAGCCGGCCACGCCATTGCCACCTTGCTCAACAGCGCGCCCAGTTGGCTGGCGCACCAGTCCCTGGAGCAGCACGAGCACGATGAATTGCTGGAGAACCTGCTCACGGGTGCCATAGAACGGGTGTTGGCGCCCAAGGTCGGCTCCGAACCGACATTGCGAGTCACTGCGGCCTGAGCCAAACCCTCAGCGCAACTGCAATGGATCTACCAGGCCCGCGACAATCGCCATGCCCACCAGCTCCGGCAGGCTCTCGGCGCCCATGCGCTTCATGACCCGGGAACGATAGAGGTCGATGGTCCTGACGTTGACCCCAAGCTGCTCGGCGATTTCCCGGTTGGTATAACCCCTGACCAGAGGCAGCAACACGTCATTTTCCCTCGGGGTCAGGCTCTGTAGCCGCGCCTGCACCCGCGCCTGGCCGGCGCTGGCGGTCTGGCTGTCGTCGGCCAGGCTCAAGGCCTGTTGCACACTGTCGAGCAGCAGTTGTTCGTTGTAAGGCTTTTCGATGAAATCATGGGCTCCAGCCTTGAACGCCCGCACCACAATCGGCACATCGGCATGCCCACTGACGAAGATCACCGGCAGACGCAGCCCGCGGTTGCGCATCTCTTCCTGCACGTTGAGCCCCCCATGCCTGGCATGCGCACATCCAGCAGCACGCAGCCATTGAGCCGGTTGTCGCAAGCCTCGAGAAACTCCCGGCCACTGGTGAACGAGAGGGCCTTGAGGCCCACGGACTCCAGCAGCCAGACCGTCGAGTCGAGCATGCCTTGGTCATCGTCGACCACATACACCACCTGTTCCGCCACACCCACCATTGCCTTACTCCTCGTGTTGTCGGGCCAAGCCGGCCAGGGCCGGGGCCGGCAAGTTGCAGCGCATCTGCAAGCCCACGGCCAAGGGCCGAGCCTGCAACTCGCCACCAAAACCTTCGATGATGCTGCGACTCATGGACAGCCCCAACCCCAGGCCGTTGACCTTGCTGGAATAGAACGGGGTGAAAATCTGCTCCAGCTGCGCCATCGGCACGCCGTGCCCCTGGTCGCTGACGCTGACCTGCACCCCACCGTCGTTCCCCGGTTCGACCGCCAGGACAATCTGCGACGGTTGGCCAGGATGGGCTTCGCGATTGGCCTCGATGGCGTTGCGCAACAGGTTGAGCAGCACCTGCTCCAGCAGCACCCGGTCGGCGTAAACCAGCGGCGGATTATCCGGCAACCGCTCCACGATCTCCACCTGGCAACTGCTTGCTTCCCAGAGGCACAGGCGCGTGGTTGCCCGGGCCACGTCACTGAGGTCCAAGGCCTCCATGCGGCGGCGGCCTTTACGCAGGAAGGCGCGCAGACGCTTGATCACCTCCGACGCGTGATTGGCGTGCACGGCGATCCGCTCCAGCCCTTGGGCCACCTTCTCGGCGGCCTCGGATTGACTGCCCAGGGCCTGCAAATAGCGTTGGCTGGCGTTGGCGTAATTGACCACCGCCGCCAGTGGCTGATTCATCTCATGGGCAATGCCCGAGGCCAGCTCACCGAGGGTCACCAGGCGTGCCGTGTGGGCCAGTTCGTCCTGATGATGACGCTGCTGGGCTTCACGCAACTCGCGTTCGGACTGATCGTGGGCCACCAGCGAATAGAAACGCTCGCCACTGGCCGCTCGATGGGCCAGAAGCATCAGCGACACCGGCACCGAAGCACCACCGGCCGGCGGTTGCAGGCGCGCCTCGATGCTCCAGCGACCGCTGCGCTCAGCATAATCCCAACCCTCCTGTTCCAGGCTGGCCAGCACCTCGGCGCTGAGAAAGGCATCCAGCGTCGGCAGGCTCTGTTGCGCATCCAGGCCGAGGGTGCGGCGCGCCGCCGGGTTGAGGTAGGTCACCGCGCCATCGGGCTGGATGAACAGCACCGGGTCGGTGTTGGCCTCTACCACCTCCGCCAGCCTGCGCTTGTTTTCTTCGGCCTGGACCCGGGCGGTGATGTCCCGGGACACGCTGACCACTTCAACCACCGCACCGGTGTAGGTCTCGCGAATGGCACGGCACGCGGTCTCGAACCACAAGTAATGGCCGTCGCGATGGCGAATGCGGTAGGTCATGGTGTGGTAGCCGTCCTGCTCCAGGGCATCACGGGTGCGCTGCATCAGGTCGGCCTGGTCCTGCCGATGGAACAGGCTGCGAGCTTGGCGCCCATGTAGCTCCTGCGGCCAATAGCCGAGCAGGGTCCAAGAAGCCAGTGACGCATCGAGGAAACAGCCGTCCGGGGTATGGCGGGAAATCAGGTCGGTGGTGTTTTCGGTGATCAGCCGGTACAAGCGCCGCGCCTTGGCTGACTCGCGCTCGGCGAGAATCTGCGCGGTGGCCTGGCGACAGCGGGCCAGCACGCGATTGGCCTTGGGGTCGGGAATGAACGTCCAGACCAGAATCTGCTCGGCGACCTGCACCTCCACGTTCTCGATGGCTCGCTGCTGGGTCAGACAGGCCTGTACCAGGTGCGCGTGGCTGACCGGCAACAGACTCAAGGCATCGACCAACGACAGTTGCTCGAGCAACGCCAGCAGCGCCTCGTTGAGCTCCAGCGGTCGGCCTCGCGAATCAAGCAACGCACTTGGCTGCGGGTCATGGCCGAGCAGCGGCGAGTCGCGCAACTGGCCGCCGACACTGGCCAGCAGCAGATTCAGCAACTGGTGTACCGCCACCAACCAATCCTGGCCCACATCGGGCTGTAGCTCAACCAACAGCAAGCCTTGCTGCCCCGGCTGCAGGGCCAACTCCAGGACCTGGCCATGCTCGACGGCCGCGCGGCGCAGACGACCGGCCAGCCAGCAATCGAGCTGACGCACCTGTGCCAGCTCCAGCCGCTCTTCGGCCTGCAAGCGCTGGAAAAGTATCCGGTCACTGCTTTGCAGCGCATCACCAAACCCTGGCGGCAAATGCCGGGCACGGCCCTCATGCCGATAGATGCCACTTGGCGCATGCCAGCTCAGGTAGACCGCCCGACGGATTTGCACGCAATCCTGCAAGGCCCGGCACAGGGCATCGGCGCAAGCCGCCAGGGCCATGCCTTCACGTTGCAGGCGCAACCAGCCATGCAAGCGAACGGAGGTGGAGATCATCAGAAAACCTGTCGTGAAAGTAGGCCGAACAACATATGGTATATATACTATACAACTCAGGTAGTACTTCCATATCAATCGGCAAACAGTATATAAATTCCCCCGGATAAGTCACCGAGCTTTTCTGAGTAAACGTGTCGCCGACAATCGCACTGCGATTCAGCTAGCACCGGCAGCCGTGACGACGAGAACCTCGGCCAATAGAGCTAATAATCAGCCACCGGGTACCCAGCCATGTCCATCTACGAGCAAGGTCTTGCGCCAACCGGCGTCAACCACACCGCCCTTACCCCCTTGAGCTTCATCGAGCGCACTGCCAGCGTTTATCCCGATTACCCGGCCGTGATCCACGGTTCGATCCGGCGCACCTGGGCCGACACTTACAGCCGCTGCCGACGCCTCGCCTCAGCCCTGGCCGGACGCGGCATCGGTAAAAACGACACGGTGGCGGTCATGCTGCCGAATATTCCAGCCATGCTTGAAGCGCATTTCGGTGTGCCGATGATCGGAGCGGTGCTCAATGCCCTCAACGTACGCCTGGATGCCGAGGCCATCGCGTTCATGCTCGCGCATGGCGAAGCCAAGGTGTTGATCGCCGACCGTGAGTTCCATGACGTGGTACAAGCGGCCATCGGCATGCTCGACCACCCGCCCCTGGTGATCGACCTCGACGATCCGGAATACGGCGAAGGCCTGGCGGTCAGTGAACTGGACTACGAGGCGTTTCTTGCCGAGGGCGATCCGAACTTCGCCTGGCAGTGGCCAGACGACGAGTGGCAGGCCATTTCCCTCAACTACACCTCTGGCACCACCGGCAACCCCAAAGGCGTGGTCTATCACCACCGCGGCGCCTACCTCAATTCCCTGGGCAACCAGATGACCTGGGCCATGGGCAATCACCCGGTATACCTCTGGACCTTGCCGATGTTCCACTGCAACGGTTGGTGCTACCCCTGGACCGTGACCGCCCTGGCTGGCGTCCATGTGTTCCTGCGCCGGGTCGATCCGCAGAAAATCCTCAACCTGATTCGCGAACATCAGATCACCCACCTTTGCGGCGCGCCCATTGTGCTCAACGCCCTGGTGAACATGCCCGACTCGGCCAAGGCAGCGATCGACCATCCGGTCAATGCCATGGTTGCAGGAGCGGCACCACCGGCCAAGGTGATTGGCGCCGTCGAGGAAATGGGCATCAAGGTCACCCACGTCTACGGCCTGACCGAGGTCTACGGGCCGGTGACCCTATGCGCCTGGCACGCAGCCTGGGATGAATTGCCACTGGAGCAGCGGGCGCAGATCAAGGCTCGCCAGGGCGTACGCTACCCTACCCTGGAAGGGCTGATGGTGGCCGATCCAAGAACCCTCGAACCGACACCGCATGACGGCCAGACCATCGGTGAGATCTTCATGCGCGGCAACACCGTGATGAAGGGCTACCTGAAAAACCCCAGCGCCACCGCCGAAGCCTTTGAGGGCGGCTGGTTCCACACCGGCGACTTGGCAGTGACCCATGCCGACGGCTATGTGGAAATCCGCGACCGGCTCAAGGACATCATCATTTCCGGTGGAGAAAACATCTCTACCATCGAACTGGAAGGCGTGCTCTATCGACATCCGGCAGTGCTGGAAGCCGCAGTGGTGGCCCGTCCTGACGAAAAGTGGGGCGAAACACCCTGCGCCTTCATCACCCTCAAAGCTGACCATGAAGACGTGCGCGAAGCCGAGATCATCAGTTTTTGTCGCGAGCACCTGGCAGGTTTCAAAGTGCCCCGCACGGTGGTCTTCACCCAGTTGCCCAAGACCTCCACCGGCAAGATCCAAAAATTCGTACTGCGCGACATGGCGAAGAATCTCTAGCCCGATCGTCGAAAACACCCCAGGCATCGCTGACAGCCCGGCAGGCTCGTGGACAAGCGAGCACCCACACGTCAGCGATGCCTGGGATCGTGATCCGAGAACCGCGCGACTGCAGCCATCCCCACCTCCTTTCCTTGCATGAGGTTCATTGCAATGCCCGAATTCAACGCCCCGTTGCGCGACATGCGTTTTGTCCTGCACGAAGTCTTCAACGCACCGAGCCTCTGGGCCCGCCTGCCCGCGCTGGCGAATACCGTCGACGCCGCCACCGCCGATGCGATTCTCGAAGAAGCCGCCAAGGTCACCCATAACCTGATCTTTCCACTCAACCGAAGCGGCGACGAAGAAGGTGCCCAGTGGCGCGACGGCCAGGTCAGCACGCCGAGCGGCTTCAAGGCGGCGTATTCGACCTACATCGAGGGCGGTTGGGTGGGTCTGAGCGGCAACCCGGCCTATGGCGGCATGGGGATGCCGAAGATGCTCGCCGTGCAGTTCGAGGAAATGCTCTACGCCGCCAACTCCAGCTTCGCCCTGTACTCGGCGCTGAGCTCCGGCGCGTGCCTGGCCATCGACGCCCACGCCAGCGAAGCACTCAAGGCCCTGTACCTGCCACCGATGTACGAGGGACGCTGGGCCGGCTCAATGTGCCTTACAGAAGCCCATGCCGGCACCGACCTGGGCATCATTCGCACCCGTGCCGAACCCCAGGCCGATGGCAGCTACCAGATCACCGGCAGCAAGATCTTCATCACCGGCGGTGAGCAAGACCTGACGGAGAACATCATTCACCTGGTCCTGGCCAAACTGCCGGATGCGCCCGCAGGGCCCAAGGGCATCTCGCTGTTCCTTGTGCCGAAAATCCGTGTAGATGCGCAGGGTATGCTCGGGGAAGCCAACGCCGTCAGTTGCGGCTCGATCGAACACAAGATGGGCATCAAGGCCTCGGCCACTTGCGTGATGAATTTCGACGGTGCCAGTGGCTGGCTGATCGGCGAGGCCAACAAGGGCCTGGCGGCGATGTTCACCATGATGAACTACGAGCGGCTGTCCATTGGCATCCAGGGCATTGGCTGCGCCGAAGCCTCGTACCAGAACGCCCGCCGCTATGCCCAGGAACGCATCCAGAGCCGTTCCCCCGCAGGCGCCCAGGCCAAGGACAAGATCGCCGATCCGATCATCGTCCATCCCGACGTGCGACGTATGCTGCTCAGCATGAAGGCCATGACCGAAGGCGGCCGCGCCTTTGCCTGCTACGTCGGCCAGCAACTGGACCTGGCCAAGTTCTGCGACCAAGCCCAAGAGCGACATGACGCCGAAGCCTTGGTGGCCCTGCTGACGCCAGTGGCCAAGGCGTTCTTCACCGACACCGGACTGGACAGTTGCATCCATGGCCAACAGGTATTCGGCGGCCACGGCTACATCCGCGAATGGGGCCAGGAACAACTGGTGCGCGACGTGCGCATCGCTCAAATCTATGAAGGCACCAACGGTATCCAAGCCCTCGACCTGCTGGGGCGCAAAGTAGTGGGCAACGGCGGCGTGGCCCTGCGCCTGTTCACCGCTCACATCCGTGACTTCGCTTACCTGCCCGGCGCCCCCTATGCCGCCGAGCTGCTGGACGCCGTACAACGCCTGGAAAACCTCAGCGACTGGCTGCAGCAACAGGCCAGCCTCAACCCCCACGCCGTCGGCAGCGCCTGCGTCGAATATCTGCACTTGTTCGGCTACGTCGCTTACGCGTTCATGTGGGCCCGCATGGCCCAGACAGCGGAACACAAACACACCACAGACCCTACGTTCTATGGCGCCAAGCTGGGCACCGCGAGCTTCTACTTCAGCCGTCTGCTGCCGCGCATCCTCAGCCTGGAACAAAGCATCTGCGCCGGCAGCTCGTCACTGTTGCAACTGCAACCCGAACAGTTTTGAGTCCTGTCACTACCGTAGCGTGCGCCCGCACGTCGCGTCATCAATGCCCGGACATTGGACTGCTTGGGCGTTTTACATCGCGTTGTTGCCTTACCGAGTCAGGGCTGGCAGCGCGATTCGGTTGAGGCAACCAGGAGGTACGCAATAACAGACTGACTTCCTGCGCGCTGACCGCCTTGCTGAAAAAGTACCCCTGGATTTCATCGCAGCCGTTTTCACGCAGGAAGGTCAGCTGCTCTTGGGTTTCGACACCTTCGGCAATGACCTTGAGGTTCAGTTTGTGCCCCAACGAAATCACTGCGGTGGCGATGGCTTTGTCGTTCTCGTTGTCCGGCAGATCGCGCACGAAAGACTGGTCGATCTTGAGTCTTGCAATGGGGAAGCTCTTCAATGCGGCGAGGCTGGAGTAGCCGGTGCCGAAGTCGTCGATCGAGAGACTGATCCCCATCGATTGCAACTCTTTCATTTTGCTGATGGCTTGCTGAAGGTCTTGCATGATCAGACTTTCGGTCAGCTCCAGTTCGAGGTACATCGGGTCCAGTCCGGTTTCTTGCAAGGCATGCCTCACGCGGTCGATCAGATCCCGTTCGATGAACTGGCGCGCTGAAATATTCACCGACATGGTAATCGGCGGCCAGCCGGCATCCTGCCACGCCTTGTTCTGCCTGCACGCGGTATGAATCACCCAGTCGCCGATGGGCACGATCAACCCGGTCTCTTCGGCCTGCGGAATGAATTTGATGGGGGACACCATGCCCAGCTCGGGGTGTTGCCAGCGGATCAGCGCCTCTACGCCGATAACCTGGCCTGACTGCAGATCCACTTGCGGCTGGTACAACAGAAGGAACTCGTCATGGTTGAGTGCGTTTCGAAGCCCGTCTTGCATGGCGAGCTTGCCCTGGAATTTGTTGTTCATTTCACTCGTATAGAACTGGTAACTGTTGCGCCCCAGCTCCTTGGCCCGGTACATGGCGGCGTCCGCGTTGCTGAGCAACGTGTCGGTATCGCTGCCGTCGGCAGGATAAGCGGCCACCCCCATGCTGCAGGTAACGTGGAGTGTATGCCCGCTGAGCTGGATCGGCCGCACGATGGCTTCCTGGATTTTGCGCAACGCCGGTGTGATACCGTCGAGGTCTGAGGGCTGGTCGAACAGTACGATCACAAACTCGTCGCCCCCCAGTCGCACCACGGTGTCGGTGCGGCGTACGCACTCTTGCATGCGCTGGGCGACGGTTTTCAGCAGTTCGTCTCCCGCACTGTGCCCAAGGCTGTCATTCACCAGCTTGAATTTGTCCAGGTCCAGAAACACCACCGTTACCAGGCGGTTGTAGCGCTGGGCATAAAGGATTGCCTGTTTGAGACGGTCTTCGAGCAACGTACGGTTCGGCAGCCCGGTCAGCGCGTCATGGTCGCCCATATAGCGAATGCGTTTTTCGGTAAGTTGCCGTTCTATCGCAATGCCAGCAAGTGGTGTCGCCATGTCGATCAGGCGTGTCTCGATCGGGCTGGGGCTGCGTACGGTGTTGGAATACAAGGCAAACGTACCCAATACCCTGCGCTCATGGGACAGGATCGGCGTCGACCAGCAGGAACGAAAGCCATACAGCGCCGCGATTGAACGGTACTCCTCCCACAGCGGATCCAGCTGGATATCCGTGACGATAACCGGCTCTCGTCGATACACCGCGGTGCCGCATGAACCGACGTTCGGACCGATCGCAATCCCATCGATGAGCTGGTTATAGTCTTTCGGCAAACTGGGGGCTGCCCCGTGCAGCAGATGCGTGCCCTCCTCATCCAGCACCAGGATGGACACCGTCATTCCCTCCAGTTGGGCTTCGACCAGGTGAGCCAGGCTGTCGAGAACCTCAGCAAGCTCGGTACTCCTGGCGATCAGCTCCAGGACATGGCCTTGTCCTGCGCGGATGATAGCTTCCTGTTCTAATCGGTTGTTTTGCACGGCAAGCCGCTCGGTGGCGATACTCAATTGGAGCGTTTTTTCTTCCAGCTGAAGTCGGTCCTTGAGGAATTGATTCACCGCGCGAGCCATGTTGCCGATCTCGTCCTTCCCATGTTCCGCCATCATCACGTGCTTTTTGTCAGTGTGTTGCTGGCGTAATTGCAGGCTTATTTCGTTCAGGCGCATGAGCACATGACGGCCCATGAAGACCCGGGTCACGAACCAGGTGAATACCAGGCTGACACCCAACATGATCAGCACCCATTGCTGGCTACGATTGGAAGCCTCCACCAGGCGTTGCACAGCGGCGCGATAGTCCTCGGTGTAAGCAGTCGATTGCGCACGGGCCACCGCGACCAAGACCTCGGCCTCACTCTTGAGCCTCTCGTTGAAACGCTCCATGACAGAGTGCTGATTGATGAGCCTCAGGCGCAGGGCGAAGAGATCGGGCGTCTCCCTGTCAGTGTCGGGTAACTTGTCTGCGCTACGTGCCAGGCGCTCATATCGGATTCGAAGCCGTTGCACGGCATCACCGTCAACAGCCTGTGAAAGATCGAAAAGCAACACGGCCAGATCCAGGCTGGCCTGGGTCTGGGTCGCAGTTAACCGGGCGGTGTAATCCGCCAGGGCCTGCTCGAAAGTGACCTCGGTTTGCAGCAGGCTTTCTCGCAGCTGTGCAACGATGTTGGCGGTATTGCGGAATATCTGACTGGACTGGTGCATGTCGAGTATCGCCACGCCATTGTTCGCGGCGGTCAGCTGCCGCACCAGTTGGTCAAGGGCCGCAAGCTGTTCGACAGTCGCCGCGTAGCTTGAACGCAGCGTGTCGGGAGAGCGGGTGGTCAGGAACTGATCGGTCTGGCGCTCGATCAGCAAGGTCCGCTGCAGCATGTCTTGCCCATCCTGCATGCGAACCAGGCGTTCATCCGTCAGTTGGCGGGTGGCGCTGTTTGACGTGCGCAACGCATAGACGGCAGTTGCACCACCTGCCAGGATCAGTAGCGCCAGCGTTAGAAATGCCAGTGTGAACTGTGCTCGAAGCGACTGCGGCAATAACCGGCGTCCGAGCCGGGAAGTAACGTCCAATATCAGGGATTCCATTGGTAGCGATAGATTTCACGATACCCATTGTCAGGGTCGTACAGGAGTTTCTTCCCGCCGTCGAAGGCAACATTGTCGACATTGACCAAGTGAATCGGCGCTACGAAGCCGCTCACCGGCTGACCTGCTATCAGCCGATTCAATTCATCGATCACCTGCCAGCCATGCAGGTTGAGCGGTTCGGCCACGGTGACCGTCTGGTAGGTTTTAGCCTGTATACGCAAGAAAGCCGAAGCGCTACCGTCACCGGCAGACAACAGACTGATACCGTCGCTGGGGATGGCCGCCTTGGTCAAGGAGGCAATCGCGTGGTCGAAATAGATATCGTTGATGGCCAGTGTGTGGGTCCAGCGCTTGCCATAGCGCTGAAGCAGTTCCGTGGTGAGCGCCGGCATCTTCTGGGCACTTTCGGAGATCGCGACATCGCGCACTTCCAGCATCGTACATTCCCGACAAGCGCGAATGACGTTTTCCATGGCTTTGGCTTTCGCCATGGCGATGGCGTACTTGGAGTCGGTCAGAATGACTACGCCGGCGTGTCCGTTTGACTGGGCCACTGCCGCCATGGCCGTGAGGCGAGCCACTTCGAGCGGGTCGGTCGAGACGTTCATGGCCACCGGCGTGCCGTCAATCGGCCCGGGGTGTGCCCCGGCATGCCAGCCAACCACCGGTATCCCCCTGTCGGCGAAGAGCGCCAACTCTGCCTTGTTCTCCAGGGCATCGGCGCCGCACAGAATGAGCCCGTCGGGGTTCGCCGCCAGGGCATCGGAAAAGGCCTTCGCGCGCCCGGCCAATGATCCGGCGCCATCGAATACCCTCAGCGTCCAACCCATCGCCCTGACCGCCTCGCGAGCGCCCTGCGCGACACCGACAATACCGCCGTTGCGCAAATCTTCCGCAACGATGGCAATGCTCTTGCCCCGCTGGGCTCGCGGACCGGTTTCAGGACCGCTCCAGCGAACGGCCTGGAGGGAAGCCCCGGCAACGATTTCCTGTGCTTGAGTCACCGAAACCGCAGCGTTCTCCTCACCCGTCGCGGTGGGCAGGTTCTGTCCATATCCGGGGGTCGCCGTGAAAAGGCAGAAAACCGTAATTGACGCCATCCAGAGTAGCCGGGGCCTGCTCAGACGAGTTCGATCACCGCATGGGATGCCGGGTCTGGAGTCGATGGCGCAATCATAGTCTGGCATGACGTCCCTTTTCTGATGAGAGTGCTGTGTTCACTGTTCGAAAGAATAGTCGGTTCTGCTGTGATCAGGTCTTTTTTGGATAAAGTGCGCGAACTGTAAGGACAAGCGCCCACGAGGCGTCGGTACGACCTCGGGTGGCCGCTGCGGACTGATGCAGACTGCATTCGCGAGGCCATGGCAGGTGTCTAGACAGCCAGGGCAAGCGCGCGGGTTCGAATCGTCCAGAGATGACTACTGCTCGGCAGGCCTCATATGGAAAATCGTATAAGGCAGGATCAACGTATCGGCCACGATACTGAAAGGAAGATCGATTATTGCAAACGGCATCAGAGCGCGTGAATACACATCGTTGTCGTTCGTCGACGCCTTGATTATCTCGACATCGGTGGCCGCACCGCAGTACGGGTGCAGGCCACACAGTTGTCCCATGCCGAAGGTTTCATTGGCCGTCGCGCATCCTGCCAGCGACGCCATCGTTAAAGCCATTACTACGATCCGCATGACGTCCCCTCATCCTGAAAACGGGACTGTAGCATCGATGGCAGGCGACCTATAGGGGGCCAGGTCTGGATCTGTCGGGTGGTGGCCGTGCGGTCATGATCCGGGGTAGCCAACACGAGCCATTTCTGCGCTTGCTCCTGTCTCCTGCCAATGAAGCGTTCGCGGCACGCATCCGCGCACCGCGACGAGCGATTTACCAGAGGGCGATATCGTAGGTGAAGTAGATCCGATTGCTGTCACGGCCACGGGAAAAGTCCGAGCGATAGACGTAGTTTCGCAACTTCACCCCCACCCCCTTGAACGTGCCCTGCTGCACCACATAGGCAATCTCGGCGTCACGCTCCCACTCTTTGACCGTGGTGTTGGAGTTGCCGTCATTACCACTCAGGTAGCGAGTGGAAAACGTCAGGCCGGGCACACCGAGGCGAGCGAAGTCATAGCCGTAACCGAGCATCCAGGTCTTCTCGTCTTCCTCGATGAACTTGCCGATCCCGACGTTGCTGAAGGAGTACACCGTGGCTCCGCTGATGTAAGGCAGGCCCGCCTCGCCGCTGAGGGTTTGGTAGCCAGCACTCAATGTGTGGCCGACAACGGCGTAGGACAGCGATCCGCTGAGCATGTCGTTGTCGATTTTGCCGCCATAGGCCGAGCCCGAATCGACGCTGTTGAAGTAGCGCAGGTCGCTGGTCAACACCCCGGCGCCCAGGGGCAGATCATGCTGGATACCAACAAAGTTCTGTCGATAGAAATTCTCCAGCTCGCCATAGAAGTAGCTCAGGCGGATGTTCTTGCCAAGCTTGTAGTCGGCGCCGGCATAGCTGAAGTCACCGGACTCATCGCCACCGTAGCCGTCGGGCACAATGGGCATGCTGTTGCTCGAATCCCGCAGCTTGAAGCGCTCCAGATGCCCGCCGGTGAGGGTAAGGTTGTCGATGTCACTGCTAGTGATCTGGGTGCCCTGGTAAGTCTGGGGCAACAGCCGCGCATCGTTGTAGACCAGCACCGGGGTCTTGGGCAGCAAGGTGCCGTATTTGAGCGTGGTCTTGGCCAACCTGGCCTTGGCGGTCATGCCCGCGCTGGCGAACTCGTCGGCGGCGCGGCCGTCGTCATGCACCGGTAGCAGGCCGGTGCCGCTGCGGCCACGCCCGGAGTCGAGCTTGACCCCGAGCAGCCCCAGGGCATCGACCCCGAAGCCGATGGTGCCCGGCGTAAAGCCTGACTGGTAATCCAGCAGCAAGCCCTGGGCCCATTCGGTGCGCTCACTCTTGGCGGTCCTCGCCGCTCGCGCACTCATACCGTTCTCATCGCGAAAATTTTCGTTGAAGTAGACGTTGCGCAATTGCAGCTTGAGCTTGCTGTCGTCGATAAAGCCTTCGGCGCTGGCCGTGGCCAGGGGCAACAGGCCAAGGATTGGAAACAAAGCCCCGCGGGTAAGCAAAGTGGTCATGTCGAACTACTCGTTGTTGTTATTTGGCATGCAGGCCAGCGCACACCCGCTTGCGGGGGCGTGTCAGGCAAGAAAACAGGGGTTCGGGTGAATCAGGAAAACAGCGTCAGCGCCCCGGTCAGCAGGGCCAGCGCGGTAATCACCACAGAGGTGAGCACAGCCCATTTGACGGTGGCTCTCTGGAAATCACCGAGATCACGGTCAACCATACCCACCAGCAACAGGGTCGAGGCCACCAGCGGGCTCATCAGGTGCACCGGCTGGCCGAGGATGGAGGCCCGGGCAATTTCCACCGGATCAATCCCGTAGGCCGCCGCGGCATTGGCCAGGATCGGCACGACACCGAAGTAGTAGGCATCGTTGGACAGTACGAAGGTCAACGGCATGCTAGTAATTGCAACCACCAGCGGGAACAGATGGCCCCAGGAAGGCGGAATCCAGTCGACCAGGGTTTGCGCCAGCGCATCGACCATTTTTGTACCGGAGAAAATCCCGGCGAAGATGCCGGCGGCAAACACCAGCAGGACGACGGTCATGGCGTTGCCCGAATGGGCCAGAATACGTTCCTTCTGAATATCCAGTTGCGGATAGTTGATCATCAGCGCCAGGACGAAACCTATCAGGAACAGGATCGCCGAATGCATGATCCCCATCACCAGCGCGACCATCACCGCGATCACCAGCAGCAGGTTGACGTAGGCCAATTTCGGGCGTTTGTGCGGTGTGTCCTCGATAATCGCCTTGATGTAGCAATCACCACCGCCGCTTTGCAGCTGGACGTTACCAATGCGCTTGCGCTCGGTACGGCCCAGCAGGAATGCTGTGAACACCACCCACATCGCGCCGCCGATCATCGTCGGTAGCAAGGGCACGAAATACTCACCGGCATCCAGGCCTAGCGCTGCGATCGCGCGGGTCGCCGGGCCGCCCCAAGGCGTCATGCCGCTCATGATGCTCAAGGAGAGCATGGAAATGGTCGCCAGAATCATCGGGTTCATGCCGATGCGCTTATACAGCGGCAACATCGCAGCACAGGTGATCATGTAAGTCGTCGTGCCGTCGCCGTCCAGCGCCACCAACAGCGACAACAGCGCGGTGCCCACAGCGATTTTCATTGGATCACCGTTGACCCGCTTGAGGATCTTGCGGATCAGCGGGTCGAACAGACCGGCGTCGATCATCAGGCCGAAAAACAGGATCGCGAACAACAGCAGTGCCGCCGATGGCGCGACCATCTTCAAGCCGTCCAGCATCATCTTGCCGGTGGTACCACCGAAACCGCCGATCACTGCAAAGACTATTGGCACAACCGTCAGGGCGACGATCGGTGACAAGCGTTTGGTCATTATCAGGAAGGTGAAGACCACCACCATGGCCAAGCCAAGTAAAGCGAGCATAAGTCAGATCTCTTGTTGTTATGAGTAGCTTGGCCGACATCCGGGCGCACGCACCCCAACCCGCCAGGCGACACGATGAGGTGTGCCTGGCGCAGGTATTGAGAGATAACGCGGTGATGTCGAGTCAGCGGGACCGGCTAGATGTGTTTGGCGACCTGCGTGCCATCCCAGGCTTGGTCCGTTGCCTGGGTCTGCGTCGAGGAGGATTTACCATCCAGGGTCTGCAGCAGTACTTCGCGGTCGCAGGCATTCTCCGAGAGGGAGATCACCACCGTCGCGACTGCGTTGCTCGCCAGACTGGTCAGCGCCCGCGCTTCGGACATGAATCGGTCGATCCCGATCAACAGGGCCAAGCCGGCCAGGGGAATGTCGTGGATGACCGTCAGGGTCGAGGCCAGGGCGACGAACCCGCTGCCAGTCACCCCGGCGGCACCTTTCGAAGACAGCAGCATGATCGCCAGCATGGTGATGACCTGGGTCAGCGTCAGGTCGATGTTGCAGGCCTGGGCAATGAAGATCGCAGCCAGCGACAGGTAGATCGCCGTACCGTCGAGGTTGAACGAGTAGCCGGTTGGCAGGACCAGCCCCACGACGCCTTTCTTGCAACCCAGGGCCTGGAGCTTTTCCAGCATCCGCGGCATCACCGGTTCGGTCGAGGAAGTCCCCAGCACCACCAGGAACTCCTCGCGCAGATAACGCAACAGCTTCCACAGGCTGAAGCCATGTGCACGGCAAATGCCACCCAACACCACGAAGACGAAGAAGGCACAGGCGATGTACAAGGTCATGATCAGCTTGGCCAGCGAGCCCAGCGACGTGATGCCGTACTGCCCAACGGTGAAGGCCAAGGCACCGAAGGCGCCGATTGGAGCGAAGCGCATCAGGTAAGAAAATATCTTGAACACCATGTGCGAAGCCGATTCCAGTACATCCAGCACTGGCTTGCCGCGCTCACCCAAGGACGACAGGGCAAAGCCGCTGAGCACCGCGATAAACAGCACCGGCAGTACCTCGCCTTTATTGAAGGCGCCAATAAAGGTGTCGGGGATGATGTGCATGAAAAAATCCACCACCCCCAGTTTCGCTGCGGAGTCGGTGTACTGCGACAGGCCTCGGGTGCTCAACTGGGTCGGATCGATGTTCATGCCTGCACCGGGCTTGAACAGGTAGACCGACACAAGGCCGATGATCAGGCTGATCACCGTCAGCACGAGGAACAGCAGCATGGTCTTGCTCAACAAGCGGCCCAGCGAGCGCTTGTCGCTCATGCCGGCGATGCCGGTGACAATGGTGCAGAACACCACCGGCGCGATCATCATCTTGATCAGCTTGATGAAGGCATCACCCAGCGGCTTCAAGGCAATTGCCTGTTGCGACCAGAAGTGCCCGACCAACACGCCCAGCAGCACGGCACAGATGATCTGGAAGTAGAGCGATTTAACAACTTTCATGGCATCACCCATTTTTAGAATTGTTCTGATGCAAACGACAATGGCTGTCTGGACTATCCAGCTAGCCGGTGGGAAGCCGGGGCGTAGACAAAACCTGAGAAAAGCCTGCGCGCAGTACGCACCACCGAGGCTCGAATGGTCTCACCCTTTTCGCCGGTGTAGGACAGTACGACATCGATACCGCCGCTTGGGTGTTCGATACGAACCTGTTGCAAGCGCGGCTCACTGACGGTGCCGAGCAACTGTGCGACGACGCTACCCTCGGTCACGCATGCGGTGGCCAGGCCGATGGAACCGGTGATAGCCAGGGCGCGGTGACAGTTGTGCGGCATGAAATAACGCACCTGGACCGTCCCGCCGGACTTGGCCGGAGACACCAGCACCGGCTTGGGAATGACCTTGTCACTGACATCACCCAGGCCCATGGCCAGGCCGGCTTTCAATCGCAAGGCTTCCAGGCGCTGCAGGAAGGCTTTATCGGCGTCCAGTTCGGCGGGGCTTTCATCGCCGCGCTTACCAAGCTGACTGGCCTGGACAATCATCATCGGCATCGCCATATCGATACAGGTCACCGGGATGCCGTCGATCAGATCCTGGGTTTGCCCGGTTGGGAAGAGTTTCCCCGTCTTGCTGCCGGCTGCATCGAGAAAGGTCAGTTGCACCGGAGCGGCTGTACCGGGCACGCCGTCGATGGCGGTGTCACCTTCATAGCTGACTTTGCCTTCGGGGGTTTGCACCTCGGAGTTCACGAAGGTCCCGGTATTGAGGTTGCGGATACGTACGCGGGTCAGGTCGCCGGTAGGCTTGACCAGCCCCTGTTCAATGGCGAACGGGCCAACGGCGCAAAGCATGTTGCCGCAGTTGGGGGCGGTATCGACCCGGCGCTGGGAGACCATGACCTGGACGAACAAATAGTCGACATCCGCATCTGGGTGCAACGACGGGCTGACGATTGCCACTTTGCTGGTTTGTGGGCTGCCGCCACCGATGCCATCGATTTCCAGCTCATGGCCGGAGCCCATCAGGTTGAGCAGCAGCTCGTCACGTTCGGCGATGGCAACCGGCAGATCCCAGGCGAGGAAAACCGGCCCTTTGGAAGTACCACCGCGCATCAGTACACAAGGAATTCGCTGCATGAACACTAACTCTTGTTGATCAATCTGGATAATTGATGCTCTGGAAACAAGAGTGGCAGGGTTTAAAAAGTGTTTCCAATGCAAAGATCAGAGGCATTATTGCGTTTCGCAAATGAATTACCTTAGGATGATTCGGTCGTGCATTGCCTTCCACCGAAGAGATAGAACATGGAATACGAACTCCAGGACATACGATCTTTCGTGAAAATCGCTGAACTTGGCAGTTTCCACGAGGCAGCCGATGCGCTGCACCTGTCTCAGCCAGCCCTGAGCCGACGGATGAAAAAACTGGAGGAAGGCCTGGGGACAGCCTTGCTCGATCGCACAACCCGCAAGGTCAGCCTGACGAGTGTCGGCCGTGACTTCCTGCCCAAGGCACGGCGCTTGCTGGATGATTTCGATGACTCGATCCTCAACATCCGCGAGCTGGCGGAGCGGCAAATCGGCCGGGTCACCTTGGCTTGCATCCCCACTGCCGCTTTCTATTTCTTGCCTTCGGTGATCCGCCTCTATAACGAGCGCTACCCAAAAATCCGCATCCGCCTGCTCGACCTCAGTGCCAACGAGGGGCTTGAGGCGGTGCTGCGCGGCGAAGCCGATTTCGGCATCAACATGATGAGTGGCCAGCACCCGGACATCGAGTTCGTGCCCTTGGTCAACGAGCCGTTCGTTCTGGCGTGTCGACGTGACCATGAACTGGCCGGGCGCAGCTCGGTAAGCTGGTCTGAACTCAGCGATTACCGTCTTATCGGCGTGGGTCGTCTTAGCGGCAACCGAATGTTGCTGGACCATGCTTTATCGGGCTTGAGCTGGCGCCCGCAATGGTTCTACGAAGTGCAGCACCTTTCGACATCGCTCGGCTTGGTTGAAGCAGGGCTTGGAGTATCGGCGATGCCGAGCCTGGCAATGCCCGCAGTGGATCATCCAACGTTGGTGAGCGTGCCATTGGTCGACCCTGTGGTGAACCGCTCGTTGGGCCTGGTTTACCGGCGCGGCGCATCGCTATCGCCGGCAGCGGAGAAATTTGTCTCCATACTGCTTGAGCAGTGGGAGCACTGATTTTCGGCGTGGGTCATGCCGAATCAATAATGGCAAGGGCTTCAATCAAGAAGATACGTTCGATATCAACGCGAGCATTGGCTGCATAGATTGTCCTCGTTATCTGAGCCTGGATAACTCAATCAACCTAATGCCCATCGATATTCAGTTCGCCGGCCGCTTCCAGGCACCGGCGACAAGGCCCGACTCGACTTATTTCTGCCCCTCGTAATTGACCATCCAGGCAATCCCGAAACGGTCTTCGAACATGGCGAAGCGTTCCGCCCAGAAGGTCTTCGCCAAGGGCATATGCACGCTGCCCCCCGCACTCAAGCCGTTAAACAGCCGCTCGGCCTCCTCCACGCTGTCGACATTGAGGGAAACCGACACGCCTTGTGGCTTGCGATACGGCTGGCCTGGCGGGCAGTCGGAAGCCATCAGGCTGAAATTGCCCACCGTCAGGCAGGTGTGCATGATCAGGTTGGGATCCTTGGGCATGCCGGTTTCCTCGGGGGCCTCGGCAAAGGACATGGAAAACAGCTCGCCGCCAAGCACGTCCTTGTACAACGCAAAGGCTTCCTTGCAGCGGCCGTCGAAGATCAGGTAAGGGATTATTCTCATGGTGGATTCTCCTGTAGCCGGCTTCATGATTGACCGGACATCTGCGCCCGCAAGCGTTCTTCCTGCTCGCGCAATTCCGGGGTAAAGGTCTCGCCAAACTCCTCGAGTTCGAAGATCTGGCGGATCTCGATTTCACTGTCACTGACCATCGGGTTCGGGCAGCGTTTGACCCAGTCAATGGCCTCTTGCAATGACTGGACCTTGAAAATCCAGAAGCCGGCGATCAGCTCCTTGGTTTGCGCAAAGGGTCCATGGATCAGCGTTCGGTCCTTACCGGAAAACTGCACGCGCACGCCCTCGGCACTCGGATGCAGGCCTTCACCGGCGAGCATCACCCCGGCCTTGACCAGCTCTTCGTTGTAGGCGCCCATGGCGGCAAGCAGTTGCTCGCCAGGCATTTCTCCAGCTTCCGATTCCGGACTGGCTTTGACGATCACCATAAATCGCATGCTCGTGTCTCCTGAGAGTGGATGGATCAAGCCGTCCATGTGGCGGCTCTACGGGCTAATCGAATGGCGTCGGTAGAAATCGACAGCCTGATGCGATTTTTTTCGACCGACTGTTGAGGGCCCAGCAATGGATCACCAGGCCAAGCACTTAAGTGCTAGACGGGTTCTTGGCCTGATCGGCTTCAGCCTGGCGGACAGCATGGTGAGCTGGTGCGTGGCGATGTTCATTTTCACCCTCGGTGAAATGATCATTTACCCGGCCGAATTCCTTTTCGTCGATACCCTGGCCCCGGAAGAACTGCGCGGCAGCTACTACGGCGCTCAAAACCTGGCTGCACTGGGCGGCGCCCTGAGTCCGGTGATCTGCGGATACTTGCTGATGCACACCCCGGCCCCCACGATGTTCTATGTGTTGAGCGCACTGACCGCGATGGGCGGCCTCCTGTGCTTCATGAGTGGTCGTCGGATGGCCAAAGTAATCTGAGCCAGGCACTGCAGAAAAAGCAATGTCGTAGACCAGCCTATCAGGCGTCTGTTGTTACGCCCGAGCGCGCAGCGCGATGAAGTTTATTGCAGACCGGGCTATGCTAAGCCGCCATCCGCCCGGCTGGCCTGGCTTGCAAGGAATGCGTCATGGAGTTCGTGGTTCATAGCTATTGCCTCAAAGGCGCACGCCAGGAGCCTTTGCTGCCGCCTGTCACCCTGGCACCGACTTCGCTGACCTTGACCGTCGCCGAGCTCATTCGCCTGACCGTTGTCGAACAGATCGCCGCGCTGTCGGTCCAGCACTGGCTGGCGCAAGTGTCGGTGCGCGAAGCGCTCGATCGCCAATACCTGAGCGAGCGGGACATTCTTCAGCAAGCCAGTGAGGGCGCGGTTGTCATGCCGCAGGCCAGCGCGCCTCCAGACCTGGATGTCGGCGTTGAGGTCGAGCGCGCCTTGAAGGGTTTTGAAACCCGCGCGTTCCGCGTTCTGCACAGCGGCGTCATGCTGCAAAGGCTCGATGAGTCAATCGAATTGAGCCCGCCTTCCACGCTCGCGTTTATCCGCCTGGTCCCGCTGATTGGCGGTTGATCCTCGTCGCTCACTTTTGCTCGGATACCCTCATGCAATCACGCCGTCCTACGCCCGAACAAGCCACACGCCTCGCTGCGCTGCGAGCATTTTGTGATAGGGCGCTGGATGACTATCCCGAGCTCAGTCGATATGACGAATTCGAGCTCGACTTCTGGGACAGCATCGACTTCCTGCCCATAGCCGATGACTGGGTCAGGCAGCATCCCCAGGACGGGCCCAAAGCATTGGCTGATGGTTTTGTGTTCCCGACCGTTTGGGAGGATTTGGAGGACCGCCGCGATCAACAACGCTATGGCCTGCAATATCGACTCTGCGATACGTGGATCACGGCTCACCCCGATGCCTATGCACTGGAGCAGATCGGCGCGCGACTGCAGCACATGCTGCAATTTGCCTTCGAGGACAGTGACTATCCATTGCCTACTGACGAAGATGGCCCTGCCTATTACCGAAGAAGTCCGGACCAGGCCTGGGCCTTCCCCGACGTTCAGGCCTGCCTCAATCGCTTGAGTAATTACCCGCCCACCCTGGCCTGGCAGACCGTCGCCGAATGGTTGCTGGACGGCAGCTGGAACCGCGTGCAGCCCTCTTCTGCGCCTGATGAAGAACCAAGGAAAATCGCCGACGCGTATATCTACGCGCACAAGGAAATCCAGCGCATTGCGCTGGGCCTGCTGGAAGCGGGCCGCCTCGACTACCCTCGCTTCGTCCGGGCGGCCAATACCTGGGGCCGCGCCATGATGTTCTACTCAGACGATGCCGGACTGGACAGCGATGATGTGGACCTGAATCAGTACGCCGATGAAGCGTTCGATGAGGACGATTCAAACGACGAGGCCACGGAAAACGAAAGCATCGATGATGAGTCGCCGCAGAGCGATGACATCCCCTCTGAAGAACCCATTGCAGTGCATCCTATACTGGCGAGCTTCACCGTTCGTTACGTCGAGGACGCCCTGGCTGGACTGCCCGATAATGCTGAGAAGCTGGCTGACACCTTCCGTTTGGTAGAGGTATATCAGTCCCGCTGGTTGCTGCAGGCCCTGGCGGTGATCGAACGACTGGGCATGACGCCGGATGACTTCGATAGCTTCGGCGATACGGCTGCGGTGCTCCAATGCTTTCTA
Organism: Pseudomonas sp. Tri1; assembly: GCF_017968885.1. Classification (NCBI taxonomy): domain Bacteria; kingdom Pseudomonadati; phylum Pseudomonadota; class Gammaproteobacteria; order Pseudomonadales; family Pseudomonadaceae; genus Pseudomonas; species Pseudomonas sp. Tri1. Next base: position 2,623,044 of record NZ_CP072913.1, on the reverse strand, counting down.
CTGCTTCAGGATTTGCCCAGGACCCAATCAGCAGAGCTGCGCGCGGCGTTGTCCGGCTTTTCAAGAAATACCCTGCTCACCGCCCTGCCCTACGCCGGACAAGCCAGTCGAGTGGTGCTCGACGCGCTCGATTGGAGTGATCTGCAAGCCTTCCAGCGTGAATACCTGAACATTGCCCTGGCACCTCGGTCCGGCTGGGGCAGCGACCTGCCCAATACGCCGGATGAAACCGTGGGTGTGGTGGACCGTTACCTGCTGGACAAGGCCCTGGCCGAAGCCGACCCAGACCACCTGCGCGAATACCTCGCGGCACTCGAACCCTCGCACTGGGCGTTTCCCGAGACCCGTGTGCTACTCGACGCCTACCAGGGCATCGGCCGATCGGCGCTGGAAAAGAAATTGACCCGCCACGCACAGCCGGCCATGCGCATTTATGGCGTACTGCCCATCTCGGGTCCGGACGACGTACGCCAGCGCTATCTGACGCTCAAGAAGCTGCACAAGGAGGTGTGTAAATACGGAGCTCAACGACAGGCCAACTCCCATGCAGCGGTGCAGGCAGGCCTGGAAAACCTGGCGCGTGTCGCCGGTTACCCCTCGGCGATTCGCCTGGAATGGGCCATGGAATCGGAGATCGCCGAATCCGCCCTGACGGCCGCCACCATCGATGGCTATGACATCACGCTCGTCATCGACGGCTTGTCGCCCACGTTGCACATCTGCAAAGCCGGCAAGACACTCAAGACCGCACCGCCTGCGATTCGCAAGCACGCCGACTTCATCGCCCTCAAAACGCAGCAAACCCAGCTCAAGGAACAGATCGCCCGCTTCTGCCGCACCCTGGAAGCAATGATGAGCAGCGGCGAAAGCCTGGCGCTGGACGAGCTGAAGCCGCTGTTGAAAATGCCCGCGGTTCGCCTGCTGCTGGAACAGCTGATCATGCAGGCCGACGACGCTGCGCTGGGCTGGCTCGACACCGCGACGCTGACGGTGACAGACCTTGAAGGCCGCCAACACGTCGCTGAAAAGCACCTGCGTATTGCTCACCCCTTTCATCTGTTCACGGCGGGACAACTGTCGGCCTGGCAGAAAGAAGTGGTCACCCATCGCCGCGTGCAGCCGTTCAAACAGGCCTTTCGCGAGTTGTACCTGCTGACACCTGCCGAGCGAGACACTGGCTTGTGGTCCAACCGATTCGCCGGCCATCGCCTGAAAGGCAAAGTAGCCGCCCGGTTGCTGCAGGTCCGCAACTGGTCGACCTCAAGCGTCGAGGACATCTATTACGAAAGCAAAGAACACGGCATCTACGCCATGTTCAACTTTCTGGACACCGGCCATTACCTTTCGGAAACAGAACACTTTACCTTCGACACGATTGCGTTCTACCGCGACCAGAAAGCCATCCCCCTTGAGCAAGTACCGCCGCTGCTGTTCTCGGAAATCATGCGTGACGCCGACCTGCTGGTTTCCGTGGCCCACGCCGCAGACGGCTACAGCACCAGCAACGAAACCTTGCAACGACGCGCCGAACTGGTCGGCGAGTTGATCCAGGGTCTGGGGTTACGAAACGTTAAATGCGAAGGGAATTTTCTATTCATTACCGGCCAGCGTGCGAACTACCGCATCCATCTGGGCAGCGCAGCCATCCATATTGAACCCGGCAACTACCTGTGCATCGTGCCTGCCGGCAGCAGCTCTACGGAGTTCTACCTGCCGTTCGCCGACACCGACAAGAAAATGGCCGAGGTGCTGAGCAAGATGTTTCTGCTGCTGGACGACCTGAACATCACCGACAGCCTGATACTGGAGCAGATACAGCGCACGGATATACCGGGAGCCGGGCACGCCATCGACGCCTGAACGACATCAATCAGCCCTCTCGCGCATCGGCCAGGCGTAAGCGATCTACTTCGTCAAAGAGATTACAAAAGATGTCCACCAGGAAAGGATCGAAGTGGGAACCCGCTTGTTCGATGATAAATCGCCTCGAACTCTCGATATCCCAAGCCTGTTTATAGGCTCGAGGCATCCTTATGGCGTCATACACATCACATATCGCCACAATCCTTGCGGATAACGGGATCTCCTTACCCCGCAAGCCCTTGGGGTAGCCCGTGCCATCCCAGCGTTCGTGATGGGACAGGGCAATTTCCGCGGCCAGGTCCGTCAACGGCGAACCCTCTGGGTCATGCAGGATTTCATAACCAATGCGCGCATGCTCCTGCATGATCGTCCGTTCTTGCGGCGTCAGAGCGCCAGGCTTTTGCAGAATGACATCTTGAATGCCGATTTTTCCCACATCGTGCATCGGCGCAGCCATCCTCATAAGCTCGCACCATTGAGCGGGCATGCCGATGGCCTTGGCCAACAACGCAGCAGACTCGCCAATACGGACAATGTGGTGCCCCGTGTCGTCGTCGCGATAGCTGGCGGCTCGACTCAAGCTGCTGCTGATGGCCTTGTAGCTGGAAGCCAGCTGGGCCGTGCGTAACTCCACTTTGCGCTCGAGTTCAGCATTGACGTCGCGCAGCAGCTTCGCCGCCTGCGCCAGCTCCAGGCAATTTCGCACCCGGAGCAGCACTTCGGGTAGATCTATGGGTTTGGAGATGAAGTCGTTCGCGCCCTTTTCCAGTCCTTTTCGCCGGTTCTGCTGATCATTCAAGGCCGTTACGATGATGACCGGTGACTCAGTGCGGTCGCGTGTACTGAGGCGATCAAGGATTTCAAAACCATCGGGCGCGGGCATGTCCAGGTCCAGCAACAGCAGGTCCCAGGCGTTCGAAAGCAGCCAGTCCAGTCCTTCGCCAGAGTCGCTGAATGTCGTGATGTTATTCAGGCCCACGGCTCGCAAGCAGGAATCCAGAAGCCGCAGATTGGTGGCCACATCGTCGATAATGACGATCCTGCTTTCAGCATTTATTTTGGAAAACATGCATCTGCCCTCCCCATGGCGAGCGTCAATACCAGACTACGAATACTCTGCATCTCCAAGGGAGAAGACACGATGGCCTGGCATTCCAGGTGGCTCATCGAAGCGTGATCGGCAGCCGCACGGACCACGACGATCGACATGGCAGTCGTTGCGATACTGGTGCGCAAGCCGTTGAAAAAAGTGTGCAGCACAGGCACAGAGTCCGCAGTGGCGACGATCAATACACGGACCGTTGTGGAGTCGAGCACGAGGCTGGCGTCGGGCAACGTATTGACCCACTCCAACTCAAAATCGCCGGCTAACGCCTCTCGAACCGTCTGACCATCCTCGGCGTTTTTACTCACCAGCAGGACCCTTGGCAGGGCTATCGTCGACACGTTGGATGCGCTCCCGGGCACAGGAAAAGCCGACGAACACAGATCGATCCAGAAAGTCGTCCCCACTTCGACGTTGCTTTCCAAGCCCATGGTGCCGTGCATCAGCAGCGCCAAGTCTCGGCACAGCGCCAAGCCAATGCCAGTTCCCTGGATGGAAGAGTTCTCTTTGCCCAAGCGCTGGAAGGGCCTGAAAAGCTCGCCCTGCAAAGCCGGAGAAATGCCCATCCCGGTATCCGTTACATAAAGTCGAAGCCTGGCTCCGTCCTCGACAGCCAAGGCCCCCAGAGTGATATCTCCGCCGGGCCGGTTGTACTTGATTGCATTGGATAACAGATTGATCAGGACCTGCTTGAGACGGCGCTTATCCGCCCAGACATGCCAGGTATCCAGGGGAACATTGATGTGCAAGGTCTGGCCGTGCGCCGAGACTTGCTGCTGGACCATGTCAGCGCAGTTGGATAACAGGCTTGCCACATGCACGGGCTTGAGGTCCAGCAGGGGCTTCTCGGCCTGCAAGCTGGAGAGTTCAAGCAAGTCATCAACCAACTGCATGAGGTGTTCACTGGCCTCGATGATTTCCTGCAGATTGCTCGTCTGCTGCGAAGCCTGGGCAGGTGACTGCATGAGCCCCAACTGGGCAAACCCGTAGATCGCGTTCAATGGCGTACGCAACTCATGGCTCATGCTGGAGATGAATTTGGATTTGGCAGTACTGGCGGCTTCTGCCTCCAAGGTCTTCTCTCGCAGATCCAACTGAGTCTGCTTGAGTGTCGTGATGTCGACACACGCCACGACCACGACATCGGAATCATCAAGCCGGGAGGGTTCCAGCGTACGGCCCCGGCAAAGTATCCAGATCAGTTTTCCATGTACGTCGCGGATCCGGAACTCCACTTCCGGCGCCACGCTTGCACTGCCCCTGGCCTCTTCCAGGAACTGCGTAAAGGTCTGCCGATCCTCAATGGGAATGTTCTCCAGCAGAGTCGCCATCGGCACTTCGTTGGCGGCAAAGCCGAAGCGTTGGCACAAGGCCCCCTTGAGAATGAAACGCTGCCGTTTCGGGTAGTACTCCCAAAGCCCTTCGGCAAAACTCTCCATGACCAACTCAAGACGCTGCTGCGTGGAACTGCGAATGAACTCGGCCTGGGCCAACTGCCTGCCCATCCCCAGTGCCTGGTTGGACATTGACGACAGTTCGATGATATCGGAAGGAGTTGTCGCCGGCTGCCAGTTACCCCGACCAATCTCTCGCATCATTCGTGAGACGCCTTGCACCGGCGTGCTCAACTGGCGACTGAGGTCTCGTGTACGCCACCACATGAAGGCGAAGAACAAGGCATAGAACAGAACCAAGCCCGCGACCAACAGATACCCCACTTCGCGGTAATGACTGGCCAGCAGATTGGTTTCCTGCATGACCGCGGCTTCATCCACCACTGCCAGCAAGAACCAGCCGGTGGAAGGGATAGCACTCCAGGCGAGCAGATGCGGCCGCCCATTCAATGTCAGCGCAACGAGACCTTCTGGGTGGTCGGGTAAGTTCTTGTTGAGACTGGCGAGATCCGGATGACGGGCGAGGTTCAAATCCGGCGATTGCAAGCGCTCGCGCTCGACAGGCTCTCCAGCGGGCTGGTTCTCGACGGCTTGCAGGGAAAAATCACGCTGCCCCGCCTCGGGTACGGCCATGATATCGAGCTTGTTGTTGACCAGCATCAGGTAGCCATCCCAAGGCATCTTCAACTGCTCTATTCGCTTCAAGATGCCATCGACCGTTACGTCGACCCCGGCTACGCCCTCCAGGAAGTCTGCGCTGTAAACCGGCGCAATGGCAGACATCATCCACCCCTGGCCGGCAGGATCCAGGTAGACATCCGTCCAGACTACTTTTTTATCCGGGTTATGTTTTGCATCGGCCAAGTAGTAGAAGTTGTATTGGGTGATGTCCATATCATGCGGGTACTGCTTGAGCGTATTGAACCAGGGATAAATCCGGTTATAGCTGTCCCAACTATTGAAATAGATGCTGGCAATCAGAGGATCCCCGTCCTTCAACTGCTTCATCATGAAATCCTGATTCGCCAGAAGAGAGACTTTATAGAGGTCGTGTTTTCCCAACGGGGTGACATTCGAATAAAACGAGGCAGACGCCCCGTCATTGGCTGCGCTGTAACGGACACCGTCGGCACTTACTGAAAGCGATGCCGCCACGGGGTGGTGGTTTTCGGTGAGTTCATGTTCAGTGGCCTTGGCATAAAGGCCAATCGCATTGTGAATCTGCTCCAGTTGACCTTGCACCAACAGCGCATTTTGCTGAACCGATACCTGTATGTCTCGTGTCGCACTTTGATGCAGGTACTCGATCTGGGAGCTTCGAATGGACTGATTGGTGATGAAATAGGTGGTGATCAGCACGCCTTCCACCAAGACGAGCGGCAACAGGCTGGTACTGGCAAACGCCCGCCAGATCCATGTGCGCAAACTGACCTTTTTCCTTGAAGCTGCTTGCATAGGCACGCTCATTGCGTTGGCCGCACAATTGATATCACAACGACATCATTGTGGTCTCATCCTTGATTCCTGTCCAAGGGAACCCTCTCCTTTCGTCCGCCAGTTGAACAACCTTGCAGGTATGGCAAGCATCGATCAAAAACCCGTGGACAGCCTTATGACCATAGTCGAACACTCGATTTCGTTCCCAACGACTTAAGCTATGCTCAAGAACGGGTTACCAGAGGATGAGGCGAATGGATTCAGCCATGGCGGTAGCAGCGCCGTTCACGCAGGACGCGGATGACGTGGGTGTCTTGTTGCTGGATGCCCAAGGGGTGCTGCTCATCATGGATGACTGCGCCAGCGCATTGTTAGGGTTGAGCGAGACCGCCGCCTCCCTTGCTCCCTTGCCCACCCTGTTTTCTCTAAAACCGCTGACGTTCGAACAGCATCTCACCCATGCACGACTGAAGGGGAGCTGGCATTTCCAGAGTCTGTCGGCCAATGGCGACACGCTGAGTGTGCAGCTCGACTACAAAGCACATCAGTCCACCTACCTGATAAAAGTCCGCCGCGCCGAACACCTCCACCTTGCCGAACAGGATTATCGCCTGGCGTTCGACTCCGCCGGCACGGGCCTGGCCTTACTGCGAATGAGCGGTGAATGGATCGCAGCCAATCGAATGCTGTGCCAGATGCTCGGCTAC